>NZ_AKJW01000062.1 GCF_000282135.1 Herbaspirillum sp. CF444
CCGGGCGCCATCGGGGAGCCGGCGACCGCACTGGTCGGCCCGGCCGTGGCGAACGCCCTGTTTGCCGCCACCGGCAAGCGCGTACGCAAGATCCCGCTGTCGCCGGACAACATCAAGTCAGCCTGACCATAGCGGCGGCATCAAGGCACTCTCGTTCACGGCGGGAGTGCCGTTTTTATCCGGACAGCCGCGACCGGCACTTACAGCGCATCATGAAAAATCACGCCCACCGCATAGCGATTGCCTGAACGTAAACGGCTCACGCCGTGACGCATCTTCACCCGGTAAAAACCGCGCGTGCCTTGTACCGGCCTCTCGTTGACCGCGAAAACGACGGCGTCGCCCTTGCGCAGCGGCACCACCTCGGCGCGCGACTGCATGCGCGGACGCTGCTCCGTCATGACGAATTCGCCGCCGCTGAAATCGCGTCCCGGGTCCGACAGCAAGATCGCCATCTGGATAGGAAAGACATGTTCGCCGTACAAATCCTGATGCAGGCAGTTGTAGTCGCCGGTCTGGTATTTGAGGATCAGGGGCGTCGGCCGTAGCTGGCCGGCGGTGCGGCAGCGCGCAATGAACTGTTCATGTGCAGAGGGATAGCGCGCCTCGATACCCATGGCCTCGTTCCAGCGATTCGCGAGCGGCGCAAGGTGGGGATAGAAAGCCTTGCGCAACGCGCCGATGATTTCCGGCAAGGGATAGCTGAAATACTTGTATTCGCCCTGTCCAAAGCCGTGACGCGCCATCACCACGCGGCTGCGATAGATCTCGTCACAGGGATAACGCGCAATCAGCGCGTCGCATTCCTGCGCCGTCAGCAAGGCCGGCAAACGGGCGCAGCCGTACTGATTCAGTTCGGCGTCGATGTCTTGCCAGTTCAGCGCATGCGCGCGTTGCGCAATCGTGTCGGTGCGTTCAGCAACGGTATTCATCGGGTCATCCTTTCACATGCCAATCGCACAGTGTAGGAAGACGAGGCCGCGGCGGCACTCCGCCGCTTGCTTTCGAATTCGCCGGCGCCGCTCGTTCAGCCGCCAGGCCTCACGGCGTCATCACAGCATCTCCAGCGGACGGCGCTTCTTGGGCGGCGGGAAGGCCTTGTCGAGTTCGGCGAAATCCGTCGCGCTCAACGCCAGTTCCAGGCTGGCGCGGTTGTCTTGCACATGTTGCAAGGAGGATGCCTTGGGAATCGAAATCACGCCCGGGCGGCGCAGCGTCCATGCCAGGGCGACCTGGGCGGGCGTGGCGCCATGGCGTCTGGCGATGGCGGCCAGCGCCGCCTCCTTGAGGATGCGCCCCTGCTCGATCGGCGAGTAGGCCATGATGGCGACGTTCTGCTCCGTGCAATAAGGCTGCAGGTCGAATTCGATGCCGCGCCGCGAGAGGTTGTACAGCACCTGATTGACCTGCACGTGATGGCCGTTGTCCTGCTCCAGCAATTCGGCCATGTCGTCGTTGTCCAGATTGCTCACGCCCCAGGCGCCGATCTTGCCCTGTTCGATGAGCGTTTCCATCGCGTCGATGGTCGCGGACAAAGGCGGCGTGCCGCGCCAGTGCAGCAAATAGAGATCGATGCGCTCGACCGCCATGCGTTTCAGACTGGCTTCACAAGCCTTGATCGTCCCCTGGCGCGAGGCGTTGAAAGGCAACACCTTGCTGACCAGATAGACCTGGTCGCGGCGGCCGGCAATGGCCCGGCCGACAACTTTTTCGGCACCGCCGTTGGCGTACATTTCCGCGGTGTCGATCAGCGTCATGCCGAGGTCGATGCCTTGCTGCAGGGCGCGCACTTCATCGGCTGCGCGGGCAGCCGACTCGCCCATGTTCCAGGTGCCCTGGCCGAGCACGGGTACGCGGTCGCCGTTGCCGAGAGTAATGGTGGGGATGGGATTCATGGAGGCTCCGTCATGCTGAACTGATTGGACCGAGCCTCCAATGTAGCGCAACTTGTGCCTTCAGGGGTCGGCCTGCTCTTTTCCCTTGACCGGCCGGGGGTAGTTTTTCAGTACGTCGATAGTCTGGGCGTAGGGCGAACTCCAGGTCTGCTCATGCAGTTCGGCCACGCGCCTTGCCATCTTCTCGTTGCGGATCACGACTTCCAGATTGCGCGAGTTGTCGAGATAACCGCCGCTCCAGTTGCTGGTGCCGATCCAGGCGACCTGGCCGTCGATGGACATGGACTTGGTGTGGATCACGCGCGCAAACGGAATGAAGCCGGACGACGCCTGCGGCAGCGTGACGATGCGGATCTCCATGTTGGGCAGGACCGCCAGGCTTTGCAGATAGCGGATCGCCGGTTGCTCGGTGTTCCAGCTCGACACCATCAGCTTGACCTTGACGCCGCGCGTGAGCGCCGCACGAATGGCGTTGTCGATCACCGCATAGTAAGGACGCGTCTTGTTGGGGCCGTAACTGAGCGGGGCATAGTCCAGCAGTTGCACGCGCACCTCGGTCTTGGCCGCGGCCAGCAGGCGCACCAGTTCGGTTTGCGAATCGCCTACGCCGGCAGGATTGAAGGCGTTGGGACTGGCGACCAGGTAGGCGGCTTGTTTGTCGTCGGCAGGCACCACGCCGGCATTGAGCACCGGCACGGTTTTGCCTTGCGCGATCAGCGCCTGCGCATTCCAGTCGGTTTCAAAAATCTGCTGCACTTGTCTGGCAATGGCCGCATCGCTGATGCGCAGGCCGGTCTCGTGGATGTGGCTGAACGAGCGCCAGTCGAAGTTCTGGCTGCCGACATAGGCGCTTTCGCCGTCGACCACCAGATACTTGGCGTGGATGATGCCGTTGCCGGTCAGTCTGGAATAGTCGAGCTGGCGGAACTCCAGATTCGGAATCTGCCTGAGCCGGTCGATGGTGGCCTGATCGGAGGCGAACTCGCCTTTCTTTTCCATCAGGAAGCGGATCTTCACGCCGCGCTGTCCGGCCGCGGCCAGATGCGCGATGATGCCGTCGAGCGCTTCGCCCGGCTTGCCGGCGACGTAGAACTGGCCGAACACGATCTCCCGCCTGGCGGCGTCGAACATGCTGTTCCACACCGTGACCGCATCGCGCAGGTCGGGTGTGGCGAGTGCGGTTTCTTGCGGCACGGTGTGCACCAGCTCGAAGCCGGGGATGGCGAACTCGGCCCTGGCGTTGCCTTGCAAGGCAAGGGTGGCGGCGAGAGCGCAGAGCAGCCGGGTAAAGGTATGCAATGGACGCATGTGGATTGGATGGTCTCGTGGTCGGTTGAATCAGGCGACGTGCAGTTTGCCGTTGTGCGGCTGCGGCTGGTCTTGTCCGGCAATGCGGCCGACACAGGCGCGCAGCATCAGGACCTTCAGATGATCGTTGATGCGTTCGATGCGTTCCTGAAACATGTTGAAAAAGAACATGCCCACCACCGCGATGCCGATGCCCAGCGCCGTCGCATAGAGCGCGGTGCCGATGCCTTGCGACACCTGGCCCGGATCGGACACGCCCGACACGGCCAGCGCCTTGAAGGTGTCGATGATGCCGAGGATCGTACCCAGCAGACCCAGCAGCGGCGCGGCAGTGACGATGGTGTCGAGTATCCACAGCCGCTGTTGCACTTCGCCGCGATGGGCGATGTAGACGGATTCGCTGAAATCCTCCAGGTCCTTGTCGGAACCGAGGTGATGCTTTTCAGCCAGTATCTCCGACACCAGCGCCAACGGCAGGCTGGCGCGCGAGCGCAGCGCATCCGGCAATTCGCGCACGTGTTGCACGGCATGCGTCATGGCCTTTTCCAGCCCGACGGCCTGGCGCAGCGTGTAACCGAAAAACAGGCCGCGCTCGACGATCACGAAGATCGCCAGCGCCGCGCAGGCGTACATCAGGTAAAAAGCCACTTCGTGGAGTAGTTGCATGTTCATGATTACCTCTCTTGCAGATGTTCGGGGCGACAGGTTTGCACCCGTCGCCCATAGGGACTGACGATTAGAAATCCGCCGTTAACGTGACCGAGAACGTACGCGGTGCGCTCACGTAGAACGACGGCGCCGTGCCGGCGATGCTGCCGATAGCCTGTGCATTGGTGGTGAACTGGCTGCCGCTGCCCGAACTCAGGTTCAGGTACTGCTTGTCGAACAGGTTGGAGACGTTGAAGCGCACGGTCGGCTTCTTGATCCATGCCACCGACGGGAAAGTCATCCCCGCGCCGGCATTGAACACGGTGTAGCCGCCGATGGCGTCGTCGTTGACCAGCGTGGTGTAGCGGCGGCCGGTGTACTTGGCCTGGCCGAACACGTACCAGCCGTCCTGCGCGTACTGCAGACTCAGACCGCTCAGCCAGTTAGGCGTGTCGGGGAATTCCTTGTCGGCGGTCGGCAGCGAGTTGCTCGCGTCCCAGCGCATGTCCTGCTTCATCTTGCTCTTGATGTAGGACAGCGAACCATACAGCGCCAGGTTGCGTGTCAGCGCGTAGCCTGATTCCAGTTCGAAGCCCTTGGAGGTGGAATCGCCGACGTTGAAGTCGGTACGATTGCCGGTGTCCGGGTTATACGACGAAGCGATGCGGTTCTTGTAATCGACGAAGAACACCGAGCTGGAGAAGGTCAGCTTGTCGGTCGAATAGCGATAACCAAGGTCGTAGTTCCAGGATGTTTCCTTGTCGACCGGGACGTTGCGCACGGTGCCGCCGGTGGATACGCCATTGACGATCGTATTGCCCGAGAGCAGTGCGAAGTAAGAGAAGTTGCCCGGCGCCTTGAAGTTCTTGGCGGCGTTGAAGAATACCGACCGCGCCTGATCCAGTTGATACTTCAGGCCGAGGCTGGGCAGGAAATCCGAATACGACTTTTGCAGCGTGTAAAAACCGCTCGCGCTCTGGCTTGGGTTGTTGGTGAAGTTGCGGTCGATGCTGGAATAGCGTGCGCCCAGTTGCAGGTTCAGCTTGTCCTGCATCATGCTGATGCTGTCCTGCACGAAGGCCGACTTGCCGGTGCTGATGGTCATGGTGTCGCGATACTGGACGTAAGAGCCGTCCTGGTTCCTGATCCATGCGCCCGAGTTGTTTTGCCATACGTCGGAAGAATTGCCGCTGTTGTCGATGGTGGCGAACGGGCCGGTTTGCTGGTGGCGCGCGCGTTCGTACCAGTAGCCGAACATCAGGCGGTGGTTGTCGAGCTGCTGGTTGTACTTCAGCGTCACGCCCGGACGATAGGTGCGGGTGCGGCTGCCTTCGTAGACGAACACGGTGTCGCGCGTATCGCCGTCGCCGTTGATGTCGCGCACGCCGCCGCCCAGCAGGTTGCCGGCATTGCCTTCGGTGAGCGTCTGCAACTGATTCGCACCGGTGCCGAAGCCGTACCACATGTAAGGATTGACGTCGACGCTGGACGTCGGCGTCAGCTGGAAGTGGGCATTGACGGTGGCCAGGTAGTTGCGGAAGGGATTGAGGTTATAGCCGTAGTAGAGATCCTTGTTGCCGGTGTTGATGCCGGCATTGGCGGCGTAGGTCGAATCGTTTTGCGCGGTGCCGTTGACGCCCGGCTGATGCACCGGCGCCTGGGTGCCGAAGTCGTAGTCGCGGCCGAACTGGGCGATCTGCGCCTTGGTCAGCGAGCGGTAGTTGTTGTTGACCGCCGTGTTGTACATCAGGCTGCCGTCGATGAAGCTGCCGCTGCCCAGGTCGAGCTTGCTGTTGAAGTCCATGTGCTGCTTGTCGGCGCCGCCCTGGCCCTTGAACTTGTCGGCGGTCGTGTTCGAGTACGACAGGAAAAACTTGAACTTGCCGTCGAAGATCTTGCCCGAGTCCACGCGCATGTATTGCTTGCGCAGATTGTTGGAGCCGAAAATGGTGGAGACCCGGAAGCGGCGTTCGTCTTCCGGGCTGCACAGGGTCATGCCGATGTTGCCGCCGGAGGCGCCGACGTGCGGCGCCTCGGTGTCGGTCGAACCTTGCGTGACGAAGACGTCGCACAGATTTTCCGCATCGGTGTATTCCTGCGGATAGACGGCGAAGCTGCCGGAGTCGTTGACCGGTGCGCCGTTGATGGTGAAGCCGAGCTGGTCGCTGTTGAAGCCGCGCACGCGGATGTTGCCGCCGAACAGGCCGGTGCCGTCCTGGTCATACGTGTTCACGCCCGGCAGCAGATTGATCATCTGGTACGGATTGCTGGTGGCGCTTTGTTTTTCCATGTAGTCGCGATTGACCGAGCTGCGCGCCTTCGGCGATTCTTCGGCCTGGATCAGGCCGGTGGCTTGCGGCGTGCCGGCGCTGCCTTGCACGGTCACCTTGCCGACCTCGGTGGCGTCGTCGGCAGCGTAGGCGATTGGGCTGGATGCCATGAAAATGCCGGAGATCAGCAGCGATAGCCGGCTAAGTTTGTGTTGCATGTTCTTACTCCCCTGAAGGTGGTATTGGCGTTGTAGTAAAAATGCGTGGATGTCCGGCGGCTGAGGCCTCAGCCGCCTGGAATGAATTCCAGCTCTGCGGTGAAACGGTGTGTGTTCTCGCCCGCCCAGGTGTTCTCGGGGAAGGCGCTGAAACTGGCGCGGGTGATGGTCTTGCGCGCGGCGTCGTCGAGCAGCATGGAGTTCGATGACGCATCGATGCCGACATCGACCACCGAGCCGTCGCGCTTGAGCACGAACCACAGGCGCACCTTGCCCTGCGGACGCATCTGGCTGGCTTCGCGTCCGGTCGGGTAGCGCTTGATGCTGTTGAGATGCGCCCGCAGCTTGCCGACGTATTCGGCTTCGACGTTCGCGGCAACGGGTCTGGCCGGTGCCGGAGCAGCGACCGGAGCGGGCGCAGGCGTGGGTTGTTGCGGTGCCGGTTCAGCAGCGCGGGGCGCTGTGGCGGGCAATTCAGGCGTCGTCGTTGCTGTCGGCGTGCTCGGTGCAGGCGCATTGACCACCGGTTTGGCGGCCGGCTGTTGAACCGGCTTCGGTACGGGTGGTGGCGGCTGTACGACCTTCGGCTTGGGCGGTTCGGGTGGTTGCACCGGCTTGGGTATCTCCTGCGGTGGCTCAGGCGACATCAGGGAAATCTGCACCGGCGTCTCGTCGGTATGACGCACCAGCTTGACGGTCTGCTGCACGCCCAGCAACGCCAGCGCAACCAGCGCCAGCACCGACGGCATCGTGGCGACGGTCTCGCGGAAGCGGAACAGCAGCGGCGGCGCGTTGGCAATCATGATTTGCGCGTGGCGATGGAAATCGAATCGAAGCCGCCTTGCTTCAACGCATCCATCACGTCCACCAGGCGTTGCACTTCCACGCCGCGGTCGCTATTGACGATGATGTTGAGCTTCTCGCCGTTCTTGCGGATTTCGTTGAGGCGGGCGATCAGGCCGTTGAGCGGCGTATCGACGCCGTCGACCTGGATCGCGTCCTTCAGGCCGATGGTGATGACGGCCTTGTTCTGCGGCTTCAGGTCCTGGGCGGTGCTGGAACTGGGCAGATGGGTTTTGAGGCCGAGCGCAGGAATCACGTTCAGGCTGATCAGCACGAAAAAGACCAGCAAAAACATCATCACGTCGATCATCGGAATGATTTCGACGCGGGCCTTCCGCTTCTTGGGTTCGTCCCAGCTACGCATGACTTGCTCCCGTTACAGATATGACAAATGGCTTATCGCTATAATTTTTATAACGATGCGGAAGCGTAGCGGGGAATTATTTCGTGCGTATTACAAGAAAAGGCAATGCGGAAGATTAGCGATTCGGCAATGGCATGAAAGACAACAAAGTCTTGATCGCGTAGACTACGATCAGCGAGCCGATCAGGTCGCCGATCGACATCACGATCAGGCCGGACCAGAAGTGGTAGGAAACGCCGCGGAAGGCAAACCAGATCAGTTGCAGCAGAGGATTGGACAAGGCGTAGATCAGCACGCACAGCATCAGCCGCGCGGTGGTCAGGTTGGTCAGCGAGCGCCGCAGGTCCATGCCTTCAAGCGTGAAGCGATAGGCCAGATAAGGCGCCAGCGCCGAGATGAGGGCGTAGCCCACGGTAGTGACGGGATCGGCCGGAAACAGGTTGTACAGGCAGGCTGCGAGCAGGGAGGCGACGAAGATGCCGACCAGCGCCGCCTCGGCGAACAACAGCGTGCAGATCAGGCGCACGCCGGCCGGCAGGTAGATCCAGGCGATCCCTTGCGTGAACTCGGTCTGCTTGAACAGCCAGTCGTTGGCCATGTAGGACAGCAGATAGCAAACCGCCGTGACCGTCGCGGTGGCGAGGCCGAGGCGCAGGCGGGCGGAAGGTGTGGGAAGGGTGTCCATAACGGCGCGTATCTTACGCAGTTTTCATGTGTATTTTGTGACGTGCAGCAATACCTGTGGCGAAATCGCCGCGCAGCCGGACGTCGCATAACGCCGGAATTGCCAATTATCGCAGCATTGTCGTATTATCCGTTATGAAATTAAGAACATATTTCAATAAAACCAAGAATTTCTTGCCAGCTATAAACCAAGACAAATATCGTAGCCATGGATAAACCAGCCCGTCCCGCAGACATCTATCTGCGCTTTCTCCAGCTTGCCAACGCGCTGCGCGGATTGCCGTCGCTGTCGTCGCTGGACCCGTTGGAAGATCGTATCCTTGCCTTCATCGCGCAGGCCGGACAGGAGCAGCAGCGCCTGTCGGTGCGCGACCTGATGGCGCAAAGCGAATTCGGCTCGCCGGCGATGCTGCACACGCGTCTGAAATCCATGCGCGAAAAAGGCTGGATCGTGCTGGCCGATACCGACGACCCGCGTCGCAAGCAGGTGGAACTCAGCCAGGCCGCCTGGCTGCATTTCGACAAACTGTCCAAGTGCCTGGTGCAGGCCACCAAGGATCTCGACAAATAAAAAACGCCGGATTGCTCCGGCGTTTTTTGTTTGCACCAAAGCGGATGCTCCGTGCTGTAATCGGCGCGACACATCAGATCGCTAAATTCCCCCTATTGCGGTTCTTCTCCAGCCATTCATCATGCGACTTCTTTCGTTCCCGTTGCTGTCCTGCTTCATCCTGAGCGTTCTCGCGACATTCACAGCGCCAACGCAAGCCGCCAACCCCGACGCGCTGTGGCAGATCGTCAGCGGGCAATGCGTGCCCAGCAGCGAGAAGACCGGCGATCCGCAACCCTGCGTCATGGTCGACCGCGCGCGCGGCTTCATCATCCTCAAGGACATCGTCGGCGCCGCGCAATATCTGCTGATCCCGACCGCGCGCCTGTCCGGCATCGAAAGCCGCGAGCTGCTGCAGGCCGACGCGCCGAACTACTGGCAGTACGCCTGGGAACAACGCCACCGCGTCGGCGAAGCGCTCGGCCGCCCGCTGGAGCCGAGCCAGCTCGGCCTTGAAGTCAACTCCGCCGCCGCGCGCAGCCAGTTGCAGCTGCACATCCACATCGACTGCATGCGCGCCGACCTGCCGCAGGTGTTGTCGGCACATCGGCGCGATCCTCTCGGCAAATGGATGCCGCTGGCGCTCGACGGCCACGTCTACTCCGTCATGCGCCTGAGCGCCGCTGCCCTGCAAACGCAGAATCCGTTCAAGCTGGCGGCCGCGCGCAGCGCGCATGCCGCGACGGCGATGGGCGCGCAATCCCTGCTGCTGACCGGGGGGCGCTTCGACGACGGCGACGAAGGTTTTTATCTCATCAACATGCCGGTCAACTTCGACAAGGGCGAGGAAGGCAGCGCCGAGGTCTTGCTCGACCACGGCTGCGCCATTGCGAAGTAGGTTCGAACCCGCAGGCCATTTCCGAGCGATGCACTCAGCGCATCGGTTTCTTCGCCGGCCGCGTAGCGGGCGTATGCAACTGCGTCTTCATGCGTTTGGCCATCGCCGACGGGTCGATGCAACCGCCGGTTTCCCAGCTTTCGATCATCGTCTGGCGCATCATGCGCAGATCCTGGCGCTGCGTCTGCAGTGCGGCGATCATCTTGTCCATCTCGCGCAGCCGCTCATCGACGCTGTGCAAGGTGCCATCGTCGGGACCTGCCGGCGTCGCATCGAAAAAGACGCGGACGCTGTCCAGCGGAAAACCCAGGCTCTGCGCAATGCGGATCACGTACACGCGCTGCACGTCGACATCCGAATAACTCCGATAGCCGTTGCTGCCGCGTTCCGGCGCCGGCAGCAGGCCGCTGCGTTCATAAAAGCGGATGGCCGACGCCGTCAGGCCGGTCTGTTCTGCGAGTTCGCTGATTTTCATGGGATTGTTTGCGTGCCTGATCTGTGTGCTTGACCTTCAACCTGACTTCAAGCTTAGTATCCCTGTGATCCGGCGTCCAGCGGAATTCCGCCACGCCTCACACTGAAAGGAAAATCATGGCGAATGGAACGAATTGCGCGGACGGAGAACTGGTATTGGTCACAGGCGGTTCGGGATTCATCGGCGCGCACTGCATCGTACAATTGCTGGAGGCGGGATACCGCGTGCGCACCACCTTGCGGTCATTGTCCCGCGAGGCCGAAGTACGCGCGATGCTTCACGCTGGCGGCGTGCAATCCGACGCCGGACTGAGCTTCGTTACCGCCGATTTGCTCAAAGACGCCGGCTGGGCGGAGGCCGTGGCGGGATGCGCCTTCGTCTTGCACGTCGCCTCGCCGTTCCCCGCCAGCGTGCCGAAGCATGAGGACGATCTGATCGTGCCGGCGCGCGAAGGCACGCTGCGCGTGTTGCGCGCGGCACGCGACGCCGGCGTTCGACGCGTAGTGCTGACTTCCTCTTTCGCCGCCGTCGGTTATGGTATGCCGGACACGTCGCAGCCGTTCACCGAAGAAAATTGGACCAATCCGGACGCGCCGCAGGTAGCCGCCTATTACAAATCCAAGACCCTGGCCGAGCGCGCCGCCTGGGATTTCATCGCCCGCGAAGGCGGTGCACTGGAGTTGTCGGTGGTCAATCCGGTCGGCGTCTTCGGCCCGGCGCTGGGCGCGGATGTCTCGACATCGATAGAAATCATCCGACGCATGATGGACGGCGAAATGCCGGGCCTGCCGCGCATCACCTTCAGCATCGTCGACGTGCGCGACGTGGCGCAACTGCACTTGCTGGCAATGACCGACCCGGCGGCGACAGGCCAGCGCTTCCTGGCCGTCGCCGGCGAGAGCATTCCCCTGCAGGAAGTCGCGCGCATGTTGAAAGCGCGGATGGGGAAAGCCGCCGCACGCGTGCCGACGCGCCTGCTGCCGAACTGGTTGCTGCGCGTGCTGGCGCTGCTGGATCGTTCGGTCGCGCTGGTGGTGCCAGAGCTGGGCAAGGTGCGTCAGGTCAGCAACGACAAGGCGCGCCGCGTATTGGGCTGGGCGCCGCGCTCGAATGAAGAGGCCATCGTGGCGAGTGCGCAGAGTTTGCTCGCGCTCGGCCTGCTGAAAAAGAAGTAGCCCAACAGTTCTTAACGCGAAAAACGCTTGCGATAGTCGCGCGGCGCCACGCCGAGGTTGCGCTGGAAGGTGGTCCGCATTCTTTCTTCATCGCCGAAACCGCACTTGTCGGCGATCTGATCGATGTTGTGAGAAGAGTCTTCCAGCAAACGGCGCGCCGCCTCCAGGCGAAATATCTCGACCGCCTTGGCCGGCGTGCGACCGGTTTCCTGCTTGTAGGTGCGGGCGAAATTGCGTGGGCTCATGCGCGCGCGTTCGGCCAGTGCTTCGACGGTCAGGTTCCTGCTGCCGAGATTGTTGCCTATCCAGGTGTGCAGTTCATCGAATGCGGAACTGCCTTGCGTCTGCGATTGCAGCAGTTCGCTGAACTGTGCCTGGCCGCCTGGGCGCTTGAGGAAGACCACCATCTCGCGCGCCGCCTCCATCGCGACTTCGCGTCCGCAATCCTGCTCTACTAGCGCCAGCGCGAGATCGATGCCGGCGCTGACGCCGGCCGAAGTCCACAGCGTGTCCTGCTGCACGAAGATGGCGTCGCGGTCGATCTCGACGGCGGGAAAGCGTTCCGTCAGCATGTCGCACATCGCCCAGTGTGTCGCGGCGCGCCGGCCGTCCAGCAAGCCTGCCTGCGCCAGCAAAAAGGTGCCGCTGCATACCGACGCCGTGCGCCGCACTGCTGAAGACGCCTGCTGCAACCAGCCAATCAGCGCTTCGCAAGCGTCCAGCACCTGCACGATATGCGGCGAGCCCGGCACCACGATGGTGTCGATGTCGGCGAGGTCGAAGTCGGTCATGCGCGCGGTATCGATGGCGGCGCCTTCCGCGGTGTGCATCAGCCCGCCCGCAAGGCTGGCGATATGGCGCAGGTAACCGGGCAGGCCGCGTTTTTCCATGGCTTTGGACGCCGCCCAGAACACCGTCTGCGGCCCGGTCGCATCGAGCAGGCCCATGTCCGGATAGGCGACGAAGAGTATTTGGCGCGGCTTGACGCGATGTGGCAGGAATTCAGGGATATGTGTCATTTCCGCGAAATTCTTTCACACTTAGGATGGCAAGGTCAATGCAGCGCGGCGCGCAGTCGCTGCTGCAGGGCGTCTGCGTTGAGCATGTCATCTCTGCCCGTATCCCGGGCAAAAATCTAAAGGTCTAAGTATGAAAATCGTAGTTATCGGCGGCACCGGCCTGATCGGCACCAAACTCGTCAACCTGCTGCGCCAGCGCGGCCATGAAGTCCTCGCTGCCTCGCCGGCCTCGGGTGTCAATGCGGTGACCGGCGAAGGTCTGGCCGCTGCGCTGGCCGGTGCGCAAGTCGTGGTGGACGTGGCCAATTCACCTTCTTTCGAAGACAAGGCCGTGCTGGAGTTCTTCGAAAAATCCGGCCGCAACCTGCTCGCCGCCGAAGCCGCCGCCGGCGTGCAGCATCACGTCGCCCTGTCGGTGGTCGGCACCGATCGCCTGCTCGACAGCGGCTATTTCCGCGCCAAGATGGCGCAGGAGACCTTGATCAAAGCCGGCAAGATTCCGTACACGATCGTACACGCCACGCAGTTCTTCGAATTCCTCGGCGGCATTGCGCAATCAGGCGCCGACGGCGATACCGTGCGCCTGTCGCCGGCGCTGGTGCAGCCGATTTCGTCCGATGACGTCGCCGCCGCCACGGCGGATTACACGCTGGCCGCGCCGGTCAACGGCACGGTGGAAATCGCCGGCCCCGAGTGTGTCAGCCTGGCCGCACTGGTGCAACGCTATCTGACTAATATTGGCGATGCGCGCCATGTCGTCCCCGATCCCGAGGCGCTGTACTTCGGCGTCAGGCTCAACGACAAGTCGCTCATGCCCGGCAACGATGCGCGTCTGGGCACGGTGAACTTCGCCACCTGGTTCAGCCAGTCGAAGAAGCCGGCGTGACGGATTGCTCATGATGCATGCTGCAACTGCAAGGCGCATTCCCGCGCTGCTCTGGCTGCCGCTGGGTTTCAACGTCCTGTTCCTGTGCGTGAACGGCGTGTTCATGCTGATCGCGCCCAAGACCTGGTACGAGATCGTTCCCGGCGTCAGCGAGACAGGTTTCTTCAACCAGCACTTCGTGCGCGACATCGGCATCGTGCAACTGTTTCTCGGCGCGGCCTTTGCGTTGGGCGCAGTGCGTCCGGCACAGCGGCCGGCCTTGTGGGCGGCGGCGACGGTCTGGCTGATCGCGCACGCCGCCTTCCATGTATGGGAAGTCGCCGCCGGCATCTGTGCGCCGTCGGCGCTGCTACGGGATTTCGCGGCAGTCAGCCTGCCGGCGCTGATCGGCGTCGCTCTCACTGCGTGGACCTGGCGCATTCGTACAGGCCGGCGGTAAGTGAGCAGTAAGACTCCCTGTCGGATCATCGTGTCGCAATATTCCTTTCCAACACGATGCATCCGATCCGGGAGTCTTCATGCGGCACTACCAGTCTTTCCTCAACATCATCGTCCTCGGCGTGGCGGCCAGCACCGCTTCTTTTGCCTGCGCACAGGAAGTCGATGCAAAAGCCGACGTAAATGCAGGCGCCAACGCCGATGAGCCGGCCCTGGGCCTCGGCCTGGGCGTCGGCATCCAGCGCAGCCCCTACCGCGGCTACGGCACCAAGACCAGGGCGCTGCCCATTCTTTTATACAACAGCAAGTACTTCCACGTGGCCGGCACCACCGCAGACTTCAAGCTGGGCAGCGTCAGCCAGTTCGATTTCACCCTGCGCGCCAAGTATTCCAACGATGGCTACAAGTCCGGCGACGCTCCCATCCTCAACGGCATGGATGAACGCAAGGACGGTTTCTGGCTGGGCGGCGCGGCCGCATGGCGCGCGCCGTTCGCCAAATTCACGCTGGAGTGGCTCAAGGCCGCCGGCAACAGCGACGGCCAGACCGTCAAGCTGGGCGTCGAACGCGGCTTCAGCGTCGGCCGCGTCAAGCTGACGCCGCATCTGGGCGTGACCTGGATGAACAACGACTACGTCAATTACTACTATGGCGTAAAGTCGACGGAAGCGACGTCGACGCGCGCGGCCTATACCGGCAAGTCGACCACCAATGCCAGCGCAGGATTGCGCGCCGACTACAGCCTGACCAGGTCGCAACTGATGTTCCTCGACCTGAGCGTGACACACTACGGCAGCGGCATCACCGACAGCCCATTGGTGGATCGTTCGACCACGCCGTCGCTGCGACTGGGCTATCTTTATAAATTTTAAGACCTGAGGACGGATATGAACCGCATCGCGTTGCTGGAAGATCATGAGCGCATGGCCGCGCTGATCGTCAAGGCGTTGGCGGCGGCCGGCATCGAGGCCGACGTCTATTCCACCATCGCGCATGCGCTCGCCGGTTTCTCGCAGATCGCCTATCCGGTGCTGGTGCTCGACCGCAGCGTGCCGGACGGCGACGGCCTGGATCTGGTGCGCCAGTTGCGCGCGCGCAATGTGCTCACGCCCTGCCTGATGCTCACGGCGCGCGATGCGCTGCATGACCGCGTGGCCGGCCTCGAAGCCGGTGCCGACGACTATCTGCCCAAGCCGTTCTCGATGGAAGAAATGGTGGCGCGCGTGCGCGCCCTGTTGCGGCGGCCGGCGCAGTTGCAAAGCCTGGCGCCGCAGTTCGCCGGCATCCTCGTCGAACCGGACGCCGGCTGCATGCGTCACGGCGACGAATCGGTATCGCTGGCCGCCGCCGAGATGCAGTTGATGCTGGTGCTGGTGCGCGCCGCCGGCAAGGCCGTGCGCCGCTCCGCGCTGGAAGCGGCGGCATGGGGGTTGTCGGCGCCGGTCACGCCCAACGCGCTCGACGTCGCGCTGCACCGTCTGCGCCGCAAGCTTGTCGCCATCGATTCCACGCTGCAGATCGCCAACATCCGCGGCCACGGCTATGCCTTGCTCGATGCGGAAAAGCAAGCGCAGGCGGCGTCATGAAAAGCCTGTCCTTTCGATTGCTGACCACGACCGCGATCGTGCTGACCTGCATCAGCGGCATCATCGTGCTGGCGCTCGCCTTGCTGCTGCGCTGGGGGCCGGACATGTTGATCAACCTCGAACTCAGCCGTAATGCCGAACGCATCGTCGGCAGCTTGCATTTCAACGCCGCCGGCATGCCTGACGGCATTCGGCTGAATCAGAAGATGACGGCGGTCTACAGCGTACTCCAGCAGGATGCGGCGTACCGCGTCCTCGACCAGCACGGCGCGCTGCTGATGTCGTCGGACAACGGCGCGACTGCCTACGTACCGGAGGGCGAGGACTTCGATGCGGAACGCAGTCGCTTCCGGCTGGTCGGCGGCGCCGGCATGCTGCAGGTGATGACCTTGCCGTTCACGCACGACGGTCGGCAGTTCTATGTGCAGATGATGCGCAGCGAACGCATGCACCGCGTCATGCTCGGCAGCGACAGCGAAAGGACGCAAAAAATCGTCATCGTCGCCGCCATCATCGCCATGTTGATGTTCAGCCTGGTGGTGGTGTGGACGCTGCATCGCGCCCTGAAACCGTTGCGCGAAGCTTCGGCCGCGGCTGGCAAGATCCAGGTCGACAACCTGTCGGCGCGTCTGTCGCTGGAAGGCGTGCCGAGCGAACTCGCGCCGTTGTTCAACGCCTTCAATCTGGCGCTGCAACGGCTCGACGACGGCTATCGCGTGCAACGCGAGTTCCTCGCCACCGCGGCGCATGAGCTGAAGACGCCGCTGGCGCTGATTCGCGGCCAGATCGAACTCGCGGGCGGCAATGACGTGCAGGACCGCAGCGCCTTGCTGCGCGATCTCGATCACATGGCGCGCCAGGTGCATCAACTGCTGCACCTGGCCGAAGCCAGCGAGCGCCAGAATTACGCGATGGAAGACATCGACGTCAAGGACATCGCCGCCGAAGCGACCGCGCAACTCGAACGCCTTGCGCTGCGACGCGAGGTCCATGTCGTCGGCGCCGCCAATGACGAGCCGGTGATGGTCGCGGCCGATCGCGGCGCCTTGTTCGTCCTGCTGCGCAATCTGATCGAGAACGCCATCCACCATGCTCCGCCCGGCAGCGCGGTTGACGTCGACGTCAACCGGCAAGGCATCACGGTCAGAGACTACGGCGACGGTATTTCTGCCGAGGCCATGCCGCAGTTGTTCAAACGCTTCTGGCGCGGCGCCCATCGGCGCGACGAAGGCGCCGGGCTGGGTTTGTCGATCTGCGAGGAAATCGCGCAGGCGCACGGCTGGGCGCTGTGGGCGGAGAATGCGGCGCCCGGCGCCAGTTTTACCGTGGCATTCAAGTGATTTTGTTTGTTATTTAGGCAATTTTCCCGCAATGCGGAAAGACGCGTGCAAGGTATCCGCTTTACTACAGACATGCGCCGTGCTTTTCTATATCATCCGGCCTTTGCAAAAATACGGCAGGGATAAGCATGTCAGACGCTTGCGGCGTGGATTTCGGGACGTCCAATTCCACGATGGGATGGAGCAGGCAGGGACAACCATCCTTGCTGGCGCTGGAAGACGGCAAGATGACCTTGCCTTCGGTGGTCTTCTTCAACGCCGACGAAAACGAATTCAGCTACGGCCGCGCCGCGCTGTCGACGTATCTGGCCGGCTACGAAGGCCGTCTGATGCGTTCGCTCAAAAGCCTGCTCGGCTCCGGCATGATCGACGGCCAGACCGAAGTCGGCGGGCGCGCCTTGCCGTTCCGCGCGTTGCTGTCGCAATTCATCGGCGAACTCAAACAACGCGGCGAACGTTCCGCCGGCCGTCGCTTCGACAGCGTGGTGCTGGGGCGTCCGGTGCATTTCGTCGATGACAACGCCGAAGCCGATCAACTGGCGCAAGACACGCTCGAAGAAATTGCGCGCGCGGTCGGCTTCAAGCACATCGATTTCCAGTACGAACCGATCGCCGCCGCCTTCGATTACGAATCCACCATAGCCCGCGAAGAACTCGTGCTCATCGCCGACATCGGCGGCGGCACCTCCGACTTTTCGCTGGTGCGCCTGTCGCCGGAGCGCGCCAAGAAAACCGAGCGTCGCGACGACATCCTCGCCACCGGCGGCGTGCATATCGGCGGCACCGATTTCGACAAATACCTCAGCTTGTCCAGCGTCATGCCGCTGCTTGGCCTTGGCAGCAAGCTCGCCGGCAACAGCGAAGTGCCGTCCGGCTACTACTTCAACCTGGCGACCTGGCACACCATCAACCTGATCTACACGCGCAAGGCCTGGCAGCAATTGCAGGACGTCTATCGCGAAGTCAGCGAGCGCGACAAGTTCGCGCGCCTGCTCGACCTGGTCGAACAGCGCGCCGGCCACTGGCTGGCATTGCAGGTGGAGGCGGCCAAGATCGGCTTGTCCGGCGGCGAATCGGTTACGCTCGACCTCGATCGCCTGCGTCCGCCGGAGTCGCTGCAATTGCAGCGCGCCGATTTCGACGCCAGCATCGATCATCTGGTGGAGTCGGTCGAACAGACCGTCGGCAAGCTGCTCGGCGACGCCGGCATCAAGGCCGACGCCATCGACTCGGTGTTCTTCACCGGCGGCTCCAGCGGCGTGCATCTGCTGCGCCGTCGCATCGCCGCATTGGTGCCGAATGCGCGACAAGTCGAAGGCGACCTGTTCGGCAGCATCGGTTCCGGCCTGGCGTTGGATGCCGTACGGAAATTCTCCTGATTTGCTCTGACGCGTAAAAAACACGCCGTCGTCCCAGCGCACGCTGGGACCCAGCGTCGTTCGTCCTTTCAAGCTCCCCCTCATGCTTTCAACGTCACTGGGTCCTGGCTTTCGTCAGGACGACGGAGCGTGAGAAGAATGTTGCTTCGATGTGCTTCCCTGTAAATTCCATTGTGATCGGCCATGACTGCTGGCATCATCGCAACAAATAAATCTCAGGGGGAAGCTGTGCTGCGTCGTCTCTTCGCAAAACACGGTGGGCGCTGGCTGCTGGCGCTGGCATTGACGCTGGCGGCCGGTGCGCAGGTGATGGGCTATCTGCCCGGCTTGCTGACCGACCGCATCGATCTGTTCTTCTACGACATGCGCATGCGCATCGCCAAGGTGGAGACCGATCCGCGCATCGTCATCGTCGACATCGACGAAAAGAGCATCGGCGAAATCGGTCGCTGGCCGTGGAGCCGCGACGTCGTCGCCGCCCTCATCAGCAAGATGACCGACAGCTACGAAGCGCAGACCGTCGCCTTCGACGTACTGTTCGCCGAACCCGACAACAGCTCCGGCTACGCCACCCTGGAAAGCCTCGCTCGCAGCGAACTGAAATCGCTGCCGCAATTCGGCCAGCAATTGCAGGCGCTCAAGCCCAAACTCGATTTCGACGCGCGCATGGCTGCGGCCATCAATGGCCGGCCGGTGGTGATGGGCTACAACCTGTCCAACGAGCCCGACGCCATCGCCAAGGGCGAGCTGCCCAAGCCGGTCTTCACCACCGCCACGCTGGGCGGCCGCCGTCTCGACGTCACCCGCTGGAAAGCCTACGGCGCCAACCTGCCGCAATTGCAGCAAGCGGCCGAAGCGGGCGGCTTCTTCAATCCGCTGCTCGACAGCGACGGCCTGATCCGCCGCGTGCCGCTGATCGCCCAGGTCGGCGACAATTTCTACGAATCGCTGGCGCTGGCGAGCGCGCGCTCGGCGCTCGGCGCTTCGCGCATGAAGCCGATTTTCCTGCAGCAGGATGCCGTGATGTCGGACCAACAGCTGCGCGATTACGGCGCGCTCGAATCGATTGCACTCGATACCAAACCGCGCCCGATGTTCATTCCGGTCGAGCGCCACCTGACTACGCTGGTGACCTATCGCGGTCGCGGCGGCGTCCACGGCGGCGCCTTCCGCTATGTGTCGGCGGTGGACATCCTCAAGGGACGCATTCCCAAGAACGACCTGGCCGGTCGCATCCTGCTGGTCGGCACCACGGTGCCGGGCTTGTACGACTTGCGGGCCACGCCGGTGAGCCCGAATTATCCCGGCGTCGAAATCCACGCCAACATCATCGCCTCCATCCTCGACGGCGACTTCAAGCAGCAGCCGGAATTCGCGGTCGGCTTCAACCTCGTGCAGATCGCGGTCATCGGACTGGTGCTGGGTTTGCTGCTGCCGCTGCTCGGCCCTTTGCTGTCCATCGTGCTGTCGTCGGCGGCCGCGTTCGGCATCGGTGCATTCAACTTCTGGCTGTACGACAGTGCCGGCCTGGTGTTGCCGATGGCGACCGCGTTGATCCTGATCGCGGCGCTGTTCATCTGCAACCTCGGCTGGGGCTATCTGTTCGAATACCGCAACCGCCGCGCCATCGTCAATCTGTTCGGCGAATACGTCGCGCCCGAACTGGTGGCCGAAATGGCCGCCAATCCCGCCAGCTACAACATGGAAGGCGAGAGCCGCGAACTGACCGTGATGTTCTCCGACGTGCGCGGCTTCACGACAATTTCCGAAGGCCTGCAGCCCAACGAATTGCGCGAATACATCAACGCCTACCTGACCGCCATGTCGGAAGACATCCGCGGCAACCGCGGCACGCTCGACAAATACATCGGCGACGCCGTGATGGCCTTCTGGGGGGCGCCGATTGCCTTGCCCGACCACGCCGCGCGCGCGGTGACCACGGCGCTGAAGATGCAGCAAAGCTGCATCGTGCTCAATGAAGAATTCGCCAAGCGCAACTGGCCGCCGCTGAAGATCGGCATCGGCCTCAACACCGGCAACATGCGCGTGGGCGACATGGGCTCCAAGATCCGCAAGGCGTACACGGTGATGGGCGACGCCGTCAATCTGTCGTCGCGGCTGGAGTCGATCACCAAGGTCTACGGCGTCGGCGTGCTGGTCGGACAAGCCACGCGCGCCGCCGCACCGGAGTTCGCCTATCGCGAACTCGACAGCGTGCGCGTCAAGGGCAAGAACGAGCCGGTGCCGATTTTCGAACCGCTGGGACTGGCGTCGGAACTGACGCCGGCGCAGCGCGAGCAACTCGATAAGTGGACGGCGGCGTTGGCGCTGGTGCGTCAGCAACAGTGGGACCAGGCCGAGCAAATCATTATTGCCTTGCGGCAAGAGGATGCGCATGGCCTGTACGATCTCTACCTGCAGCGCATCGCTTATTTCCGTGCGCATTCATTGCCGCCGGATTGGGATGGCGTGACCACCTTCGAGACAAAATAACAACGGTGAAAGTGCTTTGCCGGCAAGATTTTCGAGATTAATTTTCCAGGTGGAAATTTTTCCGACAGGTCTTTGTCAGTTAAGTTAAGACCGATACCGGATAGTGTTAATTTTTGTCGACAGGCAATAGGCTCTCTATCTATACTCGCAAGTATGTCGCGCTGTTCGGGGTGGGTGGCGCGGGCACGGTGGTTTTCGTCGCAACATCGCCTGCATCATTCGTATCTCGCGCAAGAAGAACAAGAAGATCCGCGAAACCGATGCAGCGCATGCGGCGCTGGCAACTGCCGTCGTACAACAACTCTCCGAAGAATAAACAAGGCCGGAAATGCCGCGATACTCGCGTTCTTCCGGCTGTCGTTGCGAGCTTGGTATTTGCAATGCAGTAGGGGACGCCGTAGGGGATATCGATACGGCAACACTGCAGGCAGTGCAGCAGGGCAGTATGCAGCACGTCGGACGCATCGCGGGTGCACCGGCAAAAAGAGGGTAGGGAATCCATCATAAATCGAGACGACGTCAGGTCGGTTGCCGGGTAGACCGGCGCCCGGCGGCCGTCGTCCTGAGAACGAAATAAAAAAATGAAACAACGTTTACTGCAGTGTTTATTGGGGATGACATTGACGGTTGCGGCCGCGAGCGCGCTCGCCGACGACAGCTTCAATATCGTGCGCTTCCAGGTCGATGGCAACACGCTGTTGTCCGCGGAAGAAGTGCAGCATCTGGTGGCGCCGATGGTCGGCCCCGGCCGCGTCTACGGCGACGTGCAGAAAGCGCTGGAAGCGCTCGAGAACGCCTATCGCAAGGAAGGCTACAGCGCGGTGCAAGTGTATGTGCCGGAGCAGGAACTCACCAGCGGCGTGGTCAGGATTCAGGTGACTGAAAACATGATCAAGGACGTCACCGTCACCGGCAACAAATACTTCAGCGAAAAGAATATCCGCGCCAGCCTGCCGGAAGTGGAGATCGGCAAGACGCCGAATCTGCGCGTCATTTCAGAAGCGGTGCAACTGAGCAACGACAGCCCGGCCAAGCAGATCAACGTCAACCTGAGCTCCAGCGAAGAAGACGGCAAGATCAACGCCGAGATCAAGGTCACCGACAACGACCCGCTGCGCGTGTTCATGACGCTCGACAACACCGGCGCCGCGTCGACCGGCAACTGGCGCACCGGCGTGGCGGTCCAGTACGCCAACCTGTTCGACCGCGACCAGGTCGGTACGCTGGCCTACACCACCTCGCCGGACAGCCCGAGCGGCGTGAAGGTCGATCTCTACTCGCTCGGTTATCGCATTCCGCTCTACGGCATCGGCGACAGCATCGATTTCATCTACGGCAAGTCCAGCGTCAATTCTCCGGGATCGTCGCCGACGCTGGGCGGATTGCTCGGCTTCACCGGCAAGGGCGATGTCTACGGCCTGCGCTGGAACCATTTCTTCGCGCGCGAAGGCGAGACCAGCAGCAAGCTGGTGTTCGGCGTCGATTACAAAAAAATCGACTCGCGCTGCAGCATCGGCGGCGTCGAGCTGAGCATCGCGCCGCCGACGCCGCCGGTGGCGTCCTGCGTGCCCTACACCACCATGCCGCTGAGCGCGACCTACAGCAGCCAGACGCGCAGCGCCACGCAGAGCACCGATTACAACATCGGCCTCGCGCGCAACTGGGGCACCGGCACGTCCTACACCAACACCACCACCGACGGCCGTACCGACCGTTATTCCTACCTGACGCCGGGCAGCCGCAATACGCACGACGACTTCATGATCTTGCGCGCCGGCGCCTCGATTTTCAAAGGCTTCCAGAGCGACTGGCAAATGCGCATCGCCTTCACCGGGCAATACGCCAAGGACCCGCTGGTCTCGGCCGAACAATTCGGGCTGGTCGGCGCCACCACCGTGCGCGGCTTCACCGAACGCGCCGTCGCCGCCGACAGCGGCCTGATCGTCAATGCCGAGGTCTACACGCCCGAACTGGCGAGCAAAGGCAACCTGCGCCTGCTGGCCTTCTACGACATCGGTCGCGGCTACAACAACAACGTCGGCAGCAGCGGCCTGCCCAACAATCTGACGGTGGCGAGCATCGGCTTCGGCGCGCGCTATGCGCTGGGCCGCGACTTCAACGTGAAACTGGACGTCGCCCGGGTCGCCAACCCGGGTACGTCGCTGACCGAAAAACGTGGTGATCTGAATGCGCATGTAAGCGCGACATTGGGGTTCTGACATGAATAATCCAGGCCAAAAAACTATGACGGGCAAGGACGCCGCGCGCGTCGAATTGTTGCCGCCGTCGTTCACCCTGCGCGTGGGCAATCGCCGCCTGACCATGAGCCGGCGTCCGCGCAAACCGGTGCCGACCCTGCTGACAGGCCTGCTGCGCCGCTCGTGGCGCGCGATGTTCGGCAAGTCCTTGCGCATCTCGGTGACGGCCGCGGCGATCTGCGCGGCATGGAATGTGTCGGCGCTGGCAGCGGCGCCGCCAGTGAACACCTTGCCGACCGGCGGCGCCATCACCTACGGCAACGCGACGATCACGCAAAACGGCAATACGCTCAACATCAACCAGACCTCGGGCCAGGCGATCGGCAGCTTCACGACGTTCAGCATCGGCTCCAACGCCGTGGTCGACATCAGCCAGCCGAACGCGGCGGCAGCCTTCCTTGCGCGCGTGACCGGCTCCGATCCGTCGCTGATCTACGGCTTGTTGAAATCGAACGGCACGGTTGCCCTGATCAATCAGAACGGCATCCTGGTCGGCCCGACCGGCGTAGTCGACGTCGCCCGTTTCATTGCAAGTACGCTGAACATCAGCGACAGCGATTTTCTGGCAGGACGTCTGACGTTCAACAACGGCGCGACTGCCGGCAGCGTGGAGAACCAGGGCACCATCAAGAGCGCCACCGGCGGCAGCGTTTATCTGATCGGCGCCAACGTCACCAACAGCGGCGTGATCACCAGCCCGAACGGCGAGATCCTGCTGGCTGCAGGCCAGACGGTGCAACTGGTCGACACCGCCACGCCGGGCGTGTCGGTGAACGTGACCGGCTCCGCCGGCAGCGTCACCAATCTCGGCACCATTTCAGCAGCGGCAGGCCGCATCGGCATCGCCGCCGGCCTGATCAACAACAGCGGCAACATCAATGCCAGCAGCGTGGTCAGCGACGGCGGCCGCATCTTCCTGCGCGCTTCGCAAAACCTGACGACCACGGCGTCGTCGAATATCAGCGCCGACGGCGCCAGCACCGGCAAGGGCGGCAGCGTGGTGTTGTATTCGGACGGCGCGGCTTACATCGACGGCGATGTCTCGGCGCAGGGCGCGGCGGGCAAGGGCGGCTATGTCGAGACTTCCGGTCTGAAGTCGCTGGATGTGGTCAAGGTGCCGACGGTAGGCAGCGGCGGCCAGTGGTACATCGACCCTTACGATCTGGAAGTGGTGAGCGATTCGTTTGCCCCCAACAACACGACGGCAGATCCTGTTAACGCCATCAGTTCGAGCGGCGATAGTTCAAAAATCCGGGCCTCGACCATCGTGGGTTTGCTGAACGGCGGCACGGACGTGACGTTGACAACCGGTAACAGCGGCGGATCGGATGCCGGCAACATCACTGTCAGCGCGAACATCAACAAGGTCGGGGCCTCCAATTCCAACCTGACCCTGAATGCCCAGAACAATATTTCCATCAACGCCAACATCACCAGCAGCGGCAGCGCGCTGAACCTGACGTTGAACAGCTACTACCGCGGGGATGACAGCGGATCTCACGACGTTAACGTGAATCATGCAGACATTTCGCTCAACGGCGGCGTGCTGACCGTGACAAATGGCAACAGCACATCGCATTCGGGCAATGGTGGGTTGAATCTCAACAATGGTTCGCGCCTGCTGCTGACGCAAGCAAGCAGCGGTTTGATGGCCGGCGACGTCACGGTGGATGGCACCAGTTCGCTGCTCATCAGCCAAGGCTCTGCATCGGTGGGCACCTTCACCAATAGCGGTACTGCCAACATCAGCGGCAGCGGTACGATCAACGTCAGCGGCGATGTCAACAACCACAATCTGCTCAATCTGAGCGGAAGCGGCAACGTGAATATCTCGGGTAGCATCAACAATACGGATACCGGCACCATCAACGTGGATGCCACATCGCTGCACTTCAACCAGACCAATAGCCTCAATACCTCCGGCAACTTCAATGTCAATGGCGGAACCCTCACGGTTCAGGGCGGCAATGTCTCCGGCAATGTCAACGTCGCCTCCGGTGCGGCATTCAATCTGAATTACATGAATGTCGGCAATGCCACCGGAGCCACCAGTTTCACGGGCACGGGGAGCATGGCGTGGGCAGGGAATATCACTTTGCTCTCGGACATCACCTTGGCGGCCAACGGTCCGTCTCTGACGCTGAATGGCGGCAATCCCGAGTTCGTTCTGGCCTATTCCGGTCAAACTCCCCGCACCTTGATCACCAACAATACCGTGACGGTCAACGGGCGGGCGTCATTGGATCCCGGCGTGATCTGGAACAATAGCGGCACGGTCAACATTAACGCTCTTAACCAAGAGGGAGACAGACTCTCGCTTGGAGGAAATGCGCAGTTCAATAACCTGCAAGGCGGCACAATCAACCTGACCGGACCGACGTCACTGATCGCGAATGCCGGGGATTTCAACAATCAGGCCGGCGCTACCTTGAATCTCGGTACTTGCTCGACGCTGGATGTCGGTAGCAACGCGAAGTTTGCCAACGCAGGCAATATCACGATGCAGGTCGCCTCCAAAATTCTTGCTTCAAACGCCGCCAATTCCGGGATCATCAGCGGGAACGGCACGATTACTTCATCAGGCGTCTTCACAAATAGTGGCGTCGTGACATTGGGTGACAACGGATCTCTTACCGCAACGTCATTCGCCAACAGCCTTGGTGCAACAGTCAACGGAACCGGAGCAGTCTCGGTGTCTGGAGATTTTAATAACAACGGCATCGTTGCTTTGGGTACTGCAGGCAGCATCGCCGCCGTGAATTTCAACAACAACAACGGCGGAGCGGTAAACGGCAACGGTACTTATACATTAAGCGATACATTCAATAACAATGGCACCTTATCACCAGGTGGCGATGGTGCGATTGGCGCTATTAACATCACAGGGAAATATACGCCGGGCAGTGCCGGAGTCGTAAAAATCGATGTTGGCGGTGCTGGTGTCGGCGCATATGACACGTTGAGTTTCGGAGGCGGTATTGTTTTTGGTAATAGTGGCTCAGATATCTATGGGAGCCTGACGACAAACCTGTTGGGTGGTTATGCGCCAACAGTGGACACGACGTTCAATGTTTTCTCCGTTGGCACCACTTCTACGGGATATTTCCGTCACGTTGATGGTTCCATTCTTGGCACGGGCAACAACAGAAGCATGTTGAAAGCACGTTATGACGGAACCAACGGTGCTCCTGTCCTGGTCATGAAAGGTAGTGAAGACATCACGTATACAGGTACTGTCGAAAGTCAGTGGAAGTATTCTAGTAATTGGCAGGGCGGTATTCTGCCGACAGCGATTGATAACGTGATCGTGAACTCAGGCGGCGCTTTGTCGCATGGATCGTATGACGGTACCGATACGGTGAACAGCCTCCAGCTTGCCAGCGGCAGCAGTTTCTATTTGAGCGGCGGCACGCTGAACGTGGGGAATATCACCTCCAGCGCCAATTTCAACCTCGGTGGCGGCTATTTGAATCTGACCGGTACGGCAACGCTGAGCTCCTTGAGCATGTCCAATGGCTCCACATTTAACGGCGTTGGCACGGGATCGAGCATCAACGTCACCAACAATTTTGCACAGAATGGCGGCGTCATCGCGAGTGATGGAGACATTGCATTGACGCAGGTCGCCAATCTTGATCCGGAAGTTTCCGGCAACCTGATGGTCGGCACGATCACGGCGCGCAATCTCGTGCTGCAGGCGCAAGGCGGTTCGATCAGACAGAATGAGGTGACGCAGCTGCACGTCAGGCAACAACTGACGACCGCCTCATCCACCGGCACCACGCTGACCAATAGCGGCAACCAGATTGCGGCCTATACCGGCGCCAACACCGGCGTCGGCAACATCGCCCTGACCAATACGCTGAATGTCTCCGACACCAGCGTGGTACTCCTCAATGGCATCACCAATGCGGCCGGCAATGTCACGGTCGACAACACGGGCGCCATGGCGACCACCGGTAGTATCAGCGCGTTGAACAGCACCTTGCATTCGACGGTATCGCTGTCGACGCACAGCCCGCTGACCATCGGCAGCGGCGGCGTCAGTGCTGACGGCAATATTCTGCTCTCTGCCGGCAATAGCGGCTCTGCTACCGACAATCTGATCATCAACGGTGTCGTGACTTCGGCGGGCGGCAACATCAACCTGTTCGCCGGCAACAGCATGTCGGTCAATGCCAACATCTCAACCTCGGCGCCGGGACAAGCGCTGTTTAACGTGGTCAACGGCACCGTCACTTATGCGCCAGGCGTGAGCATCACCGATGTCAGCGGTACACAGATACCGGTTGCCGCAGTGGTTGCGCAGGTGGTGACGCCGGTTGTGACGCAAACGATCGCGCCGGCGGCCAATACCGTCATTACCAGCACGACGTCGCCTCAGTCCACGACCGTCACCGTCGTTGCGCCGGCATTGTCTTCCACGTCGTCGACGAACACGGCAACGGAAACCATGACCACCGGCGGCGATCCGGGCACCTTCGGGGGCAGCGATACGTCTGGCTCGGGCAAGAGTTCGACGTCTGAAAAGACGGGGACCAAAACCGCTTCCAAGTTGTATTGCAGCTGATATCTCGAGGACATCATTCAATGAAACAATCTATCCAAACGAGATATGGTTCCACCCGCGCTGCATTGCTGCGCGCCTGGCAACTGGCATGCCTGCTGGCGTTGTTGAGCTGGGGCAGCCTGGCGTTCGCGCAGGTGGTCGGCACCGTCACCCATCTGTCCGGCGTGCTGACGGTCAAGCGCGCGGACGGCAGCACCGCGGTGCTGGCGATCCAGTCGAAGATCCAGCAGGGCGATACCCTGATCACGGAATCCAACACCTACACGCGCGTGAAGTTTCTCGACGACGCCGAGATCGTCTTGCGTCCGGGTTCGCAGCTGGTGGTCAAGAGTTACCTCTATGACGCAGAGAAGCCGGCCCAGGACAACGTTGCCCTGAGCCTGGTCAAGGGCGGCTTGCGCGCCGTCACCGGGCTGGTCGGCAAACGCAACCACGACGCCGTCAGTTTCGACACGCCGACGGCGACCATCGGTATCCGGGGCACCCATTTCGGCGCGCTGTTCTGCCAGAACGATTGCGGCGGCGTGCCGACGCCAAGCGGCAGCACGCCGGCCAACGGCTTGCACGTCGACGTGGCGCAAGGCGCGATCGTGGTCGCCAACCCTGCCGGGCAGCAGGTGTTCCAATCCGGCTGGTTCGGCTATGTCGCCAGTGGGACCACGCCGCCCGTGGTGGTGCCGCCGACCCGGGGCGTTCCTTTGTTAATTCCGCTGTCGATCAGCAGGAACGCGCCACCGGCCGCGCAGCAGAACGCCGCCGGCAAGGACGTGGATTGTGTCGTGCAATAGGGTGTGATGCGTGATGCGAGGTGCGTCGGCTGCTGTTGTTGCAGCGGCGTCGGCGCATCTGCAGAGCCGTGTTGGTTTTAGAAGAGCAGCACCGACTCAGCCTGCAGCATGCCGAGCTTGCGCGTACCGGCACCCTGCAGCAGTTCCTTCTCGATCTGATGGAACAGGCCGGGTTTGGCGTGCGTGACGAGAATTTCCGGATCGCTCCTGAGCTTGGCCAGGTCGGCCAGCAGCAGGCTGGGGCAGAAATGCTTGGACAGCACGGCGAGTTCGCGCTCGCTGTCGGGGAAGGCCGCCTCGACGATCAGGTAGCGCAGGTTGTCGATGGCGTTGACGCTGTCCCACAGCGCATCGCAGCTGGTGGTGTCGCCGCTGAAGACCAGGCTGGCGTTGCTGCTCAAATCTTCCAGGTGGTAACCGACGGCCGGCACCGTATGGTTGGCCGGCAGCGCGGTGATGCTGCGCTCGCCGATCAGCAGCGACTTGCCGACTTCGATGGTGTTGAAGCGCAGGAAGGGATTTTCCGGCGAGGGGATTTCGCTGAAGTCGGGCCAGATCTGCCAGTTGAAGATGTGCTTGCGGATGACGTCTTGCGTGGCCTGTGTGGCGTGCATGGTCAGCGGCGTGTTGCGCTGGTCGCCGACGCTGTCGAGGATGAACGGCAGGCAGGCGATGTGGTCCAGGTGCGAATGCGTGATGAAGACGTGGTCGATGGCGGCCAGCGCTTGCAGGGGCAGATCGTTCACGCCGGTGCCGGCGTCGATCAGGATGTCGCTGTCGACCAGCAGGGATGTCGTGCGCAGCGTGTTGCCGCCTATGCCGCCGCTGCATCCGAGAATTTCTACGCGCATCGTTTGGATTTGATTGAGATGATGATTGTTGCGACCGGAACAGATGTGTTCGTACGGAAATCTTCCGCGGTCCCCCTGTGTGCCAACTCTTCTTTTTGTCGTGAAAGATTGCTGTGTGGAAGCTGAATGTGGCAATCTATGCAACTGGTTTCGATGGTAAGTTATCCGCTGGTCTAAATCAATAAAAAGCGCGGCGCGCATGCGGGAAACGCGACGAAACAACAGGGCAAGCCGACGCCGCTCAAGCGCGGTCGTCTCGTGACGATAACAAGCAGGAAAAAGGCGCTCTGCTTGACATTTTATTGTCAGTATTGAAGCGTATCTTTCCAGAATCACAGCAAGCAAACGTTTTCACTGCATCAAAGAATGCGATGCAGGCCAGCTATCTCCATTGAGCCGACGAACAACATGAAAAACCAGCATCTTGATATCGCCCACCGCCTCGAAAAACTGACCGAACTCAGCGTGGCGCTCAGCAGCAACCGCAACATCCCGCTGTTGCTCGAGCGCATCCTGCAGACCGCGCGCAGCATCACCCTGGCCGACGGCGGCACGCTGTATCGCACGGTGGAGGAGGAAGACAGCCTGGCGTTTTACATCTCGATCAACGATACGCTGGGCATGCACCAGGGCGGCAGCAGCGCGCAGAAGATCACCATCCCCAACATCCAGCTGACCAATCCCGACGGCACCAAGAACCTCGGCGCCGTGGCCGCCTATGCCGCCAATACGCGCAAGTCGGTCAACATTCCCGACGTCTACCAGGCCAAGGAATTCAACTTCTCCGGCATGCGCATGTTCGACGAGAAGTTCAACTACCACTCGCAGTCCTTCCTGACCGTGCCGATGCAGGATCACGAAGGCGAACTGGTCGGCGTGCTGCAACTGGTCAACGCCATCGATCCGGACACCGGCAAGCCGCACCCGTTTTCGCAGACCGACCAGTATTTCATCGAAGCGCTGGCGTCGCAGGCGGCCATCGCCATCACCAACCAGCAACTGATCTACCGCCTCGAAAATCTGTTCGAACATTTCATCAAGCTCATCAACATGGGCATCGATGAAAAGTCGCCGCACACCGGTCGCCACTGCGAGCACGTGCCCGAGCTGGCGATGATGCTGGCCGAGGCCGCGCATGAAACCACCGAAGGTCCGGTGGCCGAATTCAAGATGTCCGAGCGCGACCGCCGCGAGCTGTGGGTGGCCGGCCTGCTGCACGACTGCGGCAAGATCACCACGCCGGATCACGTGGTCGAAAAGTCGACCAAGCTGCAAACCATCTACGACCGCATCGGCCTGATCGACACGCGCTTCGAAGTGCTCAAGCGCGATGCCGAAATCGCCGTCCTCAAGAAAAAGCTGGCGCTGGGCGCCGCCCTCGACGCCACGCAAAACGAAGCGCTGGACCGCGAACTGCAGGAACAATGCGCCGCGCTCGACGCCGACCGCAATTTCTTGCGCAAGGCCAACATCGGCAGCGAAGGCATGAAGCCGGAAGACCAGGATCACGTCACCGCCATCGCCGCGCGCCAATGGCGCGGTCCGGAGGGCGAAGTCATCTCCGCGCTGACCGAAGACGAAATCACCAATCTGCGCATTCGCATGGGCACGCTCAACGACGCCGAGCGCCAGATCATCAACAACCACATCGTCGTCACCATCAAGATGCTGGAGTCGCTGCCGTGGCCGAAGCAATTGCGCAACGTCACCGAATACGCCGGCGGCCACCACGAACGCATGGACGGCAAGGGGTATCCGAAGGGACTCACGCGCGAGCAGATGTCGCTGCCGGCGCGCATGATGGCGATCGCCGACATCTTCGAGGCGCTCACCGCCGCTGATCGTCCCTACAAGCGCGGCAACACGCTCAGCGAAGCGCTGGAAATCCTCGGCGGTTTCCGCCAGCGCGACCACATCGATCCGGATCTGTTCGACGTGTTCGTGCGCAGCAAGGTCTATCGGAAATACGCGGAGAAGTTCATGCCGGCCAACCAGATCGATGAAGTCGATCACAGCAAGATTCCGGGCTTCGTTCCCTAACGCGGTCTGCGCCGGGAAGTCTCTCCTTGCTCGGCGCTCTCGGCGAACTGCGGCAGCTTCATCGGCGGGTAGAGCTTCAGCGAGCGCGCCGCCTTCATGTTGATCAGCACTTAATGGTGCGCTCGCCGTGAAACTGTTTATCTGCGCTGGATACCTCGCCAACAAGAAAAAGAGAAGGGAATCCGCCTGATGAATGCATCGACGGACATCGAAACGGAAGCACTCCCGGCGGTGCAGCAAACAAGGCCCGCGCGGCAGGGGCCGGCTGCGTCGTTCTTCCGCCGGCACTTGCGCGGCGACTATTCGCTGGGACGCTCCTACTGGCTGCACATGGTGGTGTTCGCGGCGCTGCTGCCGCGCGTGCTGGGGATTGCGCTGACTCCGGTCTTTGCCGAGCGGCCGGCGCGTTACGGCGCTGCCGCGACTTTGCTCGTGCTGATGTTGGGCTGGCTGGCCTGGATCTGGGGCGCGTGGGGCACCTGGATGTCTGCAGGCAGGCACGTGCAGCGCGGCGGCAAGCGTGCATGGGCGAATGTCGCCAGGACGATGCTGGTGTTCGGACTGATCGGCACCATCGGCAACGTGGTCAGGATCCACGGCGTGCTGGGCGAATACACGCGCACGGCGTTCGGCGCGCAGCTGGGACCGGAGACGGTCTTCGAGGTGCGCGCCGACGGCCGTTCCATCCTGCTCAAGGGCGGCATCAACGACGACACTGCCGAACGTTTCGTCAAAACACTCGACGCCGCGCCTTCGGTGCGCACGGTGGTGCTGTACTCCAGCGGCGGCTGGGTGACGCAGGGTCGCCGGCTGGCGAAGATCATCGCCGCGCGCGGTCTCGACACCTATGTCGAACAGGATTGCGCCTCGGCCTGCACCATCGCTTTCCTGGCGGGCAAGAGCCGGGCGGCCGATCCTGCCGCGCGCATCGGCTTCCATGCCTTCCATTCCCTGGGCGGCCTCGACGAAAAGTTCGCCCAGTCTTCCGACGAGAAGCTGGCGCGCGACACCTACGGCCAGGCCGGCCTGTCGCCTGCTTTCATCAACCGCATCGTCGGCACCAGCCACAACAGCGTCTGGTATCCCAGCCATGACGAGTTGCTGCAGGCCGGCGTGCTGACCCGCACCAGCCTGGGCGGCGAGACCGCGACGCTGGCCACGGTTGCTTCCACGCGCGAAAAGCTGGAGGATGAATTCAAAAGGTCGGAAGTGTTCGACGTCCTGTCGGTGAAGTATCCGGACGATTTCCAACGCATCGTCGACGACGCCTGGAAGAAGGCGCAAGACAAGCGGCCGGACAGCGAGATCGTCGCGGCCGCGCGGACGCAGCTGAACCGGATGACCGACCGGCTGCTGCCGATCGCATCGGACAAATCGCTGATGGATTTCCAGCACCTGCTGCTTGAACGCGCCGAGGCCCTGCGCCTGCAAAACAGTGAAGCCTGCGCCGCCACCTTGTTCCCCGGCGCACAGACGGCGCCTGCGAGAGTCTCGCTGCCGCGGGAATTCACCGATCGCGAAGCGCGCTTCACCGCCGCCATGATCCGCGACAGCAGTCCCGACAACCGGAAGACCTTCAGCAAGGAAGAGACGCAGCAGGCCGTGCGCACTTTGCTGGCGTCGCTGACGCCGGCGCAGCAGCAACTTCTGGCATCGCCGCAACAGCGCGCGGCGTCCCCCGGCGCGACCTGCGCGATGGTGATCGCCTACCTCAAGGCGATCGACATGCAGCCGGAAGTAATGCGCAAGCACACGCTGCGGGTGCTGTATTCGAGGGGGTGAAAGCGGTGCCGCCCAGAGAGGCGGCATGAACGCGTTGAGGTGACGTAGAATTCACTTCTACAAACCAACGGCCTATTTGTTTGCCGTCTAAAAAGGGGAAAAGGATGCAAAAAACGGGAAAACTCTTGATAGGCCTGCTCGTACTTCTGCTGGCCGGATGTGCGGCAAAGAGCGTTCAGCGCGATTATGCTTTGGACGAGAAGTCGGGAAAAGGCATCGTCATCGTATCGGTATCGCATGATCAGCGAGGTTCAAGAGCGCTTAATGCAATCTTCTATGTTGACTTTAAACCTGGCATCATCATGCCCGAGCACATGATGTTGAAGACACTCGGCGAGAGTTTTCCCGGCATCCCCAAAGCCAGCGAATTCAAGGATAACTATGGTCAGGTACTGGCGCTCGAATTGCCCGCCGGCATGCATCAGATCAATAGCTGGAGAGCCTCGCGTTCGGGAGGGTTTCAAATCAGCCCGCGGGACATGCCGCCGCCATTGGAGTTTGAAGTGGTTGCGGGAAAAATTCAGTATCTGGGCAACCTGCACCTGATTCTGGAGGGCGGAAGGAATATCTTTGGTATTCCCATCGTATCCGACGCACATCCGGAGGTGCGCGACATGCGTCAACGGGACATCGCAATGATCGAACGCAAATATCCGCAGTTCAAGGAGCACATCGATATCGCCTTGCTTCCTCTCGGTCTTTGGCCGGAAGAACACGATACATCGAGTACCGTCTTGCCGATATATATTCCTGTTCCCATCAAAAAATAGAAAATGATGTCGCTGATCTGAACACGTTCGCGGATTGTGGCGAACGTCTTCAGATCGCAATGAAAGGAACGGCAACGTGTATCTGATATGGCTGGAAGACTTCATCGAACTGGCGCGCACGCGCAGTTTTTCGCGTGCGGCGGAGAATCGTTTCGTCACGCATCCGGCTTTCGGTCGTCGTATCAAGGCGCTGGAGCAATGGGTCGGCGCCGAGCTGGTGGTGCGCACGCATCCGGTGTCGCTGACGGCGGCGGGGCAGCTTTTTCTCGACGCGGCGACGCATTCGACCGACGTGCTGTACGCTGCGCGAGCGCAGCTGCAAGATAGTTCCAGCCCGGTCGAGCAGACCTTGCGCGTGGCGACCGGCCGCACGCTGGCGCGGACGTTTTTTCCGGACTGGTATGAGAGCATCAACCAGCGCTTCGGTCCTTTTCCCGTTTCGGTCAGTACCGGCGGCGCACAGGAGGTGATCCTGCGGCTGGGCGCGGGCGATGCCGACTTGCTGGTGATCTATTCGAGCCCGACCACGCGCCTGCTGATCGATCCGATGCGCTATGAATCGCTGACGCTGGCGCGCGAAATCCTGTTGCCGGTGGTGGCCGCCGACGCCAGGGGACGGCCGCGCTTCAAGCTGGCGCCGGCCAGCGCAGCAACGCCGACGCCGTGGCTGGGCTTCTCGCAATCGCTGACCTTGCGCGGCGTGCTGGCCAAGCATCTGGCCGGCTTGCCCAAGAAGGTTTCCCTGCGCATGGTGTATGAAGCCGACTCCTACGAATCCATCCACGAGATGGCGCGCCGCGGCGTCGGCGTGGCCTGGTTGCCGCAGCGGCTGGTGCAGGAAGACATCAACGAGCGCCGCCTGCTGGTCATCGGCGAGCCGGAGATGCGCGTCAGTTTCGACATCTCGCTGTATCGCGTGCGCGGCAACGACAACGCACTGGTCAATGCGATCTGGGACGGCGTGGCGTCGGACGCCATCGACAAGCCCTGACAGGCCGCATCCTGCATCGCGCTGCCGGCGCCTTCTGCGGCAAAAAGCACAAGCCTGTGCCGAAACGGCAATAAGCAAAAAATCGCGCTCACTATACTCCCTCGAAGTTCTCGAAACGTCTTTTGGTACGTCTGGAAAGATGCTCACAAATAGAGTGCAATAGAGTACAACATGCACTATTTTCGAACATCGTGTCAGACGCGCCATAACGTGCGAGTCAAATAGAATAAGCGGCGCAGACATGACTGCCATCGCAGCAGCAATGCGCCGCATCGAGAGAAAATGGGAGTCACACCGCATGTCAGCCGAATTCGAGTCTTCATCACCGCTTGCCGCAGAACATCGTGCCACCGCACCGCAGGCAGCCAAACGCAAGAATCCCTGGAAAGAAATCTGCGCCGCCAGCATCGGCAACGCGCTGGAGTTTTACGACCTGCTGATCTACGGCTACTTCGCCGTGGTGATCGGCAAGCTGTTCTTCCCGGCCCAGGATGAAACGACCTCGCTGCTGCTGAGCGTCGGCACCTTCGGCATCTCCTTCGTGATCCGTCCGCTCGGCGCCATCGTGCTCGGCTCCTACGCCGACCGGGCCGGCCGCAAGGCTTCGCTCACGGCGTCGATCCTGATCATGATGGTCGGAACGGCGATGATTGCGTTTGCGCCGACCTATGCGCAGATCGGCATCGCTTCGCCGCTGATCATCATCGTGGCGCGCCTGTTGCAGGGCTTTTCCACCGGTGGCGAATTCGGCGCGGCGACGGCCTTCATGGTCGAGCATGCCGACGCCAAGCGGCGCGGTTTTTTCGCCAGCTGGCAATTGTCGACGCAAGGTCTGGCCACGGTGCTCGCCGCCGGCGTGAGCGCCTTGCTGAGCTTCAACCTGACCGACGCCCAGCTCAACGACTGGGGCTGGCGCGTGGCGTTCTGCTTCGGTTTGCTGGTGGGGCCGGTCGGTCTTTACATCCGCAGCCAGATCGACGAGACGCCCGAGTTCAAGAAAATCGCTGCCGACGCGGCCGTCGCCAAGGCGGAGAAATCGCCGCTGATGCTCGTGCTGGTGCGCGACCGCGTCAAGCTGCTGCTCGCCATCGGCGTGGTGGCCGGCGCCACCGCCTTCAACTACGTGCACAAGCTGTACATGCCGACTTATGCACTGAAGCAGTTGCACATCCCCGCCACTTCGTCCTTCATCGGTGCGCTGATCACCGGGCTGGTGCTGATGCTGACCGCGCCGGTGTTCGGCACCTTGTCGGATCGCTACGGCCGCTTCCGCGTGCTGACGATCGCGATGCTGTCCATCGGCCTGACCTCGTATCCGCTGTTCATGCTGCTCAACACCTGGCCGACCGTGACCATGCTGATCGCGGTGCAGGGCATCGTGGGCGTGTTGATCGCGGCTTGCCTGGGACCGATCCCGGCCATGCTGTCGGATATCTTCCCGACCCAGACGCGCGGCACAGGTCTTGCTCTTAGCTATAACTTCTCGGTGACCTTGTTCGGCGGCTTCTCGCCGCTGATCGTGACGTGGATGATCGCGGCAACCGCGAACAAGATGGCGCCGAGTTTCTATGTCATGGCGACCGCGTTGATCAGCCTTGTGGCCGTGATCGCGCTGGGGCGCCGGATGGGCCGATAATTTTAGCTGGAGTCTTTTGCATGAAAACCCTGGAACAAGTACGCGCACAACTGAAACACTATCCGCTCGAGGTGGAATTCCCTGCCATCGACAAATGGCAACACGGCAATACCGGCGTCGACTACGTGCACAGCATCGACAGCGGCATCGCCGGTCCGCACGTGATGATCATGGCGCTGATGCACGGCAATGAAGTCAGCGGCGCGATTACCGTCGAACGCTTGCTGCAGGCCGGATTGAAGCCACTTAAAGGACGCATCACGCTGGGTTTTGCCAACGTCGAAGCCTATCGCCGCTTCGATGCGCGCAATCCGGATGCGACGCGCTACATCGATGAAGACATGAACCGGGTCTGGTCGTCGTCGCGTCTCGACGGCGCCGAGGATAGCGTTGAATTGCGCCGCGCGCGCCAGTTGCGTCCCATCATCGACACGGTCGACTACATGCTCGACCTGCATTCCATGCATGAAGAAGCGCCGCCGTTGATCGTCAGCGGTCCGCTCGAAAAAGGCATCCGGTTCGCCGCCGATGTCGGTGCGCCCGAGCACGTGATCATCGACGTCGGTCATCCCAACGGCAAGCGCATGCGCGACTATGCCGGTTTCGGCGACCCGGCCAGCGCCAAGAATGCCTTGCTGATCGAAACCGGCCAGCATTTCTCCGCGCGCAGCAAGGAAGTCGCGATGGATTCGGCCTGCCGTTTCCTGATCGCCACCGGCGCGATGGCTGCGAGCGAATTGAGCGTCTTCATGCTGGCGGCCGAACCGGCGCAGGCACAGCAGCGCTTCATCCGCGTGACCGAGCCGGTGGTGGCGACGTCCTATGATTTTGAATTCGCCGAAGACTATCGCGGCATGGAAATCATCGCCAAGGCCGGCACCGTCATCGCGCGCGAAGGCGAGCGCGAATTCGTCACGCCCTACGACAACTGCGTCATCGTCATGCCGTCGCTGCGCCATCTCGGGCCCGGCGTGACCGTGGTGCGGTTGGGGCATATCGTCGCGCGTTAGCTCAAGGGCTGCGGGCGGCACAACAAGTTCAGGGGAGTAAGCGCGTCATGGGGAAAATGAAAATCGGCAAACGGCTGGCATTGGGGTTTGCCGTGATCATGCTGCTGTCCATCGTCATCGCGGCGATCGGCATCTGGCGCCTGCAGGTGGTGTCGGACGTTACGCGCGCGATGGTCGAGCAGTCGGCGCGCAAGGAGCGGCTGATTTCCAGCTGGTACGGCAGCCTGCGCGCCGGCATCGTGCGCACCATCGCGATTTCGCGCAGCGCCGATCCCACGCTCAAGACTTACTTCATCGACGAAGCCAAGGCCTCGACCAACAACTCCTCGCGCCTGCAAAAAGAGATAGGCGAGTTGCTCGGCAGCGAAGAGGAGAAGGCCTTGTTCCAGAACATCGGCGAACGCCGCAAGGTCTATCTCGCGTCGCACTATCGCATCCTCGATCTGAAGTCGGCCGGCAACATCGATGAAGGCAATCGTCTGCTGGACCAGGAGTTCGTGCCGCTGGCGAAGAGCTATCAGGACGCCATGCTCAGGCTGCTGGAGCTGGAGCAACGCGACATCGACAAGACCACCCAGCAGATCGACGACATCGCCGCCGGCAGTCGCCGCTTGCTGCTGGTCCTCGAAGGGGTGGCGCTGTTGCTGGGTTGTTTTTGCGCCTGGTACCTGACGATGGGTATCACGCGTCCGATCAATATCGCGCTGGGGATCTCGCGCCGCGTTGCCGATGGCGACCTGACTACGCAGATCAGTGGCGCCGAAGGCAAGGGCGGCGATGAAGTGGGCCAACTGTTGTCTTCGCTGAACGACATGAACGGCAGCTTGCGCAACATCGTCAGCAACGTCCGCACCGGCACCGATACGATCGCCATCGCCTCGGCCGAGATCAGCACCGGCAATCACGATCTGTCGGCGCGCACCGAGCAGCAGGCGAGTGCGCTCGAAGAGACCGCGTCGGCGATGGAAGAACTGATTTCCACCGTGCGCCGGAATGCGGACAATGCCGACACCGCCAGCCGGCTGGCGTCGGCGGCATCCGGCATTGCTATCGAAGGCGGCGAAGTGGTCGGCCGCGTGGTGGCGACGATGACCGCCATCAACGGCTCGTCGCGCAAGATCGTCGACATCATCAGCGTGATCGACGGCATTGCCTTCCAGACCAATATCCTGGCTTTGAACGCCGCCGTCGAAGCCGCCCGCGCCGGCGAGCAGGGGCGCGGCTTCGCGGTGGTCGCCAGCGAAGTGCGCAGCCTGGCGCAGCGCAGCGCCACCGCTGCCAAGGAAATTAAATTACTCATCGACGACTCCGTGAAAAAAGTCGGCGACGGCAGCGTATTGGTGGAACAGGCCGGCGCGACCATGGGGCGCGTTGTCGATAGCGTCAGGAAGGTCGCCGACATCGTCGGTGAAATCAGCCTTGCCAGTCGCGAGCAATCCTCCGGCATCGGGCAGGTCAACGACGCCATCAGTCAGATGGACCAGATGACCCAGCAGAACGCGGCGCTGGTGGAGCAGGCCGCAGCGGCGGCATCGTCCATGCAGAATCAGGCTGCGGCGCTGGCGCAACTGGTGAGCGTGTTTTCGCTCGACCACGGATCCAGGCAGGCCTCGGCGTTGCCGCTTTACGCCGCCCCCCGGCTGGCCTGAACCGGGCCGTCGTACCGGGTATTGCACCGGATGCGGTAAAATGCCGGATCGGCGCCGCGCCTTGCTGGCGCTGGTCCGGCTGACGTATTGCCTCCTACGCAACAATCTGACATCTCCATTTCTCCGAAACGTTGTCCGCCGCTGCTTGTTCCTGGCGCAACGTCTTTCCTGCAGGTCGTCATCGCTGTTTTGCCTATGGCTGGTGTGTAAATTGCATGCGTCTGATTCTGTCAGAACGTCCGCCGGCATCGGATTACGGATAACGACCAATGAACAAGAATTCTCTTCGGGATGAATGGTTTTCGAACGCCCAAGCCAATGTCCTGGCCGGCCTGACCTCGTCCTTTGCGTTGGTGCCCGAGTGCATCGCCTTCGCGCTGGTGGCGCAGCTCAACCCGTTGATGGGTTTGTATGGCGCCTTCATCATCTGCACCGTGACGGCACTGTTCGGCGGACGCCCGGGCATGATTTCCGGCGCGGCAGGTTCGATGGCGGTGGTGATCGTGGCGCTGGTGGTGCAGCACGGTGCGCAATATTTCCTCGCCACGGTGGTGCTGGGCGGCGTGCTGATGCTGCTGTTCGGCGCCTTGCGGCTGGGCAAGCTGGTGCGCATGGTGCCGCATCCGGTGATGCTGGGCTTCGTCAATGGCCTGGCGATCGTCATCGCCATGGCGCAGCTGGAACATTTCAAACAAGTCACGCCGGACGGCGTGCACTGGCTGCAGGGCGCGCCGCTGCTGGTCATGGCGGGGCTGGTGATCGTCACCATGCTGATCGTCTACCTGCTGCCGCGCGTGACCAAAGTGATCCCGCCGGCGCTGGCGGCCATCGTTGGCATCGGCGTGCTGAGCCAGCTGCTGCATCTGCCCACGCGCACGCTGGGCGACATGGCGCACATCGCGGGCGATTTGCCGATTTTCCATTTTCCTGAAGTGCCGCTCACGCTGGAAACGCTGCGCATCATCGCGCCGTATGCGGTGCTGATGGCCATCGTCGGCCTGCTGGAAACCCTGCTCACCTTCAATCTCACCGACGACATCACCGAGACGCGCGGCCAGGCCAATCGGGAGTGTCTGGCGCTGGGCGCGGCCAATGTCTTGTCCGGACTGTTCGGCGGCATGGGTGGCTGCGCCATGATCGGCCAGACCATGATCAACCTCGGTTCGGGCGGTCGTTCGTGCCTGTCGGGCGTGGTCAGCGGCGTGATGATCCTGCTGTTCATCCTGTTCCTGTCGCCGTGGATCGAGCGCATCCCGCTGGCGGCGCTGGTGGGCGTGATGTTCGTGGTGGCGCAGCAGACTTTCGCGTGGGGTTCGCTGCGCGTGCTGGGCAAGGTGCCGCGCCATGACGCGCTGGTGATTGTCGCTGTCACCGTCATCACCGTCTTTACCGATCTGGCCGTGGCGGTGTTGTGCGGCATCGTGATTGCCGCGCTCAACTTCGCCTGGCAGCATGCGCGCGAAATACGTGCCGACATCAGTCAGTCCGGCGCCGGGGAAAAGACCTATGTGCTGCACGGCACACTGTTCTTTGCCTCGACCGCGCATTTTCAGGAATTGTTCGACGTGGCGCGCGATCCGCAGCGCGTGATGCTTGATTGCCGCCATGTGCGCCTGGCCGACCATTCGGCCATTGCGGCGCTGGAAAGTCTGACGGAGCGTTATGCGAAGGCCGGTAAGCAGATGCAGCTGGCGCATCTGTCCAAACGCTGCCGGCAGTTGTTGCAGCGCGCGGGGATGGCGCCGGAACAACTCGCTCTTCAATGAGTACGCAATAAGCGCGCAATAAAAAACCGGCCTCAGGCCGGTTTTTTATTGCGCGATGCAGGGCCTTGACTAGAACCCGAGGTAATCCATCTTGCCGATCTTCACACCCTTGTGACGCAGGATGTCGTAGGCCGTCGTGACGTGGAACAGGAAATTCGGCAGCACGAAGGTGAACAGATAGGTCTGGCCGGTGAATGTCGTTTCCTGGCCGCGCAGCTTGATGACGATTTCGCGTTCTTGGCTGCCGTCGAATTGTTCCGGCTTCAGGGTTTCGAGGAAGGCAATCGTCTTGGCGATGCGCTCCTGCAATTGCGGGAAGGTGGTTTCTTCATCGGCGAAGCTCGGCGGCTGGATGGCCGTCAGGCGCGACGAGCCCAACTTGGCAGCATCGCTGGCGCGCTGGATTTGCCCGGTCAGTGCATACATGTCGTCAAACAGACGCGCGCTCAGGAAGGTCTCCGGATCGAGCTGGTTTTCTTCGATATGGGCGACAGCCTTGTTGAGCAAGGTCGACAAGATGGTCAGCGCGCGGGTGAAGACGGGGATGGAAGCCTGGTACATGGTGAGCGACATAGTGACTCCTGGAATGGGTGGGACAGACGTTGGCAACACTGCCGATGGCGTCTTGCCTGTTTTGGATAACAACTACATGACAAAGAACAACAACGGCTGCTGCTATCTTCTTCCATCATGAAGACAAGCGACCGCAGGGAATAAAAAAACCGACCAGCCCGGCATGGGCAACCGAACCGGTCGGCAAGGGGACGAAACACCTCATGGCGGCCGCACCGTGATTCAGTGCGGCGCGCCCTTACATCTTGTTGCCGGCCGCGTCGTTCTTCGCCTGCGTCTCAGTGGGCGCCAGCGGACCGTGCCAGCCGCCGCCGAGTGCGCGGATCAGGTTGACGGTCGAGCGAGCGCGTTCGCCGTCGAGCTGGACCGCGGCGCGTTGCTGTTGCAATACGGTGCGGTCGGCGTCGATCACGTTGAAGTAGCTGACCGAACCTTCGCGATACTGCACGTGCGACAGGTTGGCGGCGCGGTTCGATGCAGACACCGCGTCATCCTGCGCCTTGGTCTGGTCGCCCAGGATGCGCAGGCTGGCAAGGTTGTCTTCCACTTCGCGGAAGGCCGTCAGCACGGTCTGGCGATAGTTGGCGACGTCTTCTTCATACGCGGCGCGGGCACGATTGACGCCGGCTTCACGGCGACCGCCGTCGAAGATCGGCAGCGTCAGCGCCGTACCCACCAACGGACCCAGCAAGAAGGTGCGGCTCGACCAGTTGAACAGGTCGCCCAGCTTGGCCGATTCATAACCGAGACCGCCGGTCAGATCCAGACGCGGGAACCAGGCCGAACGGGCCACGCCGACGCGGGCGTTGGCGGCTGCCATGGCGCGTTCCGCGGCAGCGATGTCGGGACGGCGTTCCAGCAGGTCGGACGGCAGGCCGGCCGGGATCGTGATCGACAAACGCGTCAGCGGCTGCGGCGTGAAGTTGAACTCGGCCGGCGTCTTGCCCAGCAGGATCGCCAGTGCGTGTTCCGCATTGGCGCGCTGGCGGGCGATGCCGAAGGATTCCGATTGGGCGGAAGCCAGCTCGGACTTGGCGCGGGCGACGTCGACTTCGCTGATGTCGCCTTCGTCGAAGCGGCGTTGGACCAGCTTCAGCGATTGGGCGCGCAGTTCGACGGTGCCGCTGTACAGTTCTTGCTCGGCATCCAGTTCGCGCAGCAGGAAGTATTGCTGGGCGACGTCGGCTTGCAACGCCAGGCGCACCGAGTGGAACAGCGCTTCGCTGCGTTGCGCATCGGCGGTTGCCGCATCGACGGTGGAGGCGACGCGACCGAACAGGTCGGCTTCATACGACACGCCCAACTGTGCACGCCAGAGGGTGGTCGGCGTGGTGTTGGCGTCCGGCGCCAGGCCTTGCGAGGCCGGCGACTGGCGTTGACGGGTCGCGCCGAAGCCGGCGTCGATTTGCGGGAACAGACCGGAGCGTGCATCCTGGCGCAGGGCGCGCGACTGGCTCAGGCGGGCGGCGGCAGCCTTCAGGTTTTGATTGGCGTCGAGCGCCTGGATTTCCAGGGCGTTGAGGCCTTCATCGTTGAAGATCTTCCACCATTCGCCGCGGGCCATGTCTTCGGCCGGTTGCGCGGTCTTCCAGTCGGAAGCTGCTTTTGCGTCAGCGGCTTCCTTGTAGGCGACCGAGGTGTTCACGGCGGGGCGTTCGTAGGTCGGCGCCACCGAGCAGCCTGCCAGCACCAGCATGGCTGCCAGCAGGACCGAACTTACTCTGAGACCTTGGACGGGCTTGAGCAGCTTGCCGCCCAGGCCTCCGAAGTTGTCGATTGATAGTGCGTTCATGTTATTTTTCCTTTGCTCATTGGCCGCGATTAACGACCATCGTGCGAATCGGCAGCCGGGACATGCGTACCGGCAGTCATCGGCGCTTCATGCTTGTGTGCGGTCTGCAGTTTCTTGCCGCCGCTGATGCTACGCAGCAGCACATAGAACACCGGCGTCAGGAACAGGCCGAACAGCGTCACGCCCAGCATGCCGAAGAACACCGCGATGCCCATCGCATGGCGCATTTCCGAACCGGCGCCCGACGACGTCACCAGCGGCACCACGCCCATGATGAACGCGATCGAGGTCATCAGGATCGGACGCAGACGCAGGCGGCTGGCGTCGATCGCGGCACGGATCACGGTGCTGCCTTGCAGTTCCAGTTCGCGGGCGAATTCCACGATCAGGATCGCGTTCTTCGCCGACAGACCCACCAGCACCATCAGACCGATTTGCGTGAAGATGTTGTTGTCGCCCTTGGTCAGCCAGACGCCGGTCAACGCCGCCAGGATGCTCATCGGCACGATCAGGATCACGGCCAGCGGCAGGGTCAGGCTTTCATACAGCGCCGCCAGCACCAGGAACACCAGCAGTACGCTGATCGGGAACACCCACACGCCGGCATTGCCTGCAAGGATCTTCTGATAGGTCAGGTCCGTCCATTCGAAGCGCACGCCGCGTGGCAGGGTTGCTGCAGCAACGCGTTCAGCCGCTTTCTCTGCCTGATCCGACGAATAGCCGGGAGCCGGGCCGCCGTTGATGTCGGCTGCGGTGAAGCCGTTGTAGCGCACCACCATTTCAGGGCCGAAAGTCTGCTTGACCTTGACTACCGAAGACAGCGGCACCATGTCGCCGGCGGCATTGCGGGTCTTGAGCTGGCCGATGTCGTCGGCCTTGGCGCGGAATGGCGCATCAGCCTGGGCACGCACCTGATACACGCGGCCGAAACGGTTGAAGTCATTGACGTACAGCGAACCCAGGTAGATCTGCATGGTGTTGAACACATCGGTCACGGGAATGCCGAGCTGCTTGGCTTTCACGCGGTCGAGGTCGACGTCCAGTTGCGGCACGTTGATCTGGTAGCTGGAGAACATCGGACCCAGTGCCGGTTCCTTGGCAGCGGCCTTCATGAAGGCTTGCGCCGCGGCGTCGAGTTCAGCGTAACCGACCGCGCCGTGGTCTTCGATCTGCATCTTGAAGCCGCCCAGCGTACCCAGACCCATCACCGGCGGCGGTGGGAACACGGCCGTGAAGGCTTCCTTGATGCCGCCGAATTTCTTGTTCAGCGACATGGCGATGGCGGTGCCCGACAGTTCCTTGCTCTTGCGTTCTTCGAAGGGTTTCAGGCCGACGAACACGATACCGGCGGAGGAGCTGTTGGTGAAGCCGTTGATCGACAAACCAGGGAAGGCAATCGCGCTGTCGACACCCGGTTCCTTCAGCATGATGTCGCTCATCTTGCGCATCACGTCTTCGCTGCGGTCGATCGAGGCGCCGTTAGGCAATTGCGCGAAGGCCACCAGGTATTGCTTGTCCTGGCCCGGCACGAAGCCGCCCGGCACGATGTAGGCGATGCCCACGGTGGCCGCCAGCAGCAGGGCGTACACGCCCATGGCCGAAGCCTTGCGCGAGATCACGCCGGTCACGCCTTTGCTGTAACCCTCGGAAGCGCGGTTGAAGAAGCGATTGAAGCGCACGAAGAAACCACCGAGGAAGCGGTCCATCTGACGCGTCAGCCAGTCCGGCTTGGCGCCGTGGCCCTTGAGCAGCATCGCAGCCAAGGCAGGCGACAGGGTCAGCGAGTTGAATGCCGAGATCACGGTCGAGATCGCAATCGTCATCGCAAACTGCTTGTAGAACTGACCGGTCAAACCTGTCATGAAGGCCAGCGGAACGAACACCGCCACCAGCGTCAGCGCAATCGCAATGATCGGGCCGGACACTTCCTGCATGGCGCGATAGGTTGCTTCACGCGGACTCAGCCCTGCGCCGATATTCCGCTCGACGTTCTCCACGACCACAATGGCATCGTCGACCACAATCCCGATGGCGAGCACCATGCCGAACAGCGACAGGGCGTTGATGGAGTAACCGAAGCCCAGCATCAGCGAGAAGGTACCGACGATCGACACCGGCACGGCCAGCAGCGGGATGATCGAGGCGCGCCAGGTTTGCAGGAAGATGATCACCACGATCACGACCAGCGCAATCGCTTCGAGCAGGGTATGGACAACCGCTTCGATACTGGCGCGCACGAACTGGGTCGGGTCATAGACGATCTTGTATTCCACCGACGACGGGAAGTCTTTCGACAGGTCCTTCATCGCGGCGCGCACTTGCGTCGACACGTCCAGCGCATTGGCGCCAGGCGCCTGGAAGATCGGGATCGCCACCGCGGGCTTGTTGTCCAGCAGCGAGCGCAGGCCGTATTCGGACGCGGCCAGCTCGACGCGGGCGACGTCGCCCAGCTTGGTGATGGCGCCGTCAGGCGCGCTCTTGAGGATGATTTCGCGGAACTCTTCTTCGCTCTTCAGACGACCCTGGGCGTTGACGGACAATTGCACCGGCACGTCGGGCGAGCTGGGCGAAGCGCCGATGACGCCGGCGGCAACCTGCACGTTTTGTTCGCGGATCGACTTGATGACGTCGCTGGCGGTCAGGCCGCGTTGCGAGACCTTGTTCGGATCGAGCCAGACGCGCATGGAGTAGTTGCCCGAACCGAACAGGCCGACTTCGCCGACGCCCTGGATACGCGCCAGGCGGTCCTTCACGTTCAGCACGGCGTAGTTGCGCAGGTAGGTCGTGTCGTAGCGGTTGTCCGGCGAGATCAGGTGGACCACCATGGTCAGCGTCGGCGAGCTCTTGATGGTCGTCACGCCCAGGCGTTGCACGTCTTCAGGCAGGCGCGGCAAGGCTTGGGCAACGCGGTTCTGCACCAGTTGCTGGGCCTTGTCGGGATCGACGCCGAGACGGAAGTTGACCGTGATGGTCAGGTTGCCGTCGCTGTTGGCTTGCGACTGCATGTACAGCATGTTTTCCACGCCGTTGATCTGCTCTTCCAGCGGCGACGCCACTGTTTCGGCGATGACCTTCGGGTTGGCGCCCGGATACTGCGCGCGCACCACGACCGATGGCGGCACCACTTCCGGATATTCGGAAATGGGCAGCTGGAACATGGCCAGCACCCCGGCCAGCAGCAGCAGTATCGAGAGCACGCCCGCGAAAATCGGGCGGTCGATAAAGAATTTTGAAATGTTCATGGGAATTCCCCGTTAATAATCTTTTGAAGCGGATCTTTTGAACCGGATCTTTTAAGCTCAGTATTAAATTTCTGATGAGCCAGTCTTAAGCTTTCTTGTCAGCCTTGGCGCCGGCAACCTTGACCATCGGCACCACGTTCGGTGCGACGGTGTCGCCCGGACGGACGCGTTGCAGGCCGTTGACGACGATGCGTTCACCCGACTTCAGGCCGTTTTCGATGACGCGCAGACCGTCCTGGTTGGCGCCGACGCGGACTTCACGGTAAGTAGCGTGGTTGTCCTTGTCGAGCACCAGCACGAAACGTTTGTCCTGGTCGGTGCCGAGCGCTTTTTCATCGATCAGCAGTGCTTCGCGCGGTGCGCCGCCGCCGAGGCGGATGCGGGCGTACAGGCCCGGCAGCAACTGGCCGTCGGCGTTGTCGAACACGGCGCGCACGCGGATGGTGCCGGAAGAAGTGTCGATACGGTTGTCGATCGAACCGACCTTGCCTTCGCGCGAGTAAGCGTCTTCATTGGCCAGGCCCAGGAACACCGGTACTTGCGTACCCTTGGCGCGCGCCGGATTGACGTATTTCAGGAAGCTTTGCTCATCCACGTCGAACGATGCGTAGATCTTCGACATCGACACCAGTGTCGACAGCGCCGGTGTGCTGGAGCCGACCGAAACGATGTTGCCGACGGTGACTTCGGCGCGCGACATGCGGCCCGAGACAGGCGCGGTGATCTGCGTGTATTCCAGGTTCAGCTTGGCCGAACGCAGGGCGGCTTGCGCAGCTTGCACGTTGGCGGCGGCTTCGCGGGAAGCATTTTGCTTTTCTTCGTAGTCGCGTTTGGCGATGGCGTTGTCGCCCAGCAGGCGTTGACCGCGCGCCACATCCGAGGCGGTGTAGGCGGCACGGGCTTCGGCGCCGGCCAGTTGCGCTTGCGCGCGGGCGACTTCAGCGGCGTAAGGACGCGGGTCGATGGTAAACAGCACATCGCCCTTCTTGACCATCGCGCCATCCTTGAAGTGCACGGCGGTCAGGGTACCGGACACCAGCGGACGGATCTCGACGCGGTCGACTGCTTCGAGACGGCCGGAGTATTGCTGCCAGTCGGTGATCTGTTTGCTGACGACTTCGGCGACGTCGACGCTGGCGGCTTGCGGCGCTTGCTGTGCAACGGCGGTGGAGTCGACGCCGATGGCCGACAGCGTGCCGGCGACGGCGATGGCGATGACGGTCAGTACGGCCGCAGTGGCCAGATAGCGGTTGCGGAAGGTTGGGGTTGGGTTTTGGATATCGTTAGACATGGTGGACCTCATTAGGAAGGTTGGAAAGCAAGGTTTGTGGGGCCTGTACCGGTCACGTTGAAGCGACGGCGCAGGAATTCGACGATTTCTTTGAGCAGGGGAATATGGGTGCGCAGCGCGCCGTGGGTCAGGCCGGCGAAGCGCGCGACTTGCGTGTGCACGCCGGCGCGGATCAGCGAGGACGCATATTTTTCCGCTTCGGTATGCAGCACGTCGCACTCGGCCGTGGCGATGAAGGCCGGCGGCAGTCCCGCCAGGCGGCTGGCTTCCAGCGGCGCGGCGTAGGGATGCAGGCGTTGCATGGTCTGCGGCAGGTACTGGCGGTAGCCGGCGGCGCATTTCTCTGCGGTGATATCCGAATTCAGGCGCTTGGCGTCGCCCAGCAAGGTCATGCTGGGATCGAGCATCGGGCTGATCAGCACTTGCGCGGCAAACGGCGCGGCGCAACGGTCGCGCGTGATCATGGTCAGGCTGGCGGCCAGGTTGCCGCCGGCGTCGTCGCCCGCGACCGCGATGCGGCTGGTGTCGATGTGCAGGTCGGCGGCATTCTTCACGGCCCAGCAGCAGGCGGCGTAGGCGTCTTCCGGCGCGGCCGGGAAGGGCTTGGCCGGCGCCAGCGCGTAATCGACCGACAACACCACGGCATGGCTGTGCTGCGAAATGTATTGCGCCTGCAGGTCGGCATCGTCGAGCCCGCCCGAGACGAAACCGCCGCCATGGAAATACAAAACCAACGGCAGCAGCGGACCGGAGGTGTTCTTCAGCTTCTTCTCGCCGCTCGCCAGCGGGTGATACAGGCGCACAGGGATGCGTCCGATCGGGCCGGGGACGGTGAAATTGCTGACGGCGGATTCTTGTAAAACTTCCATGATGGGGTGGCTGGCGCAAAAGCCAGGTTCGCTAGATTGAAGCGGATTGTGCGCCACAGCACGGGGGCCGATAAAGCAGGCAAAATCAACAACACTGTTCGCCATGCCCGAACAATAGGCGTAAAATGACTGAATTAGTTTGGCGAGAATCGTGGGCGAGCCAATGCTGCTGCGGTTTTCGGGGTTTTTTTGATTAGCCGGAGAAGGCATGAAAAAGCCCGCCAATGGCAGAAAAAGATGGCAAATTGGCAGTAAAAAAGGCAGTTTTGGCGCTGTTGCAAAACAATCGCCGACATGGATTTGTGCAAATTTGGCGACATGCTTGAGATATGCATCGTTGCCCGGGAGAATCGAATGGACAGATTTCAGGCAATGCAGGTCTTTACGGCCGTGGTCGACGCCAACAGCTTTACGCGCGCGGCCGACAACCTCAATTTGCCGCGCACCACGGTGACGACGATCGTGCAGGGACTGGAGAGTTTGCTGCAGGTGCGTCTGCTCAATCGCACCACGCGCCGCATCAGTCTCACGCCCGACGGCGCTGCATATTACGAGCGCTGCGTGCGCATCCTGGCCGAGGTCGACGAGACCGAAGCATCGTTCCGCAACGTCACGCGCGGTCCGCAAGGACGCCTGCGCATCGACGTGCCGGCCTCGATCGGCCGTCTGCTGTTGCTGCCCAATCTGTGCGACTTCTATACCAAATACCCGGACATCGAACTGGTCATGGGCATGAGCGACCGGCCGGTCGACATGGTGCAGGAGGCGGTCGACTGCGTGATCCGCGTCGGCGACTTGCAGGATTCGAGCATGGTGGCGCGTCGCATCGGCACCTTCCAGGCCGTGACCTGCGGTTCGCCGACCTATTTCGAGCGCCACGGCATGCCGCACACCATCGAGGATCTGCAGAATCACAAGTCGGTGCATTACTTCTCCAGCCGCACCGGCCGCACCATCGACTGGGACTTCATGGTCGACGGTTCCGCCCACGAAGTGAAGATGGCCGGCAAGCTGTCGGTCAATGACGGCGATGCTTACGTGGCGTGCGCGTTGCAGGGTTTCGGCCTGGTGCAGGCGCCGTTGTACATGATTCAGCCTTACCTCGAAGACGGTCGCCTGGTCGAAGTCCTGTCGCAGTGGAAGCCGGTTCCCATGCCGATTTCCGTGGTCTATCTGCACAACCGCCACTTGTCGCCCAAGGTGCGCGCCTTCGTCGACTGGGTCGCCGAGCTGTTCGCCACCTGCCCGCTGCAAAAAGGCTGCCAGATGGGCATGGCCGACGAGGCCAAGGAATGCCATTTCACGTCTCGGCCGGAGAGCAATACCATCCGCGCCGTGATCGAACAGCACAACATCGCCGAGAGCGTGTTCTAAAGCGCCTGCCCGGTCTCTCGTTTTTCCATGCAGCGGCCCGCCTGATGTCGAGATCAGGGGCGTCGCTGTTTTTGCGTGGGCGATCGCTTGCATGTGCGTGGTCCTTGTTGTCTGTCGGCCGGCAGCATCGATAGCTCCGCAGGCTGCAATGTGAAAGAAGGCAGCGTGTCCTCCCGCCGGAAAGGGCGAAAAGCGTCTGGTCGATGGTGTCTGGAAAGTTGGTGAAGAGCCGAAGCAGCAGCGCGAATACTCGCACCGGTCATCGGCGGTCCTGTGAAGCACTGTCTTGCATGGTCGAACCTGAAACGGCGCGATGGACAGTTTGAATCGTGTGTTTTGGCGTGAAGAGATTATGCGCGCAGCGCAGCAATTTTCGTTTGCTGAAAGCTGTCGAATATTTGCCTGATTCTCCAATGTATTGGTGAATCAGGCAGTTTTTGCCGATTTCGGGTCGGTTTTTGCTTGCGTTGACTGATCTGATTGTCGATGCGATCGGCAAAAGCACCCGCATTTCCGAAATACGAGCAGGCTGGGAGATGCGCGCTGTATGTCAGGCGGAATAAGGCATCGTGGCTTGTACTTTCGGGCGGCGTAAAAATGCAAAGCATGTGCGCTCATGTTGCAGTTTGACTGCGGGCGGGAGGGAAATCCGGATTCCGGATCAGGTTCGGATACCTGATTCTCCTGATTATTTGCCTATTTCTCCAACTTGAGGCGATGGAGATTCAGGCAAGTCCGCAATCTGGAGTAAGCTGACCGTTTCCCTCTCCCATCCGAAATCACGCCATGGATCTGAACGACGCCTCTACCGACCTGGACTATGCCTCCGGCGCGCCTGCGCCGCTGTCTTCCGCGACCGTCACGCCGGATGGCGAAGCCGATGAACGGTTGCGCGCTGCACAGCGCGAGCTGGTGACGCTGATTTCGCGCTTGACCGAAGGCGTCGAAGGTTCGCTGGAAACCGGCATCGAAGGCTTCTTCCTGCATCGCATCACCAATCCGCAGGGGCCCAAGCATGCGGTGCAAAAGCCGGTGTTCGCCGTGATCGCGCAGGGCGCCAAGCGCCTGTTCGTCGGCGACGACGTCTATGACTACGATCCGATGCACTATCTGGTGTCGTCGGTGGATTTGCCGATGGTGGGCAAGGTGACCATCAGCAGTCCCGAGACGCCTTATCTGGGTTTGCGCATCGATCTCGACACCAAGGAAATCGGCTCGCTGATCGGCGACGAGCATCTGCCGCAGGGCATTCCGTCGGACGCTTCGCGCGGGCTGTTCGTCAACCGTCTCGACGCCACGCTGCTGGATGCGGTGCTGCGCTTGTTGCGCCTGCTGGATACGCCGCGCGATATTCCCATCCTGGCGCCCATGGTCAAACGCGAGATCCTGTACCGCCTGCTGATGAACGGACAGGGCGCGTTGCTGCGCCAGACCGTACTGCAGGACAGCCAGATGAACCGCATCGCCAAGGCCATCCGGATGATGAAGGAGAGCTTCGCACAGCCGCTGCGCGTGGACGACATCGCGCGCGACGTGCACATGAGCGTGTCGTCGCTGCATCATCATTTCAAGGTGGTGACGGCGATGAGTCCGCTGCAATACCAGAAAAACTTGCGCCTGCAGGAGGCGCGTCGCCTGATTCTCGCCGACGACGTCAGCGTGGCGCTTGCTTCGCAGGCGGTGGGTTACGAGAGCCCCTCGCAGTTCAGCCGCGAATACAGCCGCATGTTCGGTTCGCCGCCATTGCGCGACAAACGCCGCTGGCTGGAAGAAGAAGCGCCGATTCTTTAATCCGGGCTGTTTCGGCAAGAATCGGGGCAAGGCGCTAGAATCGTCTTCCTCGCTTCCCCCGACCTTCATCTCATCCTTACCGGAGACGCACCATGCAATATCGACGCCTTGGAAAAAACAACCTGAAAGTTTCGGCCTTGTGCCTCGGGACCATGATGTTCGGCGACCAGACCGCGATCGACGAAGCGCGCAACATCGTCGCCTCGGCGCGCGAGCATGGCGTCAACTTCATCGATACCGCCGACGTCTACAGCAAGGGCAAGTCGGAAGAGATGGTCGGCCAGCTGTTGCAAGGGCAGCGCGGCGACTGGGTGCTGGCGAGCAAACTCGGCAACCCCATGAGCAGCACGCCGAACCAGTCGCACTACTCGCGCCACTGGATCGTCACCGAGACCGACAACATCCTGCGCCGTCTCGACACCGATTACCTCGACGTGCTGTACATGCACCGCGACTATCACGAAGAAAATCTGGAAGAAGCGATCCAGGCGCTGGGCGACCTGATCCGCGCGGGCAAGATCCGCGGCTTTGGGGTGTCCAACTTCCGCGGCTGGCGCATCGCCGAGATCGCGCGCCTGTGCGAGAAGAACAATGTGCCGCTGCCGCTGGTGTGCCAGCCGTATTACAACTTGCTCAACCGCATGCCGGAAGTGGAAATCCTGCCGGCCTGCGCCAACTACGGCCTTGGCGTCGTGCCATACAGCCCGATCGCGCGCGGCGTGCTGACCGGCAAATACAAGCCGGGCCAGAAGCCGGACGAGAACACGCGTGCCGGCCGCGGCGACAAGCGCATCATGGAAACGGAATTCCGTGAAGAGTCGCTGGTCATCGCCGAGCGCTTGCAAGAACATTGCGCGGCGCGCGGCGTCAAGCTGGGCCAGTTTGCGACGGCATGGGTGTTGGCCAATTCCGCGATCAGCAGCGTGATCGCCGGACCGCGCACGCTGGCGCAGATGGAAGATTATTACGATGCGGTGGAGTTGCAGATTTCCGCCGAAGAAGAGGCGATGATCGATGCGCTGGTGACGCCGGGGCATTCGTCGACGCCGGGTTACAACGATCCGAGTTATCCCTTCTTCGGCCGCGTTCCCCTCAAGTAATCCAAGTAACAGGCCCTAGCTGGAGGTCGCGGGGGCCGCATTTTTCTTCGGGTGGTTGATGGTGTCTTCCCGGTGTTGTTGCTGCTCCTGTTCGGCGCGCCGTTCTTCGTTCCGGCACAGGTTGAGCATCATGAAATGGCTTTGCGGGCCGGGGTCGCGTCTGAGCGTGCAGGATGGCGCCGGCTGCACGATCCTGGCGATGGTCAGCTGCATGCGCGCTGCACCGTCCGGTAACGCCACATCGTTGTCGTCGCGCTTGCGTGCCAGCGTGCGGCCGGTTTCATCGACGCTGGTCCGGTCGCTGGAAATGACGTCGATGCTGACGCGTTTGACAAGGCGCGTCGCGCAGCCGTTGTCGATGTGCATGTCGTCGATGTCGACATGGAGTTGTTCGGTCTTGCGTATGCGTTGCCCGTCCTGGGTGAGATAAGTGACGCGGTTGCTGACTTCGGGGAATTCCCTGGTCGGAAGATGCAGTTGCGCCGCTTCGCGGGCGCAGGCGCGATAGAGTTGTTCGGCGGCGCGCAAGGCGCCGCCCTGCGGCAGCGTGTCCCAGCTGCCGGCCTCTTGCGGCGTTGCCGCCAGCGTGTTTTCGCGAGGCGCGGAATCCTTGAGGCAGGCGCTCAGCAACAGCGTTGCCGCCAGCAGAGTTGCGATGGCGGGAGAGAGTCGGTGCGTCGGAAGCGTCATGATGTTCCCCTGTTATGTCCCTTGTCCAACGAGGCGCCGGCTCAAGTGAGCTGAGCCGGCCGTCGAAGTTTCCGGAGGGGATTATGCGATTTCCCGCGTGAGGCTTGAATAGGATTTTTCTTAAAATCGATCTTTCGTCAGACAATTACAATAATTGTCACGGCTGTTTTTCGAGGATGTGAATTTGTCATCGAACAATGACGATATTCGACTTTTCTCCTACGCAGGAGGAGCGTGAGCGCCGTCGCTTAACCGATAACTTATTCCGATGACTTATCCGCGCAGGATGTCCAGGCGGCGCATGGTTTCGGCGCGCAGCAATTGGGCGTCGGTACCGGGCACGAGCATGTCGACGCCGCAGGCCTTCATGCGCTCGGCCATGTCGACCGAGCCGCAGAAGATGCCGACATATTTGCCGCGTGCATGCGCCATGTCGATCAGATGCCGGAAGGCTTGGTCGACCTGGTCGTCGTTCCAGGCATCGGGCGCCAGGCCCATGTCGATGGCGAGGTCGCTGGGGCCGATGAAGATGCCGTCGAGGTCCGGCACCGAGAGAATCTCTTCCGCCGCCGCCAGTCCCTGGCGCGTCTCGATCATGGCCAGCGTGAGGATGGTGCGGTTGGCGTGTTCGAAATAATCCTTGCCGCCGTACAGCACGCCGCGCGCCGGACCGTAGCTGCGGCCGCCGCGCGGCGAGTAGTGACAGGCGCGCACGAATTTCTCGGCGTCTTCCTTGCTGTTGACGAGCGGGCAGATCACGCCGTAAGCGCCGGCGTCGAGCAGTTTGTTGATTTCGCCGAGGCTGTTTTCGGAGCAGCGCACCAGCGGCACGGCCGGGGTTGCGGAAATCGCCTGCAGCATGGGCACGGCGGTTTCGACTGAAAACAGGCCGTGCTGCAAGTCGATCGTCACCGCGTCGTAGCCGCAATCGGCGATCAGTTCCGCCAGAAAAGAATTGCCGATGGACGCCCAGCCGTTCAGGGCCAGTTTCTTTTGCGCGAATAGCGTGCGCAGATGGTTTTCCCGCATTCCGGTCTCCTCAAGTTTCTTTAGTTGTCGTCGGGATATGGTATGCGGAATCCGGCGATCACGCAGATCGCCGGTAATGTCGCAGAGGAATCAGCGACCGTAGCGGAACGGCGCATCGTCGATCGCGGCCTTGCGTCCGCCGATCTGCGCCGCCAGCAGCGCCGCGCTGCCGCAGGCGAGTGTCCAGCCGAGTGCGCCCTGGCCGATGTTCAGATACAGGTTTTTCACCGGCGAGGCGCCGATGACCGGTACGCCGCTGGGCGTGGCCGGGCGGAATCCCGCCCAGGGCGACAATTGCGAAGCCTTCTGGTTGAGGATACTGCCGGGGAAGAGTTCGTTGGTACCGTCGATCAGTTCGTTGATGGCGCGATCGGGGATGCGCGTGTCCATGCCGACCAGTTCAACGCGGCCGGCCACGCGCAGGCGATTGCCGAGACGCGCGTAGACGATTTTTTTCGAGATGTCGGTGATGGAGACTTGCGGCGCGGCCGACTGCGTGAAGCTGTCTTCCAGCGGCACCGTGATGCTGTATCCCTTGAGCGGGTACAGCGGCAGGCTGAAGCCGGCCTGCCGCGCGAAGGCGGCGCTGTCGGCGCCCAGCGCCAGCACGAAGGCATCGGCGTCGATCGCTTGCCCATCCGTTTGCACCGACGCGATGGTGCCGTCTTTCATGTTCACTTGCGTGACGGCGGTGGATGGCATGAAGCGGAAGCCGGCCTTGCCGCGCATCGCCGTCACCAGTCCCTGGCAAAACTGCGCGCAGTCGCCGGTGGCTTCGCTGGGCGTATAGACGCCGCCGGCCCAGTGTCGGCCGTTTCGACTGGCGTTGCCGAGCGCCGGTTCGATCTCGAGGCAGCGCGCGGCGTCGATGACTTCCTGCCGGCAGCCGTATTGAGACTGGAAGGCGACTTGCTTGCGCGCCGACGCCAGGCCGGCCGGATCGGTATACATCACCAGCTTGCCGGCGGTGCGGTGGCTGAAGTCGAACGGCGCGGCCTGGTGCAGCCGGGTCAATTCATCGCGGCTGTAAAACGCCAGTTGCAGCAACTCGATGGTGGTGCGCTTGACGCGTGCGGAATTGCAGGCGCCGAGAAATTTGATCAGCCAGCGCCATTGCGCCGGATCCAGTTTGGGTTTCAGGGTCAGCGGCGAGTCGGCGCTGAACAGGTAATGCGGCCAGTGCGTCCACACCGACGGGTCGGCCAGCGGCGCGACATAGGAGTAGCTCAACTGGGCGCCGTTGCCCATGCTGGTGCCGGCGCCGGCCTCGGGGCGCGCGTCCAGCAAGGTCACATCATGGCCGTCTTGCAGCAGGCGATAAGCCGATGTGACGCCGATGATGCCGGCGCCTAATACGCAGATATGCATTGCCTTTTCCTGTGATGCGGGGATGTTGCCGATTCGGAATGTCGACTATACGCAATTCCGGTTTACCTGTCGCATGCCAAATCGGCATGGTGGATGCGCCGCGCGCGGCGAACGACAAATCGCTTATTTGCTTACTTGCTGCCGAAGCTTTGTATCGGCATCCATTTGCCGTCCTGCACCCGATAGATGGTGTAGGCCGGGTTGGCGAGATTGCCTTCGGCGTCGAATGAAATGGTGCCGGTCAGGCCCTTGTATTTCATGTTGTGCAGGGCGTTGGCGATGCGTGCAGGTTCCAGCGAATTGGCCTGCTGCGCGGCGGCCGCGATCATGTGTGCGGCATCATAGGCGAACGGTGCGAAAAACTCGATCCGGTCGCCATAGGCGGCGTTGAATTTTTCCTTGAACTTTTTCCAGCCGTTCATTTTTTCCTGCGCCTGGCCGGGCGCCAGTCCAAGTGCGCCGTTGCCGTCCGCGCCCGTCAGTTGGAGAAACGTCGGACCGACGATGCCGTCCGCCGCCAGCAGTTCGGCATGGACGTTCATCCGTTTGATGCCGAGCATCAGCGCGGCGGCTTGCGGCCCCAGTCCGCCGAAAAATATCAGGTCGGCATTCTTGCTTTTGCATTCGGCGAGCGCGGCATTGAAATCGGAAGTTTTGCTGCTGATCGATTGCCGGGTCACGATTTCTCCTCCCTTTTCCTGCACGCCCCGGATGAATTGCGTCGCCAGCATGGTGCCGAACGCGGTGTCGTCGTGTACCACCGCGATGCGTCCGGCTTTGAGGTTCTGGAGCGCATAGGCGCTTGCGTAGCGGCTGCCGTCGTCGTCGTGGCCGACGATGCGGAAGCTGGTCGCGTAGCCGTTCTGCGTATATTGCCGTCCGGTCGATCCCGGCGCGATCTGGGCGATGCCGGCGGCGTTGTAGATAGTGGCGGCGCGCATGCTGGCGCCGGTGTTCCAATGACCGATGACCGCGGCGACTTCCGACTTGACCAGATAGGCGGCGACCAGCGCGGCGGTGCCCGGATCGCCGCGATCGTCTTGCGGCAGCAGTTTGAATACCACCGGTTTGCCGCCGATGGACGTGCCGTGCGCATTGACTTCCGCCAGCGCCAGTTCGGCGGCATGCATCTGGCTTTGCCCCATGCGCGCCGAGCTGCCGGAAAGCGGTCCGGCAAAACCGATTTGCACGATCTGCGCGGAGGCATTCGGCGCCGCTTGCAGCGGCAATGGCAGCAGCATTGTCAGGCAGATCACCAGGGCTGCCCGAGGTATGCCGGTGCGGCGGTGTTGTGTGAAGGGCGAAGGAAAACGAAGCGTTGTCATTGTCTGATGCCCCTTGATCAGGAAAGGAAGTCGGCGCATGTTCCGCATCCGGTCATGCTGGCCAATTATCGACAATAAGATGCCACCCCTGAAGCGAAAATGTTGGATATTCATGAACTATTTGCTCTGTCGTTGCTTTCCGGATTCGTGCTGCACTGCACGCCTCGCCGGTCCGGCAGGCGGCTGAGGTACAATGACGGCCGAAGCAAGCCAGACAGCCGCTGGTCATCGTGTCATGCGATGGCGGGAGGAAGGTCCGGACTCCATAGAGCAGGGTGACGGTTAACGGCCGTCCGCCGAAAGCCGGCGCAAGCCGGTATAAGGCGAGGAACAGGGCCACAGAGACGAGCGTATTAAGTTACGGTGAAACGCGGTAACCTCCACCCGGAGCAATCTCAAATAGGCACGCGTTGATGTTGCTCGCGGAGCGTGCGGGTAGAGAGCTTGAGCGCCGGAGCAATCCGGCGCCTAGAGGAATGGCTGTCATAACGGGCAACCGTCGTAACAGAATCCGGCCTATCGGCTTGCTTCAATTAAATTATATAAATCGATCTCCCGGCTCACGAGGCCGGCGAGGTCGCACAAGACGATTTCAGATCAGAGACACTCAGGATTCCCATGAGCCAACCGGTTTTGTTTGAAGAACTGGCCACGCAGAATGGCCGCCGCATCGGCGTCGCCACGCTGGCTTCCGAAAAGACCTTGAACGCGCTGTCGCTCGACATGGTGCATCTGCTGACGCCGCAGCTGCGCCGGTGGGCCAAGGATCCCGACATCGCCATGGTGCTGCTGCAAGCGCAAGGGGAGAAAGCGTTTTGCGCCGGCGGCGACCTGCAGCAACTGTATCGCACCATGCGCGAGCATCATGCCTCGCCCGCACGCGACGACATTCGCGGCAATCGCTACGCGGCGGAATTCTTCGAACACGAATACCGGCTCGATTACGAGATCCACACCTATCCGAAACCCATCCTGTGCTGGGGACACGGCATCGTCATGGGCGGCGGCATCGGCCTGATGGCCGGTTGCAGCCACCGCGTGGTCACCGAGCGTTCGCGCCTGGCCATGCCGGAAATCACCATCGGCCTGTACCCCGACGTCGGCGGCAGCTGGTTCCTGAGCCGCGTGCCGGGCAAGCTCGGCGCCTTCCTGGCATTGACCGGCGCGCTGATGAATGCCGAAGACGCCAAGTTCACCAAACTGGCGGACTACCGCATCGCCCATGCCGACAAGCAAAAAGTCATTGATGCCCTGCAATTGCAGAATTGGGGAGAGGGCGGGGGAGACAACGACAACAAGGCGCTGCTCGGCCGCGTGCTGCAACAGGCTGAACGCGACGTCGCCGACGACGTGACGTTTGCACCCTCGGCGCTGCGCGACAATTTCGACCTGATCAACTTATTGTGCAGCGGCCAGACCGTACCGGATATCGTCGACGCCATCCTCGCGCTCAAGAGCGACAATCCGTGGCTGCAAAAGGCGATCGCGACGCTGGGCGCCGGTGCGCCAGGTTCGGCGGCGTTGTCGCTGGCATTGCAGGAGCGCGTTCGCCACATGTCGCTGGCAGAAGTTTTCCGCCTGGAATTCGTGGTGACGCTGCATTGCGCGACGCGTCCCGATTTTGTCGAAGGCATCCGTGCGCTGATCATCGAAAAAGATCAGAAGCCGCAATGGAATCCGGCGCACTTGGTGGATGCGACGCCGGCGTGGGTGGAAGGTTTCTTCGCCGATCCGTGGCCGGCGGCGGAACATCCGCTGGCCGATCTCGGTAGATGATTTCAGTTATCCGCTGGTCGCTTGCAAGCGCTGCTGCAAGCGATCCAGCGTGCGCACAAAGACCTCGGGATCATCGATGGCGCGCGCCAATACCAGCGCGCCCTGAATGGCTGCCAGTATTTCCTCGGTCCAGCCGGCGGCCTCTTCCGCATCGCGGCCGCTGCGCAGCAAGGCGCCGTTGAGCGCCACGGCCCAGTCCACAAAATAACCCTTCACCTTGTCGGCAAAGCGGTCGCGCACGTTGACCAGTGCAAACACGCCGACCAGGCAGACCTTGCGGCCCGACAGGAAATAACGCTTCACTTCGCGGAACATGTGACCGATGCCGGCCATGGCATCTGCGCCGTCGCCGCTCTCGCGCAAGGGAATGAATATCTCGCGCTGGAACCAGCTGTCGATATGACTCAGCACGGCGTTCGCCATCTCGTCCTTGCCGCCCGGGAACACGTAATACAGACTGCCTTTGCCCAGCCCGGTGCCTTCGGTGATGCGCGCCAGGCTGGCGCCTTCGTAACCATGGGCGCGGAAGATTTCGGCCAGCACCGGAATCAGTTCGTCGCGTTGCGAACTCGGTTTTGCCGCGTCGGTCATTGTGAATGCATCGCTTTCATCACAGTCCCAGATCGCTCAGGCTGGGGTGATCTGCCGGGCGCGGGGCCGACTGGTCCCAGTGGAACTTGCGCTCGCTTTCCTTGATCGGCAGGTCGTTGATCGAGGCATGGCGCACGCGCATCAGGCCGTTCTCGTCGAACTCCCAGTTTTCATTGCCGTACGAGCGAAACCAGTTGCCCGAATCGTCGTGCCATTCATAGGCGAAGCGCACTGCGATGCGGTTGCCTTCGAACGCCCACAATTCCTTGATCAGGCGGTATTGTTGTTCGCGCACCCATTTTTTCGCGAGGAAGGCGACGATGGCCGCGCGGCCTTGCACGAAGTCGGCGCGATTGCGCCAGCGGCTGTCTTCGGTATAGGCCAGCGAGACTTTTTCGGCGTTGCGGGTATTCCAGCCGTCTTCGGCGGCGCGGACTTTCTGGATCGCGGTTTCACGCGTGAACGGCGGAAGCGGAGGGCGGGTTGTCGTCATGGGGCACCTGTCATTAGGGAGGTTGGACTGCGGCGAAAGATGTTTTGTACCGATCGGTAAACAAAGTCTAGTGCGGCTCAAAACCGGACGCAAGCCGAATCGGCATATCGGCACGCCATACCCAACTGTGCTTCGTCCGGTTGCGATGAACTGTGCACTCCAGTTCGGTGTGTACAGGCTGTACCGTTAAAAATTGTTATCAGTCATCAGATGACATAAAGGCAAGTCATGCTTTTTGCAAATGTTAGCGGGAAGGGGCTTTCGGGACGACTAGTGCCCTCTGAAAAGAGGCTGCAGACATGAAAAAATAGCTTTCCAAATCTCCTTGCGTTCAAAAATTTCATGTTGTACGATGACTGTCAATTAAAAATAACGATATATCCGGAGACACTCCATGACCGTTTTTGCGCTATCCGCAGTTCCCTGTACCTGATGGTGCTGCGCGCCGCAGCGAGGGTGCGCTGAAGTGTTGTTGTTCCTTCTGTGCTGAGCGCACGATGGCGTTGCCCGGGATTGGTCCCGACAGAGGCCGTCTGCTCAGCGTCGGCAGTCCAACCAACGATGATGCATAGCCATGAGCAATTCGCACGATCATCAGGCCGCTTCCAAGCCTTTTCAACGACTGCTGCTGACCGGCGCCGCCGGCAATCTCGGCCAGGTGCTGCGCGAGCGCCTGAAACCCTGGACCGAGGTCGTGCGCCTGTCCGATATCGGCGATCTAGGACAGGCTGGGATAGGCGAAGAAATCATCAGCTGCGACCTGGCCGACAAGGCGGCGGTGTACGACATGCTGGAAGGCGTCGACGCCGTGCTGCATTTCGGCGGCCGTTCGCTGGAGGCGCCGTTCGAGCAACTGATGCACGCCAACATCCAGGGCACCTACAACGTATATGAAGGCGTGCACAAGCGCGGCATCCGTCGCGTGGTCTATGCCAGTTCCAGTCACGCGGTCGGCTACTACCCGACCACCGAGCGCATCGACGCCGACAGTCCGTTGCGGCCCGACGGTTTGTACGGACTGACCAAATGCTTCGGTGAATCGCTGTCGCGCTACTACTTCGATCGTTTCGGCGTGGAGACGGTGTGCCTGCGCATCGGCTCCTGCTTTCCCGAACCGCGCAACGCCCGCATGCTGGCGACTTACCTGAGCTACGACGATTTCGTCGAACTGGTGCGCTGTGCGTTGTTGACGTCGCGCGTCGGCCACAGCATCGTCTACGGCGTTTCAGACAATCGCATCAACTGGTGGGACAACAGCAAGGCCGGTCATCTCGGCTTCGTGGCGCGCGACTCCGCCGATCCGTTTTCCGAACGTTTTCCTTTCGGCGGCGCCTGGCCGGCGGCCGACGACGCCGGCAACTTCCAGGGCGGGCCGTTCATCCTGGCCGGTCCGCAATACGAATAGACGATATCCACCATGCAAGCTCTTCCCCTCAACGATCATCGTTACGACGTCGGCGAAAGTCCGTTCTGGCACGCCGCGCAATCGGCCTGGTACTGGGTCGACATTGCGCGCAAGCTGATTTGCCGCCAGACCGCCGAGGGCGTTTACAAGCAATGGCAACTGCCGGAAATGGTGGCGTGCATTGCGCCCGATGGCGCCGGCGGAATGATTGCCGGCATGCATACCGGCATCTTCGGCGTGACGCTGGAGGACGACGGAAACGTGCTGCTCGACAAGCTCGCGCAGCCGAGCGGCCTGCAAGCCGACCAGCGCTTCAACGACGGCCGCTGTGATCGCCAGGGGCGTTTCTGGAGCGGCGTCATGTGCCTCGACATGTCGCTGGCGCGCGCGGATGGCAAGCTCTACCGTTATGACGCGGCGGGTTTGTCGGCGCCGGTGGTCGATGGCCTGATCGTGCAGAACGGCCTGGCATGGTCGCCCGACGGCAAGACCATGTACTTGTCCGATTCGCATCCGGCTAGCCGCCTCATCTGGGCATTCGACTACGACATCGCCAGCGGTACGCCATCGCGCCGCCGCGTGTTCGCCGATCTCAATCGGCATCGCGGCCGTCCCGACGGCGCGGCGATGGACGTCGACGGTTGTTATTGGTCTTGTGCCAATGATGCCGGTTGTCTGCTGCGTTTCACGCCGGATGGCAGGCTCGACCGAACCATTGAATTGCCGGCGAAAAAGCCGTCCATGTGCGCCTTCGGCGGCGACGACCTGAAGACCATGATCGTCACCAGCATCAGCCTCGGCGCACCGCAAGGCGACGCCGGCGCGGGCCTGGTCTGGACGCTGAACCCCGGTGTTGCCGGCATGCCGGAAACACCATTTGTGAAAAATTGAAAGATAAGCGAAGCACCAGATATTGCCCGGCACGGCAGCGCGTAGTTCGGACAAGCCAGGACAGGCATCAGACGTAAGTAGTGACAAAGCAGCACCACATAAAACTACAGGAGACATGATGAACACCACCAACGCATCCAAACGACAATTCCTGAAAGCCGGCCTGGCCATCGGCGCGGCCGCATCGACGGGTTTGTCGGGCAATCTCGCCTTCGCACAGGACAAACCGCTGGTCACGCTGCGCATGTCGTCGACCTTGCCGCTCGACGCCAATTCGGCACACTACGTCTGGTACAGCCGCTTCGCGCAAAATCTCAAAACTGCCGTCGGCAACAAGATCGTCGTCAACTACTTTCCCAGCGACCAGCTCGGCAAGGAATCCGATGTCGTCAACCAGGTGCGCATCGGCAGCGTCGACATGATGATTTCCGGTTCCTCGATCTGGTCGACCACCGTGCCGGAAATCGGCGTGCTCGACATGGGCTATCTGTTCGCCAATCTCGACCATTCCGGCCGCGCTCTGGACGGCAAGGCCGGCGCCATCCTGAGCAAGCTGATGGTCGACCGCATCGGCGTACAGGTGCTGGGCTGGGCGTATTCGCTGGGCGCGCGCAATGTGTTTACCAAGAATCCGGTGCGCAGCGTGGCCGAGCTCAAGGGCACCAAGATTCGCGTGCTGCCGGTGAAGAATTTCGTCAGCACCTTGCGCTACATGGGTGCGGTGCCGACGCCGATTCCTTTCGGTGAAATCTATACCTCGCTGCAAACCGGCGTGGTCGACGGTTTCGAGCACGATGCGCCGACCGCGCTGGCGGGCAAGTTCTTCGAAGTCGCGAAATATTGCGCGTTGACTCAGCACATCTACAACCCGCAGACGCCGGTGATCGGCAAGCGTTCCTTCGCCAAGATTCCTGCCGATCTGCAAAAAGCCTTCCTCGACGCTGCCACCGAAGCGACGCTGTATCAGCGCCAGCGCGCCGCCGACATGGAGCGCGACGCCTTTGAAAAACTCAAGGGACTCGGCCTGACCGTGTCGACCGTCGATCGCGAAGCGCTGCGCAAGGACGTGGCGCCGCTGTGGGGCGAGTTCACCACCCAGTATCCGGCGGTCAAGCCGGTGGTCGACGAGATCGTCGCCGCGCGCGGATGATGCCGTGCTGCCGCCAAAGGAAACCATGATGAAGACGATGACTGCGCCGCTGGCGCCGGGCGAAGAGACTGAAAACGCGATCCACTCGCTGCATGCTTCGCCCAACGACGCGGTGGACTACCCGCGCCTGCAACGCGTGCTGGAGCTGACCTCGGCGGCGGTGCTGGCGGTGGACGTGCTGGTGGTGTTCTTCTCCGTGATCTGGCGTTACGCCTTGCACGATCCGCTGGAATGGTCGGAGGAAGTGGCGCGCGCGCTGATGATCACGCTGGTGTTCTTCGGCGCGGCCAGCGTGCTCGGTCGCAGCCGCCACGTCGGCATCGACAGCCTGCGCGGGATTTTCCCGAAATCATGGTTGCCTTATATCCTGCGGCTGTGCGACTGGGTGATCGCCTTCGTCGCCATGTCGCTGGCCTATACGACCTGGCTGCTGCTGGAAATCTCCAGCGACCAGACCACGCCCTCGGGTTTGCCGCAGACGATCTTCGTCTTGCCGGTGCTGATCGGCAGCCTGCTGTTGTCGGTGTTCGCCATGACGCATGCGCTGAAGAAGTTCGGCCGTCACGCGCTGGTGTCTGGCTTGCTCGGCCTGGCGGTAGTCGGCGGCGTGCTGGCCTTGCAGAATTTCTGGCCCGATCATGCGCTGCGACCGATGCATGTCTTGCTGTTCGGCTTCCTGTTTTGTTTGGTGGCAGGCGTGCCGATCGCGTTTTCGCTGACCTTCGGCGCGCTGATGTTCTTCCTGCTGGAGCCGTCCTTGTCGGTCATGGTGTTCGCCCAGCAAGTCGCGGCGGGTACCGATCACTTCGTCATGCTGGCGGTGCCGTTCTTCATCCTGGCCGGCATGGTCATGGAATGCAACGGCATGTCGTCGCGCCTGATCGAGCTGCTGCTGCGCATGTTCGGTCGTCTGCGCGGCGGTCTGAACCTGATCATGGTGACGGCGATGGCGTTTTTCTCGGGCGTGTCGGGTTCCAAGCTGGCCGACGTCGCCGCCGTGGGCGGCATCCTGATGCCGGCGGTGCGCCAGACCAGACAGAATCCGAACGAGGCGGCCGGTTTGCTGGCGGCGTCGGCCATCATGGCGGAAACCATCCCGCCTTGCATCAACATGATCATCCTCGGCTTCGTCGCCAATCTGTCGATCGGCGGGCTGTTCCTGGCCGGGATCCTGCCGGCGCTGGCGATGGCGATCGCCTTGTGCATCCTGGCGTATTACACCGGCCGCAAGGTCGACGTCAGCGTCGTGTTCATCCAGCCGCGCCCGATGGGCAAGCTGATCGGCGGCGCGCTGGTGGGGCTGATCATGATCGTGATGATCGGCAAGGGCGTGGCTTCCGGCGTGGCGACGTCGACGGAAATTTCTTCTTTTGCCGTGGTCTACGCCATCGTGGTCGGCTGGCTGGCCTTCCGCGAACTCAACCGCAAGGTGCTGGTCAAGCTGTTCGTCGATGCCGCGTCGATGTCGGGCATGGTGCTCTTCATCGTGGCCGCCGCCAGCAGCGTGGCGTATGCCTTGACCGTGGAGCAGATCCCGCATGCGCTGGCGGAACTGATGGTGAGCCTGGCGCACGATTACGGCCGTTGGATGTTCATCCTGATTTCGGTGCTGGCGCTGATCCTGTTCGGCGCAGTACTGGAGGGCGCGCCGGCGCTGATCATTTTCGGCCCCTTGTTGACGCCGATCGCGGTGCAGCTTGGTTACAATTCTCTGCACTTCGCCATCATCCTGGTGATTTCGATGGGCATCGGCTTGTTCTCGCCGCCGTTCGGACTGGGGATGTACGCGACCTGCGCGATCGCGCAGGTGCGCCTGCAGGATGTGGTGAAGCCGTATCTGAAATATCTGGCGATGCTGCTGGTCACGCTGATCGTGATCATCGTCTGGCCGGATCTGAGTTTGTGGTTGCCGCGGCGCTTCGGATTTTCTTGAGATCCCGACGCTGAGGAAATTTTTTAACCGGCGCAGGCTGCTTTCCATGCAGCGGTGCCTCTTCAAGAAGTAAAGTACGACAATGGACAAACAAAAAATCAAGGCGGCCGCCGATCTGTTGCTGGCGGCGCGCAATCGTGAAATCACGTTGGCGCGGCTGCCGGACGAATATATTCCGGCCGACGCCGCCGAAGCCTATGCGGTGCAGGATGCCGTTTCCCGGTCGCTGGGCGAGGTCGGTGGCTGGAAGGTCGGCGCCAAGGCGCCGGGCGCCCAGCCGAGTTGCGCGCCGATGCCGGCACAATTCATCTTCGCCGCGCCCTATCATTTCTTCGACTTGTTGACGGCTGGTTCGCGCGGCATTGAAGTCGAGATCGCGCTGCGCATGAAGAGCGATTTGCCGGCCCGCGCCACGCCTTACACCGAAGAAGAAGTGCTGGCGGCAGTCGGCACGGTGCATCCGGCGATCGAGCTGGTGTCCTCGCGCTATACCGAATATCCGGCGGCCAATCCATTGGCAGGATTGGCCGATGCGCTGAGCAATTGCGCTTTCATTTACGGTCCGGGGCGCAGCGACCTTGGCCAGATCGATCAGAGCATCCAGCACGCGGAGCTGTATTTCAACGGTTTGGAGGTCGCCAAGACCGTCGGCGGCAACCCCGTGGTCGACATCTGGCCGCTGGTGACCTGGCTGGCCAATCACGTGGGAGAGCGCTGCGGCGGTCTGAAAGCGGGGCAGTTCGTGACTACCGGGTCGTGTACGGGTTTGCTGTTTGCGGAGAAGGGGAGCAGCGTCAACGCCTTGTTGCAGAACATCGGCAAGGTCGATATTTCGTTCGCGCAGGCCTGATCAACAAATCTGAGTCCGAATAAAGCTGCGGTAAACATGACTTGTTTGCTGCGGCGTACGTGCGTTCGGAGCATGGCGAAATCGCGAATGAAGGACAAATGAGCGCGTCAGGCAATGCGGGAATCGTGCGGAATGCTACGGGAAGACGGGGGAAGCGGGGTGATGCAGGATAAAGCCGGAGAGGGTGTGCCGCCGCATGAATGCGGCAGCAGCGGTATTTGAATGCCGTGAACTCCTGGTTCACAGCATTCAAATCGAACCATTATTTCTTCTTCTTGTTCACTGCTTCTTTGAACGACTTGCCAGCGGAGAACTTCACTGTAGTTGCAGCAGCGATTTTGATTTCTTCGCCAGTTTGTGGGTTACGGCCGGTACGAGCAGCGCGCTTGCCTGTGGAGAAAGAACCGAAGCCAACCAGTTGCACTGTGTCGCCCTTGGTAACTGCCTTGATGATATTTTCAACAACGGAGTCCAGAGCACGTTGTGCAGCAGCCTTCGAGATTTCTGTATCAGCAGCGATTGCGTCGACCAATTCGGATTTGTTCACTTTAAAATTCCTTTCACTGTTAAGGTGCCGAGATTTTAGCATTGGAATGCGCCTACTCCGCAAGCCCCATCTGATGTTTAATTGAATTGTCATGATCTATTTCGCCGGAATTTCATCGAATTGAAAAAATCCGGATGCCGGCGGAGAGTTTCGCGCATCGTTTTCTGTGTTCGCTGATGGAATTTTCGACGCGCCCGGATTTTTCTGCGCGCCGTTTTTTCAGGCATACTTCGGTTGCCGGTAAATTGTCGGGCGACATTGCCGGCTGCGTTTTGATCTTTGGTTTGATGTTGCGTCGTATGTCGGTCCAGGTTGGTGCTTTTGATGGTCTGCAGAATCTCTTCTCAAGTCGGTCGGCGGTTTTCCTGATCACCCGACCCGTCTCTCCTCCAGAAACCACGCGGAATTCGAGATAAACACATGTGTATATCTCAAGTGGAACATTCAATACGTTTCCTAAGTCATTCATTTTCGAGGAAAAAGCGCTTTTAGATGCTTTTTAACTATGTGCGCTAAGTCTTTGACTTTATTAAAAAAATCCCTGTTTCCACCCCGGAATATCGCTTGACCTGTATTAGTGCATCCTCTAAAGTGGGCGATAGTGTGAAAAAGTGTTTTTTTGTGGGGTATTTTCGGATTCCCGATATCAAAACACCGAATTCAAGCATGCCAACGTCGACAGGAAAAAAGGTCAAACACAGTGTTTCAGGGCGCGTCATCAATCAATCTCGATGCCAAAGGACGGATGTCTATTCCGGCCAGGCACCGTGACGCCCTGGCGGTTCAGTGCGAAGGACGGGTCACCTTGACGCGCCATCCGCACGGCTGCCTGCTGTTTTTCCCGCGCCCGACCTGGGAAAGCCATCGCGAGCAGATCGCCGCGTGGCCGATGTCGGCGCGCGCCTGGCAGCGTATTTTCCTCGGCAATGCGTGCGACGTGGAGCTCGACTCCGCCGGCCGCATCCTGATCGCGCCGGAGTTGCGCGCGGCGGTCGGCCTGGAGCGCGACGTCATGTTGCTGGGCATGGGCAGCCATTTTGAAATCTGGGATGCCGCCAAGCTGGCCGAGAACGAATCGGAAGCCGTGGCCGCGGGCATGCCGGATGTGTTGAGCAATTTTTCTTTCTGACGGCACGACGCGATGACTTTGCAATCGGTGCCCGATTTGCAGCACCGTACGGTGCTGTTGGATGAAGCGGTGGATGCCCTGGTAATAGAAGGCGACCGCGCTGACGGTGTCTATCTGGACGGCACCTTCGGTCGCGGCGGGCATAGCCGCAAGATTTTGGAGCGCCTCAGTGCGCGTGGACGCCTGATTGCGTTCGACAAGGATCCGCTGGCGATCGCCACGGCGCAGACCATTGCTGATCCGCGTTTCGCCATTGTGCATGACAGCTTTGCGACGCTGGATCAGGCACTGGCGGTGCACGGCCATGGTGCGATGCGCGTCGACGGCGTGTTGATGGATTTGGGCATTTCTTCGCCGCAGGTGGACGACGCGGCGCGAGGATTCAGTTTTCGGTTCGATGGCCCGCTGGACATGCGCATGGATACCACGCGCGGCGTGTCGGCAGCGGAGTGGCTGGCAACGGCGGACGAACAGACGATAGCAAAGGTGATACGAGATTATGGGGAAGAACGGTTTGCTCTTCAGATTGCAAAGACGATTGTTGCTCGCCGGGCAGTCGAGCCAATTTCAACCACACGACAGCTTGCCGCGCTCGTGGCACAAGCCGTCAAAACCCGCGAGAAAGGCAAAGACCCGGCCACTCGTACATTTCAGGCTATACGGATTTTCATCAATCAAGAGCTTGAAGAACTCGAAATAGGACTGGAAAAAGCATTTCGGCAGATGGCGCAGTATGGGAGATTGGTTGTGATCAGCTTTCACTCGTTGGAAGATCGCATCGTCAAGCAGTTCATGGCATCCAAAGCCCATGTGCCGCAGCCGGACCGCCGCCTGCCGATTCGTGCGGTCGACCTGCCGCAACCCCTCGCCAGATTGCATTCCCGCGTCAAACCGAGCGACGCCGAAATCGCCGCCAACCCGCGCGCCCGTTCCGCCGTGATGCGTTCGCTCGAACGCACCGTCGCTGAGGACGCATCATGACCGGCCGCCTGAGCTTTCTCGTGACCGCCGTGCTGGTGCTGTGCGCGCTGTCGCTGGTCAATGCGCAATACCAGGCGCGCCGCCTGTTCATCGAACTGGAGCGCGCCCAGTCCGCCGCGCGCCAGCTCGACATCGACTGGGCGCAACTGCAGCTGGATCAATCCACGCTGGGCAAGAATTCCCGCATTGAAGCATTGGCGCGGCGCGACCTCAACATGGTTTCGCTGACGCCGGAACGCACCCAGTACCTGACGGTGGGGAACAAGGTGGACAGCAAATGACGCGCATGCCGCCACGCACCAACGTCGCGGGAGGCCGCGTTGCCGCCTCGCGCGGCGTCGCGTTCTCGGCCAGCCCGGTGTTGCAGGTCGCGATGCCGGCCTGGCGTTCGCGCGTGGTGTTGTTCGTGCTGTTCATGGCTTTCTTCGCACTGGCGGCGCGCGCGCTGTGGCTGCAGGGGATGTCCACCGATTTCCTGCAAAAACAGGGCGCGTCGCGCTACGCGCGTACGCTGGAACTGCCGGCCACGCGCGGCAAGATCACCGACCGCAACGGCCAGGTGCTGGCGTCGTCGGTGCCGGTCAAGGCGATCTGGGCGATTCCCGACGACGTCCAGGAAGCACCGAAGGACAAGTTGCGCGACCTGGCCAAGCTGCTCGACATGAGCGACGCCGAACTGCGCAAGAAGCTCGATTCCGACCGCAACTTCGTTTATCTGAAACGCCAGGTCGAGCAGGACACCGCCGACAAGATCGTCAAGCTCGGCATCGCCGGCATCGAGACGCGCAAGGAATACAAGCGCTTCTATCCCGAAGGTGAAGTCATGGCCCACGTCGTGGGCTTTACCAATGTGGAAGACGCCGGCCAGGACGGCATGGAACTCGGCTCGCAGAAGACGTTGGCCGGCGTCACCGGCAGCCGCCGCGT
>NZ_AKJW01000063.1 GCF_000282135.1 Herbaspirillum sp. CF444
CCCCCAGCCGCAACGGCTCGCCCGCGCGCGGCTGCCAGTGCGCGGCGGCGAACCAGCCCATGCGCTCTTCCTGGATCAGTTCGCCGTCGCTGCGCTCGCCGTCGCGCCGCACGATGGCGGCGTCGAGTTCGCCGCGATCGTACATGGCGAGCAAATCGCGCGAGGAGCCGATGCGTACTTCCACCACGACGCCGGGATCGAAGGCATTGACCTGCGCCAGCATGGCCGGCAAACCGTCGCCGGCGACGTGGTCGCTGATGCCCAAGGTCAGCCGCACCGTGGCGTTCTCGATACGCCCCAGCGCCCGCTCATGCGCCGCCAGCAAACCGCGCGCGGCATCGAGGAAGCTGATGCCGTCGGACGACAGGCGAACCTGGCGCGGGGTGCGTTCCAGCAACCTGCGGCCGAGCCGGTCTTCCAGACGTTTCAGCTTCAGGCTGATGGCCGATTGCGTGGTGTACAGGGCTTCCGCCGCCCGCGTAAAACTTTGCAGATCGGCAACAAGGACGAAGGCCTGGACGGCGTCGAGGTCAAGCGGGCGTTGGGTCGATTCCATTTTTCCGGGTGATTGCGGTTGCTCATGAATCATCGTCAATCATTTCAATCCAATATCATTGAAATAACCATAGATGTATTTATAAAATCATACTCCTGATCTAAGATGCATGCGTACCTATCGTGATTCATCATCTTGATTCAGCCCGTTTTGAAGGAGCACACCATGCCATTTGCCCGAGTATTCATCCGCCGCGGCGAGACCCGCGAGTACCGCCAGGCCATCCTCGACAACGTCTATGAAGCCATGCGCGAAACCTTCGACGTGCCCGACGAAGACAAATTCATGGTGATCGACGAATACGATCCCGACAACTTCGTCTTCAGCAAGTCGTACATGAACATCGCGCGCAGCGACAAGTTCGTGCTGATCCAGCTGACCGTGAGCAACACGCGCACGATCGAGAAAAAGAAGGCCTTGTTCGCGCGCATCGTCGAACGGCTGAACCGGCAACCGGGCATCCGTCCGGAAGACGTCTTCATCAATCTGGTGGAAGTGAACAAGGAAAACTGGTCGTTCGGCCACGGCCTCGCGCAGTACGCGTTGTAAGCTTGCGCAGCCGGCGCCGCAGCCTGAAGCATGGCGGGTCCGATCAACCTGCCATGTGCATCCTTATTGCATGACTTTTCCCCGCGAACACATCGAACAATCAGGAGGAACTTCGTTCGCAATGCTGTTACTTATCGCCATATAAGGAAGAGTAACTTTACGCGGAGCCAATGATGATTTTAGTGGATGAGGTGCAATTTGAAATTCACCTCGGCGAACTGTATGCAGGACTGATTTTGGGAAAAAATGAGCATCAGTCCCATCACCTGATCTTGCTTCCGGGGGAAGCGCGAAGGGTCAATTGGGAAACGGCCCACCAATGGGCTCAAGATAGCGGCGGGGATTTGCCCAGCAGGCGAGAATTGGCATTGCTGTTTGCCAATCGCAGGGAATGCTTTCAAGACAGATGGTACTGGTCCAGTGAAAAGCACCCCGCTAATTCGCTCTATGCCTGGAATCAGTTTTTTGGCACGGGTACGCAATACGACGATCACGTCAGCAATCAAATGCTGGCTCGAGCGGTGCGGAGAGTACTCGTCGAATAATACAAAGCCAATCAGCCGGGATAAAAAAACCGCAGGAAAATTTCTTTTCCTGCGGTTTTTATTTTTTACCGGCTGCCGCTCAATCGACGATGAAGAGTTTCGCGCCGGTTGCCGTCGATGAACGATGCGCCTCGGCATTGTCGGCCACCTGATAACTCATGCCGGCCTTGAGAAGAAAGGTCCGGCCGTCTTCCAGCTCGGTATGCAATTCACCCTCCAGGCACAGCAGCACATGCCCCTTCTTGCACCAGTGATCGGCCAGGTAGCCCGGCGTGTATTCGACCATGCGCACGCGGATGGGACCGAACTGGCGCGTGCGCCAGGTGGCCATGCCGCTGTCGCCCTTGTGTTCGGTACGCTCGACCGTGCTCCAGTCGGTCGTGCCGAAAGGCAGGTTGCCGATCTCCATTACAGCTTGGCGGCGATGAGCTTGCCCAGGCGTTCGATGCCGGCGCGGATTTTTTCCGGAGGCACGGTGACGAAGCTCAGGCGCAGCGTGTTGTGTTGCGGTTCGTTGGCGTAGAACGGCGCGCCCGGCACGAAGGCCACGTGCTGTTCGACCGCTTCTTTCAGCAGTGCGCCGCTGTCGATGTGCGCCGGCAGCGTCACCCAGATGAACATGCCGCCTTCCGGTCTGGTCCAGCTGGTGCCGGCCGGGAAGTAGGTCTGCAGCGCATCCAGCATGGCCTGGCATTGATCGGCATACAGCTTGCGGATGGTCGGGATGTGCGTCTGCAGGAAGCCGTCCTTGACCGCCTCGTACACCACCATCTGCGTCAGCTGCGCGGTGTGCAGGTCGGCCGCTTGCTTGGCTTGTTCCATCTTGCGGATCAGCGGCGTCGGCGCCACCACGTAACCGAGGCGGATGCCCGGCGTCAGCACCTTGGAGAACGACCCCATGTAGATCACACCGTTCGGATTCATGTTCAGCATCTTCGGCAACGGTTCGTTGCGATAGCTCAGCGCGCCGTACGGATCGTCTTCGATCAGCGGCAGGCCGATGCGGGCACAGGCCTCCACCAGCGCCAGGCGACGTTCCAGCGGCAGCGTGCGGCCGGTCGGGTTCTGGAAATTCGGCAGCGAGTACAGCAGGCGCGCGCCTTTGCCCAGTTCTTCGATGGCCGACGGAATCAGGCCTTGTTCGTCGCTCGGCATCGAGATGAATTCAGGACCGTAGATCGAGAATGCCTGCAATGCGCCCAGGTAGCTCGGCGTTTCGACCAGCACCTTGCTGCCTTCGTCGATCAGCACTTTGCCGAGCAGGTCCAGGCCTTGCTGCGAACCGGACACCATCAGCACTTGTTCCGGCAAAATCTTGGCGCCGTCGGTGGACAACGAATCGGCGACCCATTCGCGCAGCGGACCGTAACCGTCGGTCGGACCGTATTGCAGCGCGATCTTGCCCTGGTTCGTCAGTACCGTATCGAAAGCCGCCTTCATGCGCTCGACCGGGAAGGTCGCCGGCGACGGCAGGCCGCCCGCGAACGAAGTGATTTCCGGACGCATGGTGATCTTCAGGATTTCGCGGATGGCGGAGCTTTGCAGCTGCTGCGAACGTTTGGAGAAATTCCACTGAAGCGGATTGGGGTTTTCGATTTTCATAGTGCCTGCCAAAAATGGGTAACGTAATGGGTAACGTCAACGAGAAAGCCCGAACCGGTCATCCGCCGGTCCGGCAACTTGCCCGAAGTGAATTCAGTCGCTTAGGCGAGTTCGGCGATCATTTCGATCTCGACGCATGCGCCCAGCGGGATCTGCGCGACGCCGAAGGCCGAACGCGCATGCTTGCCCTGCTCGCCGAACAATTCGCCGATCAGTTCGGATGCGCCGTTGGTCACCAGATGCTGCTCCGTGAAATCGCCGGTCGAGTTGACCAGGCTCATCAGTTTGACGATGCGCTTGACCCGGGTCAGGTCGCCGCCGCAAGCCGCCTGCAATGTCGCCAGCAGATCAATCGCCACCGCGCGCGCGGCCAGCTTGCCCTCTTCCGTCGTCATGTTCTTGCCGAACTGACCAACCCAGACCTTGCCGTCCTTTTTGGCGATGTGGCCGGACAGGAATACGGTGTTGCCCGCTTGCGCGTACATGACGTAGGCGGCAGCTGGCGCTGCAACGGCCGGCAATTCGATATTCAGGGCTTTGAGTTTTTCGTAGACGGACATGCGATGCTCCTGTTTGCTGTGGCTGAGATGTCCGGCATCAATTTCGGTATTGACGCCCGGCAAGGCAGCACGTTTAAGGTAAGAAACTGAGAAAACAACTGGAATCCGCCATTATCGCAAATATCGCGACCTTGTGACGGACAAGCTTACTAAAAGCGTTGTCGGGACTGAATTAGCGACGGGCTTATCGCTTAATCGACATACGCTTGCCGATTGCCACAACGACAATAACCGCGGTCGCAAACAACAGGTTGCTCGCATCCAGCGGCTCGCCGACGATCACGGCCGCGCCTACCAGCGTCATGAAAGGCTGCAGCAATTGCACTTGCCCGACTCGCGCAATGCCGCCCAGCGCCAGCCCCTTGTACCAGAAGAAAAAACCGATGAACATCGAAAACAGCGACACATACGCAAACGCGCCCCATGCCTGCGGCGAAGCATCCACGCCGTAATACCAGCCGAGCCAGATCGTCACCGGCAACAGCACCGGCAGCGACAACACCAGCGCCCAGCAAATCACCTGCTGCCCGCCCATGCTCTGCGACAGACGGCCTCCTTCGGCATAACCCATCGCTGCGGCGAATACCGCGGCAAACAAGGCAAAGTCGGCAGGATGAAAACTGCCGCCGCCCTGGCGCAACGCAAACGCAATCACGATGACGCTGCCGATCAGCGCGGCAATCCAGAAGCCGAGGGAAGGACGCTCGCCGAAACGCAGTGCGCCGAACAAGGCCGTCGCCAGCGGCAACAGGCCCACCACCACCGCGCCGTGCGCCGCCGGCACGTAGTGCATGGCGATCGAGGAGAACAAGGGGAAACCGACCACCACGCCGAGCGCGGTGATCAGCAAACCGCGCACCTGCAACATGGTCGGACGCGACGCCTTGAGATGCCGCAGCATGCCGATCGCGCACATCGCCGCCACCACCGCGCGGCCGAATGCGACGAAGGCCGGATTCAACTCGGCCACGGCGATGCGGGTAAACGGCAGCGTCAGGCTGAAGACGGCGACGCCGACAAAGCCCAGCCACATGCCCTTCGATTCAAGACTCATTGCATTCATTGCTTTTGCGGTCATCTGTTTTCTTTCTCACGGCCAAAGGTGACTGTTGCCCCATACATTCCGTCGTCCCAGCGAATGCTGGGACGACGGCTATATACTTTCGACATCACGTTTGCAAAGACCGATAAAAACCAATTAAAGCCAGATCGTCACGGCCGAATAGATCGTCAGCACCACCATCACCCCGCTGAACAGCGCGCGCCACAGCGGTTGCGTCAGATAACGCCGCAGCACCGCACCGGCGCCGGCCCACACGCTCACGCACGGCAGGTTGACCACGCTGAACACCAGGCAGTAAATCGCAATCGCCAGCCACACCGGCTGGATCAGCGGCAAGAACGCCGAGGCGCCGGTGATCGCCATCACCCATGCCTTGGGATTGGCGAACTGGAACAAGGCCGCGCCGACGAAGGACATCGGCCTGATGTCGGCGCGCACCTCCTGGCTGAAACTCATGCTGCGCAACTTCCACGCGAGATACAGCAGATAACCGGAGCCGGCGATCTTGAGCAGCACATGCACTGCCGGCACCGCCACCACCAGGCTACCGATGCCGGCGGCGCAAATTGCCAGCAGCACGGCAAAGCCGAAGGTGATGCCGAGCATGTGCGGGATCGACCGCACGAAACCGAACCACACGCCCGACGACGTCAGCATGATGTTGTTCGGCCCCGGCGTGATCGAGGTGACGAAGGCGAAAGACGCCAGCGGCAGCAATGCCTCCATCTCAGCATCCTCCCTGGCGTGCCTGGCTGATGCCCACGGACTTGCCCAGCCGGCCGAATCTCCGTTGCAGCGCAGAGCGCATTGCCAGGGAACGCGCCTTCAGCCACGACGGCAAGGTCCGGTCGGCGCGATGTTCCAGGCAGATCTCGCTGGCGACGGCCGCCTCGATCACCGTCATGCGGCCCGGCAGCATGATGAGCGCGTCGCCTGCGCCGAGCCAGAAATCTTCCGTGCGGCCTTCCTGCGTCACCCAGACGTGGCCGCGGCGCACCAGCAACAGGCGGCTGCGCCCGAACTTGCCGGTCGCCAGTGCGCCGCTGCCGAGATGCAGGTGATGATGTTGTTGTGTCAGCGTCGTCATGCCACCCTCCTGTTGTCCGTGAATGTTGGCTGCTGTCCTTGTCCTGTTCCTGCATCGGGACGGCCGAGGATCTGCGCGAACATGTCGTGATCCACGTTGCCGCCCGACAGCGTCAGGCCGATGCGTTGCCCCTGCAGGCGATGGCGGATCTGCATCGCCGCCGCCAGCGCCGCGGCGCCCGCACCTTCGGCAACGTTGTGCGTCGCGGTGAAGTACAGCTTCATGGCGTCGGCCACCTCGTCGTCGCTGACCGCGATCACTTCGTCGACCTGATCCAGGATCACCGCCAGCGAGGCCTCGTCCGGCACGCGACAAGCCATGCCGTCGGCAATGACGGTCGTCACCGGCGACTCGATCTTGCTGCGGCGCTCGAACGACAGCTTGTAGGCTTGCGCATGCGCCGACACCACGCCGATGATGCGGGTGCGTACGTTCAGCGCACGACGGGCGGCGGCGGCGGCGCAAATGCCCGAGCCCTGGCCGATCGGCACGAACAGCACGTCGAGGTCGGGTTGGGCGCGCAGCAGCTCCATCCAGTACGTCGCCACGCCGGCGACGAGGTCGCGGTGGAACGACGGAATCATGTGCAAGGCATCGCGCTGGGCCAGCATCGCGGCATGTTCGCGGCTCTCCTGAAACTCCTTGCCGTGCTCGACCAGCTCGACGCCGAGCGCCTGCATGGCGGCATTCTTTTCCTTGCTGTTGCCTTGCGGGACGACGATGGTCGCGGCGATGCCGTAACGACGCGCGGCGAAACCGACCGACTGTCCGTGGTTGCCGCGCGTGGCCGAAATCACCCCGCGCACGCGCCGCGCCGGCGGCAGTTGCGCCAATGTCTGCAGGTAAACCAGGCCGCCGCGAATCTTGAAGGCGCCGGTCGGCGTATGATTTTCATGCTTGACCCAGGCCTCGGTGCCGAGCGCAGCATTGAGCAACGGCCAGGAATACTGCGGCGTGGCCGGCATGGCGGCATACACGGCTTTGGCGGCTTGCTCGATCTCGGCGTGGGTTGGCAACAAGTCATTCATGGTTCATCTCCTGCTTCCGGGTATCTGTATCTGTCTATCTGCGGCGCTCTGAAACAAGCGTTGTCGTCACGCCATCAACTGTTGCCTCTGCGCCGTGCGCCGATTGACTCTGGATTGACTCTTGTCATGACATGGGTCTATCCTAATCGACATTACCAGTACAGTACCAGTACACTTAAGCAAATAATCCTGCACATTGTCACGGCAAAATGACCAATACAGCTCCCCGTATCAAGCCTGTCACCTCGCCCGCAGCATCTGCTACAGCTGCTGCGCCGACGACATTGCCGCTGCTGTCGCGCGAGAGCGGCGATTCGCTGGTCGATCAGATCGTGCGCACCGTGCAGTCGCGCATCGACGACAAGCTCCTGCGCACCGGCGCGCGCATGCCGTCGATACGCCAGTTCGCGGAGCTGCACGGGGTTTCGCGCTTCACCGTGGTGGAAGCCTACGATCGCCTGGTGGCGCAAGGTTTTCTGGAATCGCGGCGCGGGTCGGGGTTTTACGTGCGGGAACGCTCGCCTGTCGCCGGGACCGCTCCGACCGGTACAGTTGTGCCGCTGCGCAGCAATAGTGGTCATCCGGGCAATGAATATGGCATGGGCGACAACACGTCTTCCCAGTCGCAACAACTCGATGTGGTATGGCTGGTACGCAACATGTTCCGCCAGATGCCGCCGCAAAAGATGCCGGGCGGCGGCCTGTTGCCGCCGGACTGGCTCGACGGCGACCTGATCGGCAACGGCCTGCGTTCGGTCGGGCGGCAAAACCAGTCGCTGCTGACTTACGGCACGCCGCAGGGTTTTTTGCCGCTGCGCCAGCAACTGCAACTGAAACTGGCCGAGCTCGAAATCGCCGCCGCGCCGGAACAGATCGTCATGACCTCCGGCGTGACGCAAGGACTCGATATCGTCGCGCGCCATTTCCTGCGTCCCGGCGACGTGATCTTCGTCGACGATCCGGCCTGGTTCCTGATGTTCGGCTCGTTCGCCGCGATGGGCGCCAAGGTGGTCGGCATTCCGCGCCTGGCCGATGGTCCCGATATCCCTCGGCTGGCGGAGCTGGCGGCGGTGCACAAGCCGCGCCTGTACGTGATCAATTCGGTGCTGCACAACCCGACCTCGACCTCGCTGTCGGCGGCCAAGGCGTTCCAGATCTTGCGCCTGGCGGAGGAGCACGATTTCACCATCGTGGAAGACGATATTTATTGCGACATGCATCCCGGCGCCGGCGTGCAGGCCGCCACGCGCATCGCGGCGCTGGACCAGTTGCAGCGGGTGATTTACCTGGGCGGTTTCTCCAAGACGCTATCAGCCAATTTGCGCGTGGGATTCATTGCGACCTCGCCCGAACTGGCGCGCCATCTGTCCGACCGCAAGATGCTCTCGACCTTGACCACCAGCGAAATCGGCGAGCGCGTGATCTACAAGATCCTCTCGGAAGGCCACTACCGCAAACATGCCGAACGCCTGCGCAACCGCCTCAATGGCGTGCGCGACAAGGTGGTGCGGCAACTGGAACGGGTCGGACTCGACACGGGTCTGGCGACAGGCAGCGGCATGTTCATCTGGACCGACGCCGGACGCGACACCAATGTACTCACCGAGAAGGCGATGGCGCAGGGATTTTTGCTGGCGCCGGGCAGCCTGTTCTCGCCGAACCAGCTGCCGTCGACCAAGATGCGCATCAACGTCGCCGGCATGGCCGACCCGGGCATCTGGCGTTTTCTGGACGAAGAACTGGGCCGCTGAACAGCGGGCTGTTGCAACGTCCGCTACCTGGTCGGATCAGGTAGCGGCGTATTGCGACAATCAAGCCAAAGAGACTTCACGCCAGGTGAATCCGCGCAATTTCCGCATTGGAGGAGTTGTAAAACGCATAGTCGGTCGTGCCCGGAAAGTAGACGTAGTGGTCCGAACCGTTGGCCATGATCTGCAAGCTTTCCGAGCTGCTCATCTTGACGGTGAGGATATGCGAAGTGCCGCTGGCGATACCCATGTTGATGACGTCCGTGGCGGCAATCACGATATTGGTCGCATTGCCGGTTGTCATGTCCAGGGTCGTGATGCCGCTGACCTTGTTGGAGAAATTGGACAGGGTGATCGAACTGCCCAGATCTTCGAAGTGCAAGGTCGTCGTTCCGGCGCCGCCGCTGATGGTGGAAATGTTCGACGCCCCCGTAGTCTGGTTGACCATATCGCTCTGCGCGCCCAGCGTGCTGTGAGAGCCGGCGCTGACGTTGACCGTATTGAGGCCGCTGCCGACGGTGATGCTGTTCGTCCCGCCCAGTTGGGCATTATAGACATCGGTGCCGCTGCCGGCGCCGCCGCCCGACAGGACGTTGGTGTTGGCGGTGCCGAGCGCCGTCAGCGTGTTGGCATTGGTGTCGCCGATCAGCGTGCTGTCGACGTTGGCGCTGCCGGTCAGGCTTTCAATATTGGCATAGGTATCTCCCGCCGCGTCGCCACCAGTGCCGACACGGGTCTGAAGATTGGCAGTGATCGCGCCGGAGTTGGCGTACTGATAGCTGACCGTATCGATGCCGGCGCCGCCGTCGAATCTGTTGAGACTGCCGTCGGCCACGAAAATATCGTTGCCGCCACCGCCGGTCGCGTTCTGGATGTTGGCATAGGTGTCGCCGTGGGCAAACGAGACTGTCGCCGTCGAGTCGCCGCCGACGTGGTTGTACAAATCCACCAGCACGCCGATGTTCGAGCGCGCATAGCTCACCGTATCGCCGTTGGCGCCATGACCGCTGCCATCGAAGGCATTGGCGGCGGAACTGGCGAAGAACGTATCGTCGAAGTTGCTGCCGATGATATTGGCGATGCCGGTGAACTTGTCGCCCGCCGCATAACCGCCGCTGGTGCCTGACCCGGTAGTACTGGACAAATCCACGGTCACTGCTGCATTCGACGCCAGATAACTCACGGTGTCGACACCGCCGGCACCACCGTCGAAACTGTTGGCGATATTGTTGGCGACAAACGTATCGTTGAAGCTGCTGCCGATCAGATTGTCGATCAGGCTCAGCTTGTCGCCGGTAGCGTCGCCGCCGGAGGTGCCGGTGCCGTCGGTGAAATTCAGATCGATCGTTACGCCGGCGGCGGAGCCGGCATAACTGGCATACGTATTGGCGTGATTGGCGGCGGTGCCCGCCAGCGTGTCGCCGCCGCCCAGGCCCGTCAGTACGGTCTTGTTCGCACCGGCGCCGGTCAACACGTCGGCAAACGTGCTGCCGATGATGTTTTCCATGTTGGCGTAGGTGTCGCCTTGCGCATAGCCGCCGCTGCCGGTAGAGCCATCGCTCAGATTGACGGTGACGCCCACGTTCGAGCTGACGTAGCTGACCGTGTCGGCCCCCAAGCCGCCATCGAAACTGTTGGCCTGCGCGTTGGAAATGAAGATATCGTTGTTGTCGCTGCCGATCAGATTGTCGATGAAGTTGAGCTTGTCGCCTGCCGCATCGCCGCCGGAGGTGCCGGTGCCGTCGGTGTAGTTCAGGTCGACAGTCACGGCGCTGCCGGAACCGGCGTAGCTGGCGTAGGTGTTGGCGCGATTGGCGGCGACGCCGGTCAGCGTATCGCCGCCTGCGCCGCCGGTCAGTACCGTCGCGCCCGTGGAGGCCCCAGTCAGCGTATCGTTGCCGCTGCCGCCGATGACGTTCTCGATGCTGATGTAGGTATCGCCCTGCGCGAATCCGCCCGAGCCTGTGCCGCCGCCCACACTCAGATTGACGGTGACGGCCGCGCTCGAGCCGGCATAACTGACCGTATCGCTGCCGCCCGTACCGCCATCGAAGGTATTGGCGGAGTTGTTGCCGACAAAAGTGTCGTTGTATTGCGTACCGATGACGTTCTCGATACTGACGTAGACGTCATTCGCGGCAAATCCGACCGTACCGGCGCCGGTGTTCAGATTCACATTCACGCCGTTGCCGTCATTGGCCGCCGCGTAGCTGACCGTATCCGAACCCGTTCCGCCGTCGAACTTGTTGGCTGCCGCACTGGCGATGAAAATATCATTGCCCGAACCGCCGGTTGCATCCTGGATATTGAGGTAGGTGTCGCCTGCCGCAAGGCTGCCGACGCCGCCGCTGCCATTGCCGGTAAAGAGATTGACGGTTTCCGCAGCGGTCGAATTGGAATAGTCGACGCGGTTGTGCGACGCTGCCGTGCTGGTGCCGCCATCGAAGTTGTTGGCGGCCGCGCTGGCGACAAAGATATCGTCGGCCGAACCGCCGGTGACGTCCTGAATGTTGGTATACGTGTCGCCTTGCGCCAGCGTGCCGGTACCTGCGCCGGTAAACAGGTTGACCGTTTCCGATGCGGTCGAATTGACGTAACTCACACGGTTGTGCGAAGTCGCCGTGCTGGTGCCGCCATCGAATTTATTGGCCGCTGCGCTGGCGATGAACAGATCGTCGGCCGAACCGCCGGGACATCCTGAATGTTGGTATACGTGTCGCCTTGCGCCAGCGTGCCGGTACCTGCACCGGTAAACAGGTTGACCGTTTCCGATGCGGTGGAGTTGGCGTAGCTGACGCGGTTGTGCAGCGAACCGGTGCCGCCGTCAAACTTGTTGGCGGCAAGGCTGGCGATGAACGTATCGTCGGCCGTACCGCCGGTGACGTCCTGAATGTTGGTATACGTGTCGCCTTGCGCCAGCGTGCCGCTGCCGGTGCCGAGGAACAGGTCGACCGTTTCCGATGCCGTCGAATTGGTGTAGCTGACCAGATTGTGCAAGGAGCCTGTGCCGCCGTCGAAGCTGTTGGCGGCTGCGCTGGCGACGAAGATGTCGTCGGCCGTGCCGCCGGTGACATCCTGGATGTTGACGTAAGTATCGCCGTTGGCCAGGCTGCCGACGCCGCCCGTGCCGACGCCGGTGAACAAGTTGACCGTCTCCGATACTGTTGACGTGGCATAGCTCACACGATTATGGGAAGTCGCCGTACTGGTGCCGCCATCGAATTTATTGGCGGCTGCGCTGGCGATGAACAGATCGTCGGCCGTGCCGCCGGTCACGTCCTGGATGTTGGTGTAGGTATCGCCATTGGCCAGGCTGTTGGTACCGCCCGTACCGGCGCCGGTGAGCAGGTTGACCGTCTCCGACACGGTCGAATTGGCATAGCTGACGCGGTTGTGCAACGAACCGGTGCCGCCGTCGAAGTTGTTGGCCGCTGCGCTGGCGATAAACGTGTCATCGGCCGTGCCGCCGGTGACATCCTGGATGTTGACGTAGGTGTCGCCTTGCGCCAGCGTGCCGCTGCCGGTGCCGAGGAACAGGTCGACCGTTTCCGACGCCGTCGAGTTGGTGTAGCTGACGCGGTTGTGCAACGAACCGGTGCCGCCGTCGAATTTGTTGGCGGCTGCGCTGGCGATGAACAGATCGTCGGCCGTGCCGCCGGTCACGTCCTGGATATTGACGTACGTATCGCCCTGTGCCAGCGTGCCTGTGCCCACGCCGGTAAACAGGTTGACGGTTTCCGACGCCGTCGAATTGGCATAGCTCACGCGGTTGTGGGAAGCTGCGGTACTGGTGCCGCCATCGAAGCTGTTGGCCGCCAGACTGGCGACAAAGGTATCGTCGCCGGAACCGCCGGTGACATCCTGAATGTTGGCATAGGTGTCGCCCGCGGCGAACGTGCCGCTGCCGGCGCCTAGGAACAGATCGACGGTTTCCGCCGCGCTCGAGTTGGCGTAGCTCACCCGGTTATGCAACGAACCGGTGCCGCCGTCAAACGCATTGGCAGCCGTGTTGGCGACGAATATATCGTCCGCCGTGCCGCCGGTGACATCCTGAATGTTGGTATAGGTATCGCCGTTGGCCAGACTGCCGGCGCCGCCGCTGCCGGTGCCGAGGAACAGGTCGACGGTTTCCGACACGGTCGAATTGGCATAGCTGACGCGATTATGCGACGTCGCCGTACTGGCGCCGCCGTCGAATTTATTGGCGGCTGCACTGGCGATGAACAAATCGTCCGCCGTGCCGCCGGTGACATCCTGGATATTGGTGTAGGTGTCGCCATTGGCCAGACTGCCGGCGCCGCCGCTGCCGTTACCCGTGAAGAGGTTGACTGTTTCCGCGACGGTCGAATTGGCATAGCTCACGCGGTTATGCGAAGTCGCCGTGCTCACGCCGCCGTCGAGATTATTTGCAGCCGAATTAGCCACAAAAATATCATCTCCCGAACCGCCGGTCACGTCCTGGATATTGCTGTACGTGTCGCCATTGGCAAAACTGCCGAGACCGCCGGTGCCGGCGCCGGTGAACAGGTTGACCGTCTCTGCCACGGTCGAATTGACATAGCTCACGCGATTGTGCGAAGCCGCCGTACTGACACCGCCCTCGAACGCATTGGCGGCAGTGCTGGCGATGAACAAATCGTCCGCAGCCGAACCGATCACGTTCTGGATGTTGATGTAAGTATCGCCCTGCGCGGAACCGCCGGCCCCCGTTCCGCCCACCAGATCGACGGTCACTGCCGCGCCGGACGAGGCATAGCTGACGGTATCCGAACCGCCGCCGCCGTCAAAGCGGTTGACGTCGTTGGAGGCGACGAAAATGTCGTTATAGGACGAGCCGATGACGTTCTGGATGTTGAGATAGGTATCGCCTGCCGCAAAGCCGTTGCTGCCGGCGCCGGTCACCAGGTTGACGGTCACGCCCACGCCATCGCTGGCGCGCGCATAGCTGACCGTATCGCTGCCGCCGGCGCCGCCGTTGAAAGCATTGGCTGCCGCGCTGGCGATGAACGTATCGCTGTACTGGCTGCCGGTGAGATCCTGAATATTGATGAGCGTGTCGCCCTGCGCAAATCCGCCACTGGTGCCGGAACCATCGGTTTGCGTCAGATCCACCGTCACCGCCGATGTCGAAGCGGCATAGCTCACGCGGTTGTGCAACGAACCGGCGCCGCCGTCGAAGTTGTTGTTCGCGGCGCTGGCGACGAAGGTATCGTCGAAATTGCTGCCGGTCAGGTCCTGAATGTTGAGCAGTTGATCGCCCTGCGCATAGCCGCCGCTGGTGCCGGTGCCGTTGGTGTAATTCAGGTCCACCGTGACGGCGGCATTCGAGGCCGCGTAGCTGACGCGATTGTGCGAAGTTGCGGTACTCACGCCGCCATCGAGCTTGTTGGCAGCCAAGCTGGCGACGAACGTATCGTCGGAAGCGCCGCCGATAAGATTCTGGATATTCGAGAAGGAGTCGCCGTTGGCGTACAAACTGCCGCCGGTGCCGGTGCCGATGGTGTTGGTCAGGTCGATCGTCACCGAACCCGTGGCATAGAAGTAGCTCACGGTATTCACGCCGCCGCCGCCTTCGAAATTATTGACTTCCGAACTGGCGATGAAGGTATCGTCGAAATTGCTGCCGATCACATTCTGGATATGCGCCAGCGTGTCGCCCTGCGCATAGCCGCCGCTGGCCGACCCATCGTACAGGCTGACGGTGACGCCGGCGTTGGACAATGCATAGCTGACGGTATCCGAACCCGCCAGGCCGCCATCGAAATGGTTGGCCACCGCGCTGGAAATGAACGTGTCCGAATAAGAACTGCCGGTGGCGTTCTGGATATTGACGTAGGTATTATTCTGGGCATAGCCGCCGCTGCCGGTCATGGTGACCATGTTGACCGTGACGCCGGCGCTCGATGCGCCGTAGTTGACGGTATCGGAGCCGCCGCTGCCGCCGTCGAACGTGCGGCTGTCGGGGCCGGCAATGAACACGTCGTCGTAGGCGCTGCCGATGACATTCTGGATACGGTTGTAGGTATCGCCTTCGGCATCGCCGCCGACGCCGCGACCGCTGACGAAGTTGACCGACACGCCGGCCGCCGAATTGGCATAACTGACCGTATCCAGGCCGCCGCTGCCGCCGTCGAAACTGTTGGCGTCGATATTGGCGACGAAGGTGTCGTTGAAAGCACTGCCGATCACGTTCTGGATATGGACGTAAGTATCGCCCGCTGCCGAACCGCCTGCGCCCACGCCGGTACTCAGGTTGACGGTCACGCCGGTTGCCGAGCTCGCATAAGAAACCGTATCGGAACCACCGCTGCCGCCATCGAAACGATTGGCCAGCGTATTGGCGATGAATATATCGTTGTAGGCGCTGCCGGTCGCATTCTGAATGGCGACATAGGTATCGCCCTCTGCATAGCCGCCGCTGCCGGTACCGGTAATCAGATTGACCGTCACGCCGGATGTCGAGGCCGCATACGACACGGTGTCGACACCGCCGCTGCCGCCGTCGAGGCGGTTGACCTTGTCATTCGCCACGAAAGTATCGTTGAAAGCGCTGCCGATCAGGTTCTGGATATTGCTCAGCACATCGCCCTGCGCATCGCCGCCGGTTCCCAGGCCTGTAGTCAGGTCGACCGTCACGCCGGCAGTGGAAGTCTTGTAACCCGCGGTATTGACGCCTTGCGTTCCGCCGGTCAAGGTGTCGGCGCCGGCGCCGCCTTGAAAGTAAGTATTGCCGCTGCCGCCGATGATGACGTCCACGCCTGCGCCGCCGTAGAGCGAATCGTTGGCGTTGCTGCCGTAAATGGTGACGCCGCCGTCGCCGGCATGGATCTCATGCGGCACGCCTTGCGCCGGCAAAACCCATACGCTCTTGCCCGTGGCCGGATCGAGATAGGTCAGATCCGTGTACACGCTGGCGTCCTTGATCACGACCACGCGCGAATCCATCAGATGCGTCAGGCCATCCGTGGTCAGCACGGCGACATCGAAACTGATGGTCGAGGTAGGCGCCGTCGGTTGCGTCGGATCGGCAACGTGCGTGGTGTATTGCACCTGCAAGTCAAAACTCTTCTCGCCTGCAGCCGGCGTGATCTGGTAGCTGCCGCCACCCAGGTTGACGGCATTGAGGATCGTCATGGTCGACGGCACGCCGGTGATCGTGATCGTCTTGACGCTGCCGTCGCCGGTGACGTTCAGTTCGAAGATCTTGACGAAGTTGCTTTGCGTCGTGCTGCCGGTGGCATAAATCGTATGCACGTCGTTGCCGGCATTGATGATCTGCGGCGAAAATTGCACGGCATTGGAACCGTCCGACGCCGAGGCCGCATTGCCGCCGCTGCCGAACAGCACGCTGCCGACCTGGGTCTGGGTGGTCAGATTGAGCAGGTTCAGCGACATCGCCGGCGTCTGCGGACCCAGCACGGGATTCGTCAGCACCGATCCCGGTCGTTCCTGTATCTCCGGGGATAACTGCTTGATCAACGAATCGGCGCCGGTCGTCACCGGCGGCGCGGGCGGCACCGGAATCGACGGCAGCGCCAGGTTTTGCAAACCGTTGCTGGTCAGCGAACCGGCGTTGTCCTGGATGATCTTGGCCAGCAAGCTGGTCGCGGCCGGATTGACCTGCGCCGAGTTGTTGTTGGAGGTGAAGTGATTGTCCGGCACGCCGCTGTTGTCGGAGTTGGTGGTGCGATCGGCGCTCTTGTTCGGGTCCGAGTTGAGGATCAGCGACTGATCGTGGTTTTGCAGCGGGATCTTGCCGACCAGGTCGAGCATGCGGCCGGTGTCCTGCGAGGCGTCGGCGAAGATGATCCTGGACTTCTCGTCCATCGCCCCCATGGCGCCGCCGGCCAGCACGATCTTGCTGCCATCTCCCAACTGCAGGACCATGTCGACGTCGACCACCTGCACATGCTTGACCGCGCTGCGCGGCACGTTGAGGTGAAAGCTGCCGCCCTGGTCGGGCATCGTCACGCTGGCGGAGCCGGTGATGGCCTGCCCTGCATTGGCGGTATTGGCGGCATTGTTCGCACCATTGCCCTGGTTTGCCGGCGTCGGTTTTGGAGAAACTGCAGTTGCCATGGTGAACCTCGTTGACGAAGGTTGGTCACAAATTCTTTAATTGCTGCAAACTGATTGCAGCAAACTTACTGTTGCAATATCTGCGCACTCGGCCCGTCGGCGACGATCTTGCCGTCGTTGAGCACGATGATGCGATCCATCTGTTTGAGCAGCGCGGTGCTGTGGGTTGCCACCACCAGCGTGCGCTGCCCGGAAAATGCCTTGAGGCGCTCGATGATGCGCGCCTCCGTCGCCAGGTCGATGCCGGTGGTCGGCTCGTCCAGCAGCATCACGGTCGGCATGCCGGCCACGGTGCGCGCCAGCGCCACCATTTGCCGCTGCCCGCCGGACAGATTGCCGGGCGCTTTCAGCATCTGATCCAGGCGCAGTTCGCCGCGCGCGATCAGGTCGTCGACGCCGGAGACCGCCAGCGCCGCTTCATACACTTTGCTGTCGACGCGGTCGCCGACGAAAATATTGGCGGCCAGGCTGCCGTCGAACATGAACGGCTCCTGCGGCTTGTAGCCGATGCA
>NZ_AKJW01000064.1 GCF_000282135.1 Herbaspirillum sp. CF444
ATGCGGCTGCCGCTGCCGATGCTGACATCTTTATAGGTCCGCAAGAAATAGCCGAGATCGAGGATGGCAGTGAAGAAACCCTGCAATTCATCCTTCTTGTTTTTGAGCGGAATCAGTAGCGGGACGCGCCAGGTATAGCCATCTTTCTTGAGCGGAGGGCTGATGATCATGCCGTTCTGGCGTTGCGAATACATCATCGACGACACATAGGCGGCGTTGATCAGCTGGGCGAATTCCGGCTCGTCTTTCTGGCGTGCGGAGGAGTACACCAATTTGGCGTTGGCGTCGAAGATGGCCACGCGCAGATAAGCCGAGTCGCCCAGAAACAGTGGAGACAGATAGCTCGAGGCGTGTGCGTCGCCGTCGAGCACCGATTGGCCGATGCGCGAATAGAGCAATGCCTTGCTGAGGACTTCTTCCAGATTGGAGGAGATGATGGCCGAAACGTTCTTGCTGTCGGAAACCGAGCTTTCTATCGCCAGCGCTTTTTCATTGTGGATGCGCGTAAAGGTGATGCTCCAGATCACGATCAGCAGAAAGCAGGACAGCAGCACGTAGGCCAGCGACAGGCCCCGGCCATCTTGAAATGCCGTATTCAGCCAGGTTGGCTGCATCGATAATCGTAACCGCAACTTTTTGCCTCAATTCGGGATGGCTTTGCGCTGTTCGCAAACTGTTTGCCGAAAGAGTAAGTGCTAAATGTGTCGAATTGATGACAAGGCCGCGCATTTATGGCGGACAGTGTTGTATTGCAGAAAAGGAAAGAGGGAGGCTGCGCCGGAACGATGGCCGGCGCAGCGGGATGGGAACCTGGCTTAGCTGAAGATGCTTAGCCGTAGACGCCGCGCGTCTTGAACGGCTGGTATTGATACAGCCAGGTTTCCGACAGCGTCTGTTTTTTGTACCGCAGATACAGGCGCAGGTCGACCGGATCGTCGCCGTCCACGGTCAGGTCGAACTGGGCGCGCCAATGGCCGGCGACGCCGTTGGGAACCGCTTCGGTGAACACATAGGAGAAGGTGCCGCGCGAGCTCGATAATACCGCTTCCGGCAATTCGCCGAAGGCCAGTTTTTCCAGCGGCGTGCCCTTGAACTCGACCATGAACTTGCGCACGTTGGGCGGACGCGGCTGGCCCGGCTGACCGCCGTTGCCAAGGCGCGTGGCGACGCAGCGCGCCAGCGGCGACGGATAGGGTTCATCCTTGAGCCAGTGCAGGCGGTAACGCAGGCGATAGCTGCTGCCTGCGGCGGCCTTGGCTTTGGGCACCCACATGGCGACGATGTTGTCGTGGATCTCGTCGTCGGTCGGGATTTCGATCAGTTGCACCGAACCTTCGCCCCAACCTTCCAGCGGTTCGACCCACAGGCTTGGGCGACGCTCGTAATGCACGCCGTCCTGGTAATGATCGAAGTTGCGGTCGCGCTGCAGCAGGCCGAAGCCGCGCGGATTGTTGTCGCCGAAAGCGGACGCGGTGATGCGCGCCGGGTTGTTGAGCGGACGCCAGATGTGTTCGCCGTTGCCGTTCCAGATCGCCAGTCCGTCGGAGTCATGGACTTCCGGACGCCAGTCGGCGCCGGTGCCTTTCACTGCTTCGGAAAACCACAGCATCGACGTCGCCGGCGCAATGCCGAGACGGCCGATGTCCTGGCGCAGGAACAGCGCGCAGTCGACGTCCATGATCACGCCGGGCACGCCGCCGGCGTCGCGGCGCATGATGAACTTGTAGGCGCCGACGATGCTGGGGCCGTCCAGTACGGCATACACCACGACGGTATCGCTCTTGTCGGCCGGCGCCTCGAAATAGAAATGCGTGAAATTGGGAAACTCTTCCGGCTTGCCGGCCTGGGCGACATCGATGGCGATGCCGCGCGCCGACAGGCCGTACTGGTACAAGTCGCCGATGGCGCGGAAGTAGGACGCCCCGAGGAAAGCGACCCAGTCGTTCTTGCGCCAGTCGAGTTTGGCCTGGTCGCCGCTGCGGCTTTCCTGGAAGCGGAAACCGGCAAAGCCGCTGCCGCGCGGCAGCTTGCGCGCCGGGCTGTCGGCCGGCATGTCGAAGTAGCTTTCGTCGTACAGGATCTCGCGCGCCTTGGCGTTGTTGCCGGCGCTGCTCGTACCTTCCAGCGCGTACATGTGCACCGGCGCCTGGAAGAAACGGCCGAGGTGGAAGAAGGTCACCGGGAACTGTCCGGGTCCATCGGCAAACAGGGACGAGTCGGTATTGAATCTGATCTTGCCGTGCGCCTCGTAGTCGATCTTGTCGAGGATGTCGGCGGGTGGTTTGTTCTGTGCCTTGTAGGGCGATTGCGCGGTGGTGCGCGCCTGTGCAATCAGGGCGTCGAATGAGAACGGCGCGGGATTGCCAAGTTTGATGCGATTAGCGGCGAGCGCTTCGGGAGGAATGCCGAGAGCGGCGAGGGCGGCAGTCGCAGTGGCGGAACTCAGGAAGGTGCGTCGATTGATCATAGGCAATGGATGTCGAATGATGAATGCCGTGCAAAGACGACAATGGTTGGTCGGGAGTGCGGCCTGATGCAGGTGGAGATCGGCATCACCTGCATCATTGCTTCATTCGTTTTATCGTTGAATGAAGGTGCGGCTGCAAAGGCGGAAATCCTAGCATGACGGAGGCTTGCCGGCGCAGGTACTTGGGGCGCCGGGGGCGCAAAGCTTGCCCTGCGTCCACCAGCTACTTAATAAAGAGTCTCGTTACCGCGCTTGGTTCCGGCTTCTTTGTGGATTTTCTATGGACGCATAAAAACTAATTGAGTAAAATGCGCGGGTCATTGGGGAGTAGTCGCCTTCCACCCTGAGGAGGGGCTTATGTCAACATACTTGGTCAACAGACCATGGCATAAGCGGTCCTAAGCGCTTGACAAGACCTTTGACCACGTTGCCTCCGGAATGGCCGGGGAGAGGCGTGGTCATTGTTTTCTGTCCGGCCATGGAGACCCCAATTGGATGCATTTCTCATTTCCACCGGCGTAGTCGCCTTAGCTGAAATCGGCGACAAGACGCAACTGCTGGCCTTTATCCTCGCTGCAAAATTCCGTAAGCCGATTCCCATCATCCTGGGAGTTCTGGTGTCGACCATTGCCAACCACGCCTTTGCCGGTGCGCTGGGGGCGTGGATTACTTCGCTCGCATCGCCCGAAACCATGCGCTGGATTCTCGGCGTGTCCTTCATCGGCATGGCGATCTGGACGTTGATTCCCGACAAGTTCGACGAGAGCGAAGCCAAGTTCGCGCGTTTCGGCGTATTCGGCACCACCGTGATTGCTTTCTTCCTCGCGGAGATGGGCGACAAGACGCAGGTGGCGACCGTGGCGCTGGCGGCGCAGTACCACGCTTTCGTGCCGGTGGTTGCGGGGACGACGCTGGGCATGATGATCGCCAACGTGCCGGCGGTGTTGCTGGGAGACCGTATCGCCGGCAAGATCCCGGTGCGCATCGTGCATGCCATCGCGGCATTGATCTTCGCGATCATCGGTGTGGCGACCTTGCTCGGCGCGGGAAAATCGCTCGGCGTCTGAGTTTGGCGGTAGCGCTTCAAGGCACCGGGAGCCTTGAATTTGCTTATCGCTTCGCAATAAAAAACGGCCCGCAATGCGGGCCGTTTTTCTTGCTGCTTTTCTTGCCGTTTTACAGCTTGCTCAGATACGGCGCAAGCCAGCTAAAACCAGTGATCAATACGAATAGAAGATCTTTTGGATTTCTTTGGTATCGGATGTCTTGGTCAGCGCCAGCATCAGCAGGATGCGTGCTTTTTGCGCGTTCAGCGTATCGGACACGACGAAGTCCAGCTTGTCGTCGTCAGCTTCGCCGTTGCGTGCCACGATGCCTTGGCCGACGCGGCTGGCGCGAACGATCACAACGCCTTTCTTGCGTGCTTCAGTCAGCGATGGAACAACGGTGTTGTTCAGGCTGCCGTCACCTACGCCGGCGTGGATGATGCCCTTGGCGCCGGCGGCGACGAAGGCGTTCAGCGCGATCGGGTTCATGTTGGCGTAGCCGTAGACGATGTCGACTTGCGGCAGGACGTCCAGTTTCGAGATGTCGAATTCCGAATCAGCAGTGTGCTTGCGGGTCGATTGACGATAGAAGAACGGCTTGCTGCCCTGGATGTAACCCAGGAAGCCAAGTTCAGGCGTCTTGAAGGTATCCAGTGTGGACGTGTTGGTCTTGGTCACTTCGCGGCCGGCATTGATCTGGTCGTTCAGTGTCACCAGTACGCCCTTGCCGATGGCTTCCTGGCTGCCTGCCAGCAACACGGCGTTGTACAGGTTGATCGGGCCGTCGGCGCTGATCGCTGTCGATGGACGCATTGCGCCGACGATCACGACCGGTTTCTTGCTGTGTACGGTCAGGTCGAGGAAGTAGGCTGTTTCTTCGATGGTGTCGGTGCCGTGCGTGATCACGATGCCGTCAACGTCGCTTTGCGCCAGCAGCGTGTTGACGCGCTTGGACAGCTTCAGCCAGTAGTCGTTGTTCATGTTTTCGCTGGCGATCTGGAACACTTGTTCGCCCTTGACGTTGGCGACTTTCTTCAGTTCCGGCACCGCATCGATCAGCGCGTCGACACCGATTTTTGCCGCGGTGTAACCGACGGTTGTCGTGCTGGTGGCGCCAGTGCCGGCGATGGTGCCGCCGGTTGCCAGGATCATGACGTTAGGAAGTTTTTGCGCGTGCGCGACGGATACCAGAGCTGCGCAGGCCAGGATCAGAAACTGGCCGAAGATCTTTTTAGAATACATGTCGTTCCTCTTGGTGAAAGTATGTTTTTTAGTCTCTTCTCCGTTTGTCCCAACGCGAGCAGAACTCGTCGGAAGCAACCCTCGTGAGGCGCGGAGAGCAGCCACGATAGCACTCATTGCGGCTTCTTAGAAGATGTCTTGAATAAAATCGACAACTATTTTTAGAGGCGAATAATTGCCCGGATTTTTTGCTCGCAAGAAGTGCATGGGGGGCGCTTTTTGAGGGCATGGCGGAGGCGGTTTTGCACTTAAATTGCCCGTATAGTGCTGTGCGAAAGGGTTTCCGCCCGGAGCGGATTGCATACTCAAAAGAATGACGAATAGGGGTGCTTTGGATTTGCGCGCATTTTCAATTGTTGCGTTTCTTTATTTTTGTTAAATCCAAAAAATCAATATCGAATTCTTGATTCTATTCAAGAATCAGCCGGCCCGGGAAGTTGCATGAAATAGCGTTGTTGCCCGCAGTCAGTTCCCAGTCAGTTTTCGGAATTGGATTGGCCTTTTTGTTTATATAGGTACAATGAAATCGGACGTTGCCGCTCTATGAAGTTCGTGAAGTCAGGCAGTGTGTCGAGAACCGGAATTGATTGGAGAAAAGTTGTTGACCGAAAAATTTACCGATCCGCAAGAGGCGGTCGATCGCGTGATCGAAATCTATGAACACAACACCGCCATCCTCCGTGATGCCTTCAAGCGCTTTGCCAAAGGCGAGGTGCTGCAGGAGCGCGTGCGAGCGTGCTACCCCTTCGTGCGCATCACGACTGAAAAAGTCACGCACACCGACACGCGCCAGTCCTTCGGTTTTGTCGCCGGTCCCGGCACTTACCAGACCACGCTGACGCGGCCGACGCTGTTCAAGAATTATTTGCTGAGCCAGTTCAAGCTGCTGCTGGCGAATCACCAGGAACCGCTGGAAGTGGGCGTCAGCGATCTGCCGATACCGGTTCATTTTGCGTTTGCCGAAGGCATTCACGTCGAGGGCGATCTCGATCCCGACCATTTGCGTCTCTTGCCGGACGTGTTCGATTTGCCCGATCTGGCCGAGATGGATGACCGCATCGTCAACGGCACCTATGAAGTCGACAATGGCGGCTGGCGCGACGGCATTCATCCGCTGGCCTTGTTCACCGGACCGCGTATCGATTACTCGCTGCATCGCCTGCGTCATTACACCGCGACGGCGCCGCAGCAGTTCCAGCGTTATGTGCTGTTCACCAACTACGCGTTCTACGTCGACGAGTTCGTGCGCATGGGGCGCGAGCTGATGCAGGCGACCGACGATCCCGAGCTGCGCACTTATCGCCAGCAATATACCGCCTTCGTCGAACCGGGCAACGTGACCACGCCGAACGCCAACGTCGAAGGGATGAAGGGCATGCCGAGCACCGGCACGCCGCCGGTGCGCCAGCCGCAGATGCCGGCTTATCACTTGCAGCGCGCGGACGGCACCGGCATCACGCTGGTCAATATCGGCGTCGGTCCGTCCAACGCCAAGACCATCACGGATCACATTGCCGTATTGCGTCCGCACGGCTGGATCATGCTGGGTCACTGCGCGGGGTTGTCGTCGTCGCAACGCATGGGCGATTACGTCTTGGCGCACGCTTACGTACGCGACGATCATGTGCTGGATGACGACTTGCCGCTGTGGGTGCCGATCCCGGCGCTGGCGGAAGTGCAACTGGCCTTGCAAGACGCGGTCGCCGGCATCACGCAGCTGGAAGGGTATGAGTTGAAGCGCATCATGCGCACCGGCACCGTGGCCTCGGTCGATGACCGCAACTGGGAGTTGCGCGACCATCGCACGCCCTTGCTGCGTTTCAGCCAGAGCCGGGCGATTGCGCTGGATATGGAAAGCGCGACGGTGGCGGCCAACGGTTTCCGCTTCCGCGTCCCGTACGGCACCTTGCTGTGCGTGTCCGACAAGCCGCTGCACGGCGAGATCAAGCTGCCGGGCATGGCGAATCGTTTTTACGAACAACGCGTTGCCCAGCATCTGAAGATCGGCATCCGCGCGCTGGAATTGTTGCGCAATCACGGCATCGAGCAATTGCACAGCCGCAAGCTGCGCAGTTTTGGCGAACCGGCCTTCCGTTAAGTCGGGGATTTATCTGTCGCAAGGAGCCGATGCCGGCGTTCCGGCATCGGCTCCTTGCATTTCAAGACCGTATTCAGCCCTGTGCCGTGGTCGCAACCCGATCGGCGCGCGAGCGCAGGCTTAGCCATACATACAAGGCTGCACCGGCCAGCAAGGCAAGTGCGGCGATGCTGAGCGAAGGCGTAAACGATCCGGTCGCATGCACCAGTCGTGTCGCCAGCGGCGGGCCGGCGATCTGGCCGATGCCGTAGGACGCCGTCAGCAATCCCATCAGCCCTGCGGCGTGATGGCTGCGCAGGCGGCGCGCTTCGCGCATGGCGAACAGCGTGATGGCCGTGAAAGGCAGACCAAGCAAGATGCTGCCGATTGCGAATCCGACTTCGTTGGGGAAAATCGCGCTGCTGACCACGCCGATTGCCTGCATGACGTAGCTGATCGCCAGCAGCAAGCGCTGGTCGAAGTGCACCGGAATCCGTGTCGCGCCAAGTGCGCCGAGCGCCACGCACAAACCGAACAGCGGCCAGAAAAAATCCGGCCAGGCGGAACCGGGCGGCAATGCCTGGCGCGCGATGACCGGCAGGAAGGTGGCGGTGATGATGTAGCCGAATCCCGCCATGCCGTAGGCCAGCACTTGCCAGCGCACCTCTTGCCGGATCGATGCCGGTTCGACATGGTCGGCGTCTGTCTGTGCGGCGTTGCCGGCGCGCAAGTCGAGATCGCCGCGAAACGTACTCCAGACCGCCGCCGTCAACAGGACTGCCAGCAAGCCAAATGCGACCCAGCCGGTATCGGCGTGCCAGCCATGGGCGACCATGCCGCTGCTCGACAAGCCGGTCAGCATGATACCGATGCCGGGACCGCAATAGATGATGCCGCCCAGTGCCGGCAATTGCAGTTGCGCCAGGCGCTGCAGACACCATCCCGAGCTGTAGACGAATACCAGCGCGCTGGCGATGCCCGACAGCAAGCGCAATAGCAGCCAGACCGTTTGCACATGCAGCAGTCCCATGCCGAGCGTCAGCAACACCGTCGCGATCAGTCCGGCGCGTATCGTGCGCGTCGGCGGCAGGCCGCGCCAGAATGCGCACAGCATGGCGCCGATGAAATAACCCAGATAGTTGGATGTCGCCAGCCAGCCGCCGCTATTGAGGTCGATGGTCTGGTCGTGCAGCATCATCGGCAGCAACGGAGTGAAGGCAAAGCGACCGATGCCCATGGCGACGGAGAGCGCGATCAGGCCGGCGAAGGCGATGCGCAGGGCGCTTTTGCGATTGTGGCTTGCGTCCGGAGTAGTCATTGTTTCCTGTTCTTGAGGCCTTCTCGGGCGCCGATTGCCGGGCGTCATTGTTGTTGAATTGTGTGCAATCGTGGCGCTACCGTTTTGACGGAGCACTCTGGTGTATGTCGCTGATGTTGTAATGTTAGCTTGTCTTTATCATTCTAAAAAATGAATAATTAGAATGTATTCATCTTTTTATGAGATGTCAGAGGAAGATTTTTTCACGGAGTCAGCATGGAACTTGCCGAACTTGAAATTTTTCGCGCGGTGGTGACCGAAGGCGGCGTGACGCGCGCTGCCGAGCGCCTGCACCGGGTGCAGTCGAATGTAACCACGCGCCTGCGCCAGTTGGAGGCGTCGGTGGGCGTGGCGCTGTTTATCCGCGATCGCAAGCGCCTGGTGCTGACGCCTGCCGGCGAAGTCTTGCTGGATTATTCCGAACGCATCCTCGGGCTGGTGCAAGAGGCGCGGCATGCCATGTTGCCGCAAGGGCCGCGCGGCAGGTTGCGCGTGGGAGCCATGGAAAGCACCGCCGCGAGTCGCTTGCCGGGGCCGCTGGCGGCTTTTCACCAGCGCTGGCCGGAAGTGCAGCTGGAATTGACGACCGGCGCCACCCAGACGCTGATCGATCAGGTGCGCAGTTTCAAGCTCGATGCGGCGCTGGTGGCCGGGCCGATTACCGACGATGTGTTTTTCTCAACACCGCTCTATCCGGAAGAGCTGATGATCACGGTGCCGCGCGGTCATGGGCGGGTGAAGACGCCGGACGATGTGAAAGTGGAGACATTGATTGTCTTTGAACAAGGTTGTACGTATCGGCGCCTTGCCGAACAGTGGTTCGCCTCCGGTAGCGTCAAGGATCGCCGCCCCTTGCGGATCCTGGAACTGGGTTCGTATCACGCCATGCTCGCCTGCGTTGCCGCCGGCATCGGCATCGCTTTTGTTCCGCGTTCGATATTAAATATGCATGGACAACAGAATTTTTCCGCCTATTCTTTACGTAAGGAAGGGCGGATTACAACCTCCCTGATTTGTCGGCGCGAGCAACAGAGCATGCTCTTCAATGCGCTGCGAAGCCTTTTGCTGACTGGCTCCTGACGGAATATGTTGTGGAGCCGGTGGTGGCGTAACAATTTGTAAAAAACACTGCGACGCTACTCTGCTTTTCTTATAGTTGGTTTTCCCCCTCCATTCTCTCCCCCGAGAATGGGATTTACCCCACGGTCCGCAAGGAGCGTGGGGTTTTTTCTTTGTGTTTTTCTTTTGTTCAGTGTTGCCGCATTGCCATGACGCCCTGTCGATGCGCGGCATCTCTGTTTCCGTTTACTTCCCTTTCGGAATGATCAGGCTTTCTCGCGCCGCCGATTGGATCGCCAGCACGGCGGGATGCGTCAGCCGACGCTCGACGGAGATGGCGTAAAACTGCTCGGTGATCTGTTCGGTTTGTCCGATCTGCACGACGCCGAGTTGCTGTTTCAATTGTGCAGCGACAGCGGACGGTGCGGCGAAGATGCCGGTGCCGGCCTCGCCGAATGCATTGAGCAACGCGCCGTCGTCGAACTCGCCGGCGATCTGCGGGCGTATCTTTTCCTTTTCAAACCAGCGCAACAACTTTGGCCGGACCGCCGCGTCTTCGCCCGGCATCAGGAACGGCGCGTCATCCAGGCTCTGCGGGAAATTTTTCTTGTAGGTTTTTGCCAATGCGGGCGTGGCGAAAAAACTGGTATTGCACTCACCCAATAAGTGGCTGTAGCCGCGCACGTCGATATTGGCGGGCATGGGACTGTCGGCGATGACGATATCCAGGCGATGAATCGCGAGATCGCCGAGCAGGTTGTTCAGCTTGCCCTCGCGGCAGACGATGCGCACGGGGTCGTCGAGTTTCAGCGCCGTCTCCAGCAGCAGATAGGCAATCGTCTTGGGGACCGCGTCGGCGACGCCGACCCTGAATTGCAGGGGGCTGCCGCCGGGGCGAAAGCGCATGACTTCTTCCAACTCCTCGCCGAGCGTGAAGATCTGGTCGGCATAGGCGAACACGGTGCGACCGGCGTCGTTCAATTCCAGTTTGCGGCCGACGCGATTGAACAGCTTGTAGCCCAGACTGTCTTCGAAGAGCGTGATCTGCCCGCTGATGGTCTGCGCCGTCAGGTGCAGGCGCTCGCCGGCGCGCGCAATGCCGCCGGTTTTGGCGACGACCCAGAAGTAGTGCAGATGTTTGTAATTGAGCGCTGCCATGGCATGTCCTATACATCGGTTTTTCCGAATATAAATGAAAGTATATTCGAATTTTCAATAGGGTCGGATCCCGCTACAGTACGGTTTGTCTATTGCAAAGCCATGGAGGCCGTCATGAAATGTCCCGTCTGTACCACCGTCAATCTGAACATGAGCGATCGTCAGGGCGTCGAGATCGACTATTGCCCGCAGTGCCGCGGCGTCTGGCTGGATCGCGGCGAGCTGGACAAGCTGATCGAGCGCTCGCAAGCCGCTTCGGCGCCGGTTCCGCCATCGATGCAACATCGCGCGCCGGCGCCGCAATATGCACCGCCGCAGCGTGGCTACGACGATGGCCATCGTTACAACAAGGATTATCAGTCGCGCAAGAAGAAGGGTTTTCTGGGCGAGTTTTTCGATTTCGACTGATCAGTCGATCGTGATCTATAAACAAAGGGGAATGCCGTGAACGGTGTGGAAAGTTTTGCAAGTCCGCTGATGTGGGGCGGGTTTATCGTGTTTGTGCTTGGCATGTTGGCGTTCGACATGCTGGTGCTCGGCGGACGTCACTCGCACAAGGTGACGGTCAAGGAGGCATTGGGCTGGTCGATTGCCTGGGTGATGCTGGCGCTGTTGTTCAGCGGCTTGCTGTGGTGGTATCTGGATCACAGCATCGGGCGCGAATTCGCGAATCAGAAGAGCCTGGAATTTCTCTCCGGTTATTTGATTGAGAAGTCGCTGTCGGTGGACAACATCTTCGTCTTCCTGGTGATCTTCGGCTACTTCGCGGTACCGGCCGAGATGCAGCGCCGTGTGCTGTTGTACGGCGTGGTCGGTGCGATCGTCATGCGTGCCGTCATGATCTTGCTGGGCGCCTGGCTGATCGCGCAGTTCAGCTGGATCATGTATCTGTTCGGCGCCTTCCTGATCGTCACCGGCATCAAAATGCTGATCTTTGCGGACAAGGAGAGCGATCTCAACGATAACCCGCTGCTGAAATTCCTGCGCAAGCACATGCGCATCAGCAACGAGTACGACGGCGAGAAGTTCTTCACCATGCGCAACGGCGTGCGCTATTTCACGCCGCTGATGCTGGTGCTGATCCTGATCGAAGTGACGGATCTGATCTTCGCGGTCGACAGCATCCCGGCGATCTTCGCGATCACGACGGACCCGTTCATCGTGTTCACGTCGAACATGTTTGCGATCATGGGTTTGCGGGCGCTGTACTTCTTGCTGGCCGACGTGGCGGACCGCTTCCACTACCTCAAATACGGCCTGGCTTTGGTGCTGGTGTTCGTGGGCGGCAAGATGCTGTTGGCGTACTGGTTCCACATCCCGGTGATGATTTCGCTGCTGGTTGTCGGATTGATTCTGCTGGCCTCGGTGCTGATCAGTCTGGTGTTGTCGCGCAAGAAGGTGGTGGTTTAAGTTGCAGCGCATGCCGGCCTGTCCTCAATGGCTCAGGTCGGCAGCAAGTTGAAAAAGTGGGGTCGGAGTTGATTTACAATCGTGAATCGCCTCCGGCCCTTTCTCGTTTCAATCACTGTCTATGGCTCGCTTACCTCGTCTTGTCGTCCCGCACCAGCCGCATCACATCATTCAACGCGGGCATGACAAACAATCAATATTCCGCGATTCCGCCGATCATGCGGCGTTTCTCGACTGGCTGAAGGAGGGCGCCAGGCGCTTCAAGGTCGCCATCCATGCTTACGTGCTGATGCCGGACCACATCCACGTGCTGGCGACGCCGATGGATACCGACGGGCTGGCACGAATGATGCAATGGGTTGGGCGGTATTACGTTCCTTATTACAACCAGAAATACGAAAGAGGCGGGACGCTGTGGCAGGGACGCTACAAAGCAACGGTGCTGGATGCCGAGCGCTACCTGCTGCTGTGCAGCCGCTATATCGAGCTGAACCCGGTCCGCAACGGTCTCGTCGCCGGGCTTGCAGATTATCCGTGGTCGAGTTACATGCATCATATTGGCGCAAAGTCGGATCCGCTAATCACCGATCACCGGCTGTATTGGGCTTTGGGCAATACGCCGTTCGACCGGGAGATCGCCTACAAGCTGCTGGCGGAGCAATCGCTGGGCAGTCGCGAAGTCGAAGCGATCACGCAAGCGACCTTGAAAGGCTGGGCATTGGGTACCGACGACTTCAAATCGAGCCTGGAAAAGCAGGTCAGCCGGCGTGTCAGTCCTGCAAAGCGTGGTCGTCCGGTGAAGAAAGTCGATGTTGCAGCGACGCAAAATGAAAAACCCGACGAAGTAAAAGACGCATAAAGGTCTTTCAATACAATGGCTTGCCGAATTTTCTCATTTACTCTGTCCCTAATTAAAAAATAATAGAAATTCAGTGGTTTTTAATTTGACTCTGACCCTTTTTGTTCTTATTGAAGAATTGGGTGCAGTGCACTATCCTTAAATCCTTACTCTCAAAGTGGTGGAGCACCGTTATGCATGCGCAAGGCCTATACGACCCAGCTAATGAACACGACGCCTGTGGTGTCGGTTTTATCGCCCATATCAAGGGCAAGAAAAACCATTCTATCGTTGAGCAAGGCTTGCTCATCCTGAAGAATCTCGACCACCGGGGTGCTGTCGGCGCCGATCCGCTCATGGGCGATGGCGCCGGTATCCTGATTCAGATTCCGGATCAGTACTACCGCGAAGAGATGTCCAAGCAAGGCGTCGAGCTGCCTCCGCCAGGCGAATACGGCGTCGGCATGATCTTCCTGCCGAAGGAAAATGCTTCGCGCATCGCCTGTGAACAGGAAATCGAGCGTTCGGTGCTGGCTGAAGGCCAGGTCGTGTTGGGCTGGCGCGACGTGCCGGTCGACATGGACATGCCGATGTCGCCGACCGTGCGTGAAAAAGAGCCGGTCATCCGCCAGATCTTCATCGGCCGCGGCCCGGACATCATGGTCACCGACGCGCTGGAACGCAAGCTGTACGTCATCCGCAAATCCTCCGGCCACGCCATCCAGGCGCTGAACCTGATCCACGGCAAGGAATTTTTCGTGCCGTCGATGTCGGCGCGCACCGTGGTCTACAAGGGCCTGCTGCTGGCCGACCAGGTCGGCGTCTACTATAAAGACCTGCAAGATCCGCGCTGTGTTTCCGCGCTGGCGCTGGTGCACCAACGCTTCTCCACCAATACTTTCCCTGAATGGCCGCTGGCTCACCCCTACCGCCTGATCGCGCACAACGGCGAAATCAACACCGTCAAGGGCAACTTCAACTGGATGCGCGCACGCGAAGGCGTGATGCAGTCGGCCGTGCTGGGCGACGACTTGAAGAAGCTGTTTCCGCTGATCTATGAAGGGCAGTCCGATACCGCTTGTTTCGACAACGCGCTCGAACTGTTGCTGATGGCCGGCTATCCGCTGGCGCAAGCCATGATGATGATGGTGCCGGAAGCCTGGGAAAACCACACCCTGATGGACGACAACCGTCGCGCCTTCTACGAATACCACGCCGCGATGATGGAACCATGGGACGGCCCTGCCGCCCTGGCCTTCACCGACGGCCGTCACATCGGCGGCACGCTGGACCGCAACGGCCTGCGCCCTGCGCGTTACATCGTGACCGACGACGATCTGGTGGTGATGGCTTCCGAATCCGGCGTGCTGCCGATTCCTGAATCGAAGATCATCCAGAAATGGCGCCTGCAACCGGGCAAGATGTTCCTGATCGACCTCGATGCCGGCCGCATCATCGACGACAAGGAACTGAAGGACACCTACGCCAACGCCAAGCCATACAAGCAATGGATTTCGTCGGTGCGCGTCAAGCTCGACGAACTCAAGGCCGAGCCGTTCGAATCCGGTTCGACCATTCCGCTGCTGGATCGCCAGCAAGTGTTCGGCTACACCCAGGAAGACGTCAAGTTCCTGATGGCGCCGATGGCCTCGGGCGGCGAAGAAGCGATCGGTTCGATGGGCAACGACTCGCCGCTGGCCGTCATGTCCAACAAGAACAAGACGCTCTACAACTACTTCAAGCAATTGTTCGCGCAAGTGACCAACCCGCCGATCGACCCGATCCGCGAAGCGATGGTCATGTCGCTGGTGTCCTTCATCGGCCCGCGTCCGAACCTGCTCGACACCAACAACATCAACCCGCCGATGCGCCTGGAAGTGTCGCAGCCGATCCTCGATTACGCCGACATCGCCAAGCTGCGCAACATCAGCGCGCACACTGGCGGCAAGTTCAAGTCGCACGAGCTGAACATCTGCTACCCGGTCGCCTGGGGCAAGGAAGGCATCGAAGCGCGTCTGGCCTCGCTGTGCGCCAAGGCCGTCGATGCGGTCAAGTCGGGCCACAACATCCTGATCATTTCGGACCGCAAGGTCGATTCCGAGCAGGTCGCGATTCCTGCGCTGCTGGCGACTTCCGCGATCCACTTGCATCTGGTGAGCAAGGGCTTGCGCACCTCGACCGGCCTGGTGGTCGACACCGGCTCCGCCCGTGAAACGCATCACTTCGCACTGCTGGCAGGCTACGGTGCCGAAGCGATCCACCCCTACCTGGCAATGGATACCCTGACCGAAATGGCCAAGGGTTTGCCGGGCGATCTGTCGGGCGACAAGGCGATCTACAATTTCCAGAAAGCGATCGGCAAGGGCTTGCTGAAGGTCATGTCGAAGATGGGCATTTCGACCTACATGTCCTACTGCGGCGCGCAGATTTTCGAAGCCATCGGTCTGAACAAGGCGCTGGTCGACAAGTACTTCAAGGGCACCGCATCGAACGTCGAAGGCATCGGCGTGTTCGAAGTCGCCGAAGAAGCGCTGCGACTGCACCGTGCCGCCTTCAGCAGCGATCCGGTGCTGGCCAATGCGCTGGACGCCGGCGGCGAGTACGCCTTCCGTATCCGCGGCGAAGAGCACATGTGGACGCCGGATGCGATCGCCAAGCTGCAACACTCGACCCGTGCGAACAACTTCAATTCGTACAAGGAATACGCGCAGATCATCAATGACCAGTCCAAGCGTCACATGACCTTGCGCGGCCTGTTCGAATTCAAGATCGATCCGTCGAAGGCGATTTCGATCGACGAAGTCGAGCCGGCCAAGGAAATCGTCAAGCGTTTCGCCACCGGCGCGATGTCGCTCGGTTCGATCTCGACCGAAGCGCACGCCACGCTGGCGATTGCGATGAACCGCATCGGCGGCAAGTCCAACACTGGTGAAGGCGGTGAAGACGTCAATCGTTACCGCAACGAACTGAAAGGCATCCCGATCAAGCAGGGCGCAACCCTGGCATCGGAAATCGGCAAGGACGTCATTGAAGTCGACATCCCGCTGCAAGCCGGCGACTCGCTGCGTTCGCGCATCAAGCAGGTGGCGTCTGGCCGTTTCGGCGTGTCGGCGGAATACCTGATCTCCGCCGACCAGATCCAGATCAAGATGGCGCAGGGCGCGAAGCCGGGCGAAGGCGGCCAGCTGCCGGGCCACAAGGTCACCGACTACATCGCAACCTTGCGCGTATCGGTGCCGGGCGTCGGTCTGATTTCGCCGCCGCCGCACCATGACATCTATTCGATCGAAGACCTGGCGCAGCTGATCCACGATCTGAAGAACGTCAATCCGCGCGCCTCGATCTCGGTCAAGCTGGTGTCGGAAGTCGGCGTCGGCACGGTTGCCGCGGGGGTTGCCAAGGCCAAGTCGGATCACGTCGTGATCGCCGGCCATGACGGCGGCACCGGTGCATCGCCGCTGTCCTCGATCAAGCATGCCGGTTCGCCATGGGAACTCGGTTTGGCCGAAACCCAGCAGACGCTGGTGCTGAACGGTCTGCGCAACCGCATCCGCGTGCAGGCCGACGGTCAGATGAAGACCGGCCGCGACGTCGTCATCGGCGCGCTGCTGGGCGCCGATGAATTCGGTTTCGCCACCGCACCGCTGGTGGTCGAAGGCTGCATCATGATGCGCAAGTGCCATCTGAATACTTGCCCGGTCGGCGTCGCGACGCAGGATCCGGTCCTGCGCGCCAAGTTCTCCGGCAAGCCCGAGCACGTGGTCAATTTCTTCTTCTTCATCGCCGAAGAAGCGCGTCAGATCATGGCGCAACTGGGCATCCGCACGTTCAACGAACTGATCGGTCGTTCCGATTTGCTGGACCGCACCAAGGCTATCCAGCATTGGAAGGCGCAAGGCCTGGACTTCAGCAAGATCTTCTATCAACCGGTCAGCGCAACGCCGTACTTCCATACCGAGAATCAAGACCACGGTCTGGACAAGGCGCTGGATCACAAGCTGATCGCACAGGCGCGCACCGCGCTGGACAAGGGCGAGAAGGTTTCCTTCATCTCGCCGATCCGCAACCTGAACCGTACCGTCGGCGCCATGCTGTCGGGTGAAGTGGCCAAGCGTTACGGCAACGAAGGCCTGCCGGACGACACCATCCACATCCAGCTGCAAGGCACCGCCGGCCAGTCGGCAGGCGCGTTCCTGGCGCACGGCGTGACGCTGGATCTGGTTGGCGAAGGCAACGACTACGTTGGCAAGGGCTTGTCGGGCGGCCGCATCATCGTGCGTCCGAACACCGAGTTCCGCGGCCGTGCGGTCGACAACATGATCTCCGGCAACACCGTGCTGTACGGCGCGACGACCGGCGAGGCATTCATCAACGGCGTGGTCGGCGAGCGTTTCGCGGTGCGTAATTCCGGCGCGATTGCCGTCGTCGAAGGCACCGGCGACCACGGTTGCGAATACATGACCGGCGGCACCGTCGTCGTGCTGGGCGGCACCGGCCGTAACTTTGCAGCGGGCATGTCCGGCGGCATCGCTTACGTTTACGACGAAACCGGCGACTTCGCCGGCAAGTGCAACATGGCCATGGTCGCGCTGGACAAGGTCCTGTCCGACACCGAACAGGAAGCCTCGACCGATCGCGCCGTCTGGCACAGCCTGCAACGCGGCGGCAACGGCCAGACCGACGAAGTGATATTGCGTGGCTTGATCGAGCGTCACTTCAAGTACACCGGCAGCACGCGCGCGCGCTACCTGCTGGACAACTGGGCGGCATCGCGCAGCAAGTTCGTCAAGGTCTTCCCGACCGAGTACAAACGTGCGCTGGGCGAACTCAATGCCGCCAAAGCGGCCCCGAAGGACAAGGTTCCGGCATAAGCCGCAATGCTTGGCCGTTTGATCTGAAATAACGCAAGGCCGGCGATTCTGATAACGACAACGACAGAATCGCCCGCCGCCTATCCTTAGCGAAGAATGTGAGTGGAAAATGGGTAAAGTAACCGGCTTTATGGAATATGAGCGCCTGAAAGAGGCGAGCGAAGCGCCGCAGTCGCGCATGAAGCATTACAAGGAATTCGTCCTGCATCTGGGCGAGGCGGAAGCCAAGACGCAAGGCGCACGCTGCATGGATTGCGGCATCCCGTTCTGCAACAACGGCTGCCCGGTCAACAACATCATCCCCGACTGGAATGACCTGGTCTATCGCGGCGACTACAAGGAAGCGCTGGATACGCTGCACTCGACCAACAACTTCCCCGAGTTCACCGGCCGCATCTGCCCGGCGCCGTGCGAAGCCGCGTGCACGCTCGGCATCAACAGCGACGCCGTCGGCATCAAGTCGATCGAGCATTTCATCATCGACAAGGGCTGGGAAAACGGCTGGGTCACGCCGCAACCGGCTGCCGTCAAAACCGGCAAGAAAGTCGCCGTGGTCGGCTCCGGTCCTGCCGGCCTGGCTGCCGCACAACAGCTGGCGCGCGCGGGCCATGACGTGACCGTGTTCGAAAAGAATGATCGCGTCGGCGGCCTGCTGCGTTACGGCATCCCCGACTTCAAGATGGAAAAGTCGCACATCGACCTGCGCGTCGAACAGATGCAAGCCGAAGGCGTCGTGTTCCGCACCAGCACATTGGTGGGCAAGGATTTCCCGGCCAACATCACCAACTGGTCCAAGGAAACAGTTTCTCCCGACGACCTGAAGAAAGACTTCGACGCGGTCGTCATCGCCGGCGGCGCAGAACTGCCGCGCGACTTGCCGGTGCCGGGCCGTGAATTGAAGGGCGTGCATTTCGCCATGGAATTCCTGCCGCTGCAAAACAAGGTCAACGCCGGCGACAAGCTCAAGGGCCAGATCATGGCGACCGACAAGCACGTGGTCGTGATCGGCGGCGGCGATACCGGTTCCGACTGCGTCGGTACTTCGAACCGTCACGGCGCTGCGTCGGTGGCACAGTTCGAACTGATGCCGCAACCGCCTGAAACGGAAAACAAGCCGCTCGTCTGGCCGTACTGGCCGACCAAGCTGCGCACCTCGTCGTCGCACGAAGAAGGTTGCGACCGCGATTGGGCAGTGGCCACCAAGCGCCTGGAAGGCAAGAACGGCAAGGTCGAGAAGCTGATCGCCGCGCGCGTAGAATGGAAAGACGGCAAGATGCAGGAAGTGCCGAATTCCGAATTCGAAATGAAGGCCGACCTGGTGCTGCTGGCCATGGGCTTCGTCTCGCCGGTGCAGCAAGTGCTGGAATCGTTCGGCGTCGACAAGGACCAACGCGGCAACGCCAAGGCCACGACGGACGGCGAAGGCTGCTACAAGACGTCGGTCGACAAGGTCTTTGCTGCGGGCGACATGCGCCGCGGCCAGTCGCTTGTGGTCTGGGCGATTCGCGAAGGCCGTCAGTGCGCGCGCGCCGTCGATGAATTCCTGATGGGCTCGTCGGTGCTGCCACGCTGATACGACACTGTAAAAAGCAAACGCAGTAAAAAAAGCCGGATTGACGAAAGTCTTTCCGGCTTCTTGCTTTCCGTGAGGGAAAAAGCAAGTGACGGACTTCCAAAATCAGCCCTGCGTCAGCCCGGATTCACCTTGCTCAAGTACAATGGAATTTCACTTTTTAGACACGGCTGATCGCCGCGCTTGCGGCGATAACCGAAGAACAACATGACTACCCCGATTCGCTACAGCATCACCTCCAACGATTGCGCCGCCCACGTGTTCGACCTCACCCTGACGGTCGATGCGCCGGCTGCCGACGGACAGGTATTTTCCTTGCCGGCGTGGATTCCCGGCAGCTACATGATTCGCGAATTTGCGCGCAACATCGTCCAGATCCGCGGCGAGTCCGGGGGCAAGAAAGTCGCGTTGCGCAAGCTCGACAAGCATACCTGGCGCGCCGCGCCGTGCAGCGGTCCGCTGACGCTGAGTTATCAGGTCTACGCCTGGGACTTGTCGGTGCGCACCGCGCATCTGGATCAGACCCATGCCTTCTTCAACGGCACCAGCGTCTTCCTGCGTGTCGAAGGGCAGGAGCAAACGGAGCATGTCGTCGACATCCGCCGCCCGGGGGGCGACGCCTGCAAGCGCTGGCGCGTGGCGACTTCCATGCCGGAACTCAAAGCCAAGCGCTATGGCTTCGGCACCTATGTCGCCGGCGACTACGACGAGCTGATCGACCATCCGGTCGAGCTTGGCGATTTTGCGCTGGCCACTTTCACGGCGCACGGCGTGCCGCACGACATCGTGATCACCGGTAATGTGCCGAACCTGGACATGGCGCGCTTGTCCGCCGATCTCAAGAAAATCTGCGAAGCGCAGATCGCCTTCTTTGAACCGAAAAGCAAACGCGCGCCGATGTCGCGTTATGTCTTCATGACCATGGTTGTCGGCGATGGTTACGGCGGTCTGGAGCATCGCGCATCGACTGCGCTGATCTGTGCGCGCAGCGATTTGCCGGTCAAAGGCAAGAGCGAATCGACCGATGGCTATCGTACCTATCTCGGCTTGTGCAGCCACGAATATTTCCACACCTGGAACGTCAAGCGCATCAAGCCGGCGATGTTCGCGCCGTATGATCTGCGCGAAGAGGGCTATACCTCGCTGCTGTGGCTGTTCGAAGGCTTCACCAGTTACTACGACGATCTGTTCCTGGTGCGTACCGGCCTGATCGATACGCCGGATTATCTGAAAATGCTGTCCAAGACCGTCAACGGCGTCTTGCGCGGCAACGGCCGACGCAAGCAAAGCGTCGCCGAATCGAGCTTCGACGCCTGGATCAAATACTACCGTCAGGATGAAAACGCGCCGAACGCCATCGTCAGCTATTACACCAAGGGCTCGCTGGTGGCGCTGGGTCTCGACCTGACGATCCGCGCCGAAACCAACGGCCGCAAATCGTTGGACGATGTAATGCTGGCGCTGTGGCAGCGCTTCGGTCGTGACTTCTACAGCCGCAAGGGCGGCAAGGGCGTCGGCGAAGACGAGGCGGAGGCCTTGTTCGAAGAAGTCGGCGGCGTGAAGCTGAAGCGCTTCTTCGACCGCTACATTCGCGGCACCGAAGACTTGCCGCTGGATCAGTTGATGGCGCCGTTCGGCGTTGCCTATGCGGACGTGCGCAAGGATGCCCATCCGGGCATGAATGTCCGTGTGACGCGTGACGGTGGCGATGCCAAGCTTGCCAACGTGTATGAAGGCGGAGCGGGGCAGCAAGCCGGATTGTCGGCTGGCGATCGTCTGGTGGCGCTGGACGGCATTCGCATCCCGCCGGCAGGCATGGATGGTTTGCTGGCGCGCTATAGTGAGAACGACGTGGTCGAGTTGCACGTGTTCCGTCGCGACGAGTTGATGTGTTTCAAGGTCAAGCTGAAGAAGGATGGCGCGCCGCAAGTGACGCTTACCGTGCAAGACAAGCCGATTGCCCTGGTGCGCAAGCGCAAGGCGTGGTTGGGGCGTTAGTTTCGTTGCGATGGCATCGGCGTACAGCCGATGCCGCACTGCAGGCAATAAAAAACCCGCCGAAGCGGGTTTTTTATTTGATGCGTCAGCTTTGCCGAATCGAAGATTACTTCGCTTCTGCGTCGCCTGCTGCAGGTGCTGCACTGTCAGCTTCAACCTTGCCAGCTGGTACCGAAGCGGTGGCAACTGTCAGGTTTTCTTGCGAAACGGCAGTCACGCCGCTTGGCAATTGCAGATCGGCCAAGTGGATCGAGTGACCGACTTCCAGCTTCGACAGATCGACGGAAACGAATTCCGGCAGATCCTTGGGCAGGCAGGAGATGTCCAGGTCGGTCATGACGTGGCTGATGATGCCCGACGACAGCTTGACGGCCGGCGAGACTTCAGCGTTCACGAAGTGCAGTGGCACCTTGACGTGGATTTTTTGCGAAGCGTCGACGCGTTGGAAGTCAACGTGCAGAACCAGTTGCTTGTATGCGTGGACTTGGAAGTCGCGCAGCAGAACTTGTTCGACCTTGCCGTCGATTTCCAGATCCAGGATCGACGAGTGGAACGCTTCTTTTTTCAACGCATGGTACAGCGCGTTGTGGTCCAGAGCGATGTTCAGCGGTGCAGCGGTGCCACCGTAGACGATAGCTGGTGTTTGACCAGCATTGCGCAGGCGGCGGCTCGCTCCGGTCCCCTGCTCTTTGCGTGGAAATGCGATTACTTTCATGTTAAAGCTCCAATGGTTGCGAAACCTTCGTTTCGCGTTAAAAATCCCCCGCGACCAGGGGATTCAAGGACCCCTTCATTTTCATGAAGGGATTAAAACTGAAATCTAAACCGAATCTGAATCTCTGAAACTTATTCCGCAAACAGCGACATCACCGAGTCGCCCTTGCTGATGCGCTTGAATGTCTCGGCCAGCAGGCTGGCGCAAGTCAGTTGGCGAATCTTGCCGCAGGCCTTGGCGGCGTCCGACAGAGGAATCGTGTCGGTGACGACCAGCTCGTCCAGCGGCGAATTGGCGATGCGATCCAGCGCCGGGCCGGACAAGACAGGGTGCGTACAGTAGGCGACAACTTTCTTGGCGCCGCGCTCTTTCAGTACTTCGGCAGCCTTGGTCAGCGTGCCTGCGGTATCGACCATGTCATCCATGATCACGCAGTTGCGGCCTTCGACTTCGCCGATGATGTTCATGACTTCCGACACGTTCGCCTTCGGACGGCGTTTGTCGATAATCGCCAGATCGCAGCCGAGACGCTTGGCCAATGCACGGGCGCGCACCACGCCACCGACGTCGGGCGACACGACCAGCAGGTCGTCGTAGTTCTTGCTCACCAGATCGCCCAGCAAAATCGGCGATGCATAGATGTTGTCGACCGGAATGTCGAAGAAACCTTGAATCTGGTCTGCATGCAGGTCCATGATCAGCACGCGTTCAACGCCGGCTTCCTGCAGCATGTTGGCGACGACCTTGGCCGAAATCGCAACACGGGCGGAACGCGGACGGCGGTCCTGGCGGGCATAACCGTAATACGGGATTGCGGCAGTGATACGGCCGGCGGAAGCACGCTTCAACGCATCGACCATGATCATGATTTCCATCAGGTTGTCGTTGGTCGGCGCACAGGTCGACTGCAACACGAATACGTCCTTGCCACGCACGTTTTCGTTGATCTCGACCATCACTTCACCGTCCGAGAACTTCGAAACATTGGCCTTGCCCAACGGGATACCTAATTTTTCGACGACGCCTTGCGCCAGTTCCGGGTTGGCGCTGCCGGTAAAAACCATCAGGTTTTCGTATGCCATATGGGTATCCCTGAATGCAATCGTTTAAAAGTCGAAAAGCCGACAATGCTTGACTGTACAGTCTTGCGTTGGCGGCTTATCTCTTTGGCTTCTTTTTTCTTTATCGGGCGATGTAAAACTGCCCAAATTCAATGGCAGGGGAACAAGGATTCGAACCTTGGAATGCTGGAATCAAAATCCAGTGCCTTAACCAGCTTGGCGATTCCCCTACGCAATCTGCTGTTTGCCGTTGAATTACACCACATGCACTTTTAACATCGCGTGCAATCCATCGTCAAACCAATTCTTGGTTACGAACTTGTCAAATGGGCGAGAGGATGTTCCTGCATCGCTTGGGCTTTCCAGGCGATCCATTTCGACGGTACCTGTTTCAGCACTTCGTCGGCCTGATGTTCGTGTTCAAAAGAACAAAACACACAAGCGCCGGATCCCGTCATCCTTGCGTTTCCGAATGTCTTGAGCCATTTGATGGCTTCAGCGACAGGGGGAAACTGCTTGGCAGCCACCACTTCTAAGTCGTTTTTTCCGAAGTCGCCATCGAGAAGATTATGCGCTTCAGGAAAGTCCGTTATTCTGACGACTTTTGTATCCCTTGTCAATTCTTCTGACGAAAAAATTATCGCGGTGGGAACAGATACCCCCGGCTCGATCACCACGAACCAGCGCTTGGCGGTCTCCAGGGCGACCAGATCCTCGCCGACACCCTCGGCAAACGCATTGCGGCCAAACAGAAAAAACGGCACGTCGGCGCCCAATTGCAGTCCCAGCGCCATCAATTGGGCGCGCGTCAGCCCGGTTTGCCACAAATGATTCAGGACCATCAGCGTGGTCGCGGCATCGGACGAGCCGCCGCCCAGGCCGCCGCCCATGGGAAGTTGTTTGTGGACCGTGATGTCGGCGCCGAGATGCGGCTTTCCGGCCGCGGTCTGCAGCAAGCGGGCGGCGCGCACCACCAGATCGGTTTCTGCCGGCACGCCCGGTATCTCATTGATGCGCTGGATGCGGCCGTCGTCGCGCACCGCGAAATCCAGCGTATCGCTGCGGTCAAGTAGCTGAAATACCGTTTGCAGCAGGTGATAGCCGTCGGCGCGACGGCCGGTCACGTGCAGGAACAGGTTCAGTTTTGCCGGCGCGGGGCAGTTGTACAGGCTTGCTTGCATGAATCGGTGTGGAGTGTCGTCTATGTTGCTGTGAGGGCGCCGGTCAGGCGTTGGCGCGCGATTATCTTGTCAATGGCTCTGCCAATTGTCGATCACGATGCGGATCGACACCGGGCCGGCCTGTCTGGTTTCGCGCGCCAGATCGATGCGTTTGGGGCGGTTCCCGGCCGTGTTGGCGGCGTCGTCCTGCCATTCTCCGTAACTGAGGTTCCAGCCGTCGCGGGTAGTGAAACGCACCGTGTCGCGGGATGGCTGGGCGACGAAAGGCTTGCCGTCGGCGCTGCGTCCGAAGCCTTGCAGCCAGTCGCGCAGACCGGACACCGGCAACGGCCAGCCCAGGGCTTGCTCCGTCAGGACGTCGACGTCGGCGGCCGACAATGGCGCCTTGCCCGATTGCGTCAGGACGGCGACGCCCGGCTTGATGTCGATGGTTGCCAGCGTCTGGCCGAGCGGCGACAGCAGACTCAGGACGATATGGCGCGCGCTCTGGTTCCAGGTGAAGCTGCCGTGCACGGCCTGGTCGCGGCCGTCTTGCTCATAGCGGATCGACAGGCGTCCGCTGAGCTCAATGGCGTCGTTATAGCGGCGTTCGACCGCGGGGCCGTTATCCGCACTTTCCGGTGGGGCAACGGTGGCGCAGCCGGCGGCCAGCATGACCAGGCACGCCGCCGCGCCGTGTTTCAGCAGATTGATCGTCATAGTCGGATTGGCTGTCGGCGGATCAGAGCTGAACCTTGAGGCGCTCCAGCGTGCTCTTCAACACGTCGTTCTTCGGATCCTTGCTTTGCGCTTCGCGCCACAGCTTTTTGGCTTCGTCCTGTTTGCCGCGTGCCCAGAGGATTTCGCCGAGGTGGATGCCGATTTCCGGGTCGGGGCGCAGGCCGTAGGCACGGCGCAGTTCTTTCTCGGCCTCGTCGAGGTTGCCCATGCGGAATTCCGCCCAGCCGAGGCTGTCGGCGATGAATGGGTCTTCCGGCGCCAGTTGCACCGCCTTCTTGATCAGCGTCACGGCTTCAGGCAGGCGGATATTGCGGTCGGCCAGCGAGTAGCCCAGCGCATTGTAGGCGTGCTGGTTATTCGGCGCGATTTCGATGATCTTGCGCAGCGAAGTTTCCATGTCCTTGTAGTTGCCGGTCTTGTCGGTCACCATCGCGTAGTCGTACAGCAGGTCGGTGCTGTCCGGGAAGCGTTTCAGGCCGGCCGACAGGACGTCCGACGCATCCTGATAACGTTCGCTGTCGCGCAGCAGTTGTCCTTCGGCCTGGATGAACTGCAGCACTTCACGATCGCTGCCGGCATCGGATTGCGCTTGTTGCAGTATCTTGCGGGCGCCGTCGATGTCGCCGCCCTTGGCCATCAGCTGGGCGCGGCGGACTTGTACGCCGGCATAGGATTCGCCCGGTTCGACTTGTTCCAGATAACTCAGGGCGGCGGGAATGTCGTTGCGATCTTCGGCGATTTGCGACAGCACCAGCAGCGCTTGCGTCGGGTCTCGTTCGTCGTCCGGCTGAGCCGCCAACACTGCCAGATAGCGTTTCAGATAGGTTTCCGCTTCAGGAAAGTGGCTGATCTGGACGTTCAGAATACCCAGCGCGAACAGCGTGGTCGCATCTTCCGGATCTTCCTTGAGCAAGGTTTGGAACTGCCTGATCGCTTGTTCGTACTGTTTTTGTTCGGCCAGTCCGCGGGCATAGGCGATACGCACTTCGCGCGCATTCGGATATTTCTTGAGGAAGTCGGACACCAGTTTTGCCGCTTCGTTGCCGTCCGGAGTGACTTCCGCCAGCGTCAGGATCGCCAGTTCCGAATCGGGTTTGAGCTTCAGCGCCTGCTTCGCTTCGTCGCGCGCGCGCTCGGGATCGCGGTTGGCATAGGCGCTGCGGGCCAGCGCCAGATGCGTTTCCACCAGCGTGGGATAGGGGGCCACGATGTCTTGCAGGATATTGAAGACGACAGCCTTGTCCTTGGCGCGGATCAGGAGACGCTGAATCTGCAGGATCAGCGGACCGCGCGCCTGGGGCGAGGCTTCGGCCAGGCGTTGCGCCATCAGCGGCTGTATTTCCGAAATATTGTCGCCCAACATGATCAATGCCAGATAGCTCTGCAAGGCTTCGTCCGAATGCGGCGCCAGTTCCGTCCACAAGCGCACCGCCGCCAGCGCTTCGTTCGGACGGCGTGCGGCGATCGCCATTTCTGCCGCGCGTTTCGCCAGACGCGGATCGCGGGTTTGTTGCGCGGCGCCCAGCAGGGTGACGTAGGCAGCTTGCCACTGGCCGCGCTGGAAGGCGATTTCGGAACTCAGGACCTTGAACAGGATTTCATCGCTCAGCGCCGGCGTCGGCAGCGGATCTTCCGGCAGCGCCTCGGCTTTGGCTTGTCCTTTGCGGGCCGGAGAGGTTTTGACCAGAGTCGGCTTCTTGGCGGTCGCAACCGGAGTCGCGTCGGTCTCGCTGGGTTGCTGCAGGCTTGCACACGCGGAGAGCATGACGGAGAGCGTTACAATGGCGAGAGGTTTTTTCAAGGGAAATCCTGAGTAATTTGGCAAATGAGCTGACAGCTATTAATTTTACGCTCAACGGCATGCTTCTTGGTGTAAGCGAGTGTAAACCATCTGCCGCATCTGCCGTATGATAGCGCTCCATGGCGGCTCATCGCTGTCATGTACCGTCCCTTGCAGTCGTCCCTCGTGGCCTTATTCACCAGTACGCGTTCCCATGCCTGAATTACCAGAAGTAGAAGTCACCCGCCGCGGCGTCGCTCCTCATCTTGAGGGACGCATCGTCACTGCCGTGGTGATGCGTCATACCGGCTTGCGCTGGCCGTTTCCCGCCGATCTGCAGCAACGGCTTGCCGGTCGCGTGGTGCGTTCGACCGGGCGCCGCGGCAAATATCTGCTCATCAACTTCGATCACGGCACCTTGATCGTGCATCTGGGGATGTCCGGACATCTGCGTATTTTGCCGTTGGGGATTGCGCCGCAAAAACATGATCACTTCGACCTCGTGGTCGGCAAGCAAGTCATGCGCATGACCGATCCGCGTCGTTTCGGTGCGGTCTTGTGGCATGACGCTGCGGATGGCGACATCGAAGAACACATGCTCCTGCGCGGCCTCGGCCTGGAGCCGCTGGAAGACAAATTCTCGGCCAAAGAGCTGCATCGCCAGACGCGCAACCGCAGCGCGCCGATCAAGCAGGTCTTGCTGGCCGGCGACATCGTGGTCGGCGTCGGCAACATTTACGCGTCGGAAAGCCTGTTCAAGGCGGGCATCAATCCCAAGACGGCAGCCGGCAAGATCAGTCTGCCGCGCTATGAAAAACTGGCCGCGGCGATCCGCGAAACGCTCGCCGCAGCGATTGAGCAGGGCGGCAGCAGCTTGCGCGACTTCATTGCCGTCAATGGCCAGTCGGGTTATTTCCAGCAAAGCTATTTCGTCTACAACCGTACCGGCGAAGCGTGCCGTATCTGCTCGACGCCGATACGCCAGATCAAGCAAGGCCAGCGTTCCACCTTTTACTGTGTGATTTGCCAACGATGAAACGTGTTCTCACCAAAACGGATGCGGCGCCGGGCGCCGTCCAGGCAGGCGCACTGACAGCTGCAGACAATTTTGTCGATCCTGGTTTTTCGGCCGCCGTCATCGGCTGGCAAAAGCAGCATGGCCGACATGCCTTGCCATGGCAAAACACGCGCGATGCCTATCGCATCTGGCTGTCTGAAATCATGCTGCAGCAGACGCAGGTGACGGCCGTGATTCCGTATTATCAAAAATTCCTGCAAAGCTTTCCGACGGTGGAAAGTCTCGCCGCAGCGCCGTCCGAAGCGGTGATGTCGCATTGGAGCGGCCTGGGCTACTACACGCGGGCGCGCAATCTGCATCGCTGCGCGCAGCGCGTGGCGGACGAATACGGCGGACGTTTTCCCGATGATCCCGAACTGCTGGCGGATCTGCCGGGCATCGGCCGCTCGACGGCGGCGGCCATCGCCGCTTTCGCTTACGGCAAACGGGCGGCCATTCTGGACGGCAACGTCAAGCGTGTGTTTGCGCGCGTCTTCGGCGTCGAGGGATTTCCCGGCGCCAAGCCGGTGGAAGACCAGTTGTGGCGACGCGCGGTGGCCTTGTTGCCGCAGGCCGACATGGAATCCTATACGCAGGGATTGATGGACTTGGGGGCGACGTTGTGCGTGCGCGGCAAGCCGGCTTGCGATCGTTGCCCGCTGGCGCAGCGCTGCGTGGCGCTCGCCACGGACCGTACGTCGGAACTGCCGGTGCGCAAGCCGAAAAAGGCGGTTCCCGAAAAAGACACGATGATGCTGGTCATCAGCGAAGGAGGAGATGTCTTGTTGCAGCAGCGTCCGGACAGCGGCATCTGGGGGGGACTGTTGTCGCTGCCCGAGCTGCCGGTGAGCCGGAGCGCCGAGGAGTTTGAACTCGCCGTCGACAACGCGACGCGACCGTTCGGCACGCTTGCCGCTTGCCGCAAGCTGCAACCGTTTTCACATGTCTTCACGCATTTCAAATTACACGTGTCGCCGTTCCAGGTTGTGCTGAAAAAGCGCCAGCTTCAGGCGGCGGAGTCGGTGTACGTCTGGTATCCGGTTGCCGAACTTGCGGATGCGCCTTTGCCTGCGCCCGTCAAGAAACTCTTGCTGGGCGTGTTGCGTACCGACGATTTATTGAATTGATTTGCCGGAGTGCTGAGGCCGCCTAGCTCAGCTGGCGATGGCGTATCACGACATTCTCGTTTGCCGAGAAATGCTTGGCCAGTTGCTCCACGATGTAGACCGAGCGGTGCTGGCCGCCGGTGCAGCCGATTGCCACGGTCAGATAGCTGCGGTTGTCGCGCTTGAATGAGGGTAGCCATTTTTCGACGAAGTTGCGGATGTCGCCAAGCAATTCGTTCACCGCCGGCAAATCGGCAAGGAATTCGATCACCGGCGCATCGCGTCCCGTCAGCGGGCGCAAGCGCAGGTCGTAGTGCGGATTGGGCAGCACGCGTACGTCAAATACCAGATCCGCATCCAGCGGCACGCCGAATTTAAACGCAAACGACTCGAACAGCACCGTGAGGCTTGCCTGCTCGGTATCGATCAGGTCGCGAATCCACGCGCGCAGCTTGTTGGCGTTCAGGTTGGAGGTGTCGATGACGTGACCCAGGCCTTCGACCACGCTCAGCATTTCTCTTTCCTTGTGAATGCACTCGGTCAACGTCATGCGGTCGGTCGGATTCTGGTCGGGCAGCAAGCGGTGCGACAGCGGATGGCTGCGGCGCGTTTCGGAAAAGCGCGTGATCAGCGATTCAGTGGTCGCGGTCAGGAAGAACAGTTTGACGTCGTGTCCCTGTTCTTTCAGCAACTGAATATCGGGTCCCAGACCCGCGAGCGAATCGGCGCTGCGGGCATCGGTGGCGACCGCCAGCGTCTCATCGCCTTCTTGCAAACGGGTTTCCACCAGGCTGCGCAGCAGCGCAGGCGGCAAATTGTCGACGCAAAAATAACCGGCGTCTTCCAGAACATGGAGAGCAACCGATTTGCCGGAGCCGGAAATACCTGTGATGAGGACGATACGCATGAGTATGATGATACCTCAAGCAGAGTTGCTGGGTCAGTGTCGTGTCAGCTTACCGTGTTGCCGACACGATTGTCGATGGTCAAATCCGTCAGATGGTGGGGACTTGATGACGACTTATTCGCCGTTCATCGCCTTGCGCTGGCGATCGATGAATTCCTTGAGCGTGTCGATGCCGCGCAATTGCAGGATGGTGTTGCGTACCGCGGCTTCCAGCAGAACCGCGATATTGCGGCCCGCGGCCACGGGGATCACGACTTTGCGGATCGGCAAGCCGAGCACGTCTTCAAATTGCGCGTCGAGCGGCAGGCGTTCGTAATTTTCTTCCAGCGTGCTGCGGCGGACCAGATGCACGATCAGCTTCAGGCGCATTTTGCGGCGCACGGCGGTTTCGCCGAAGATGGCCTTGATGTCGAGCAGGCCCAGCCCGCGTACTTCCAGCAGATTTTGCAGCAGCGGCGGGCAGCGGCCTTCGATCATGTTCGGTGCGATGCGCGCAAATTCGACCGCATCGTCGGCCACCAGGCCGTGACTGCGAGAGATCAGTTCCAGGCCCAGTTCGCTCTTGCCCAGGCCGGACTCGCCGGTGATCAGCACGCCTACGCCGAGCACGTCCATGAACACGCCGTGCATGGTGATCTGCTGCGCCAGTTTTTTGGACAGGTAGACGCGCAGATAATCGATCACCTGCGCCGCAGGCAAGGGAGTGGAAAACAGCGGAATATTTTTTTCGTCGCAGATCGCCAGAATGTCGGGTGGTGTCGCCAGGCCCTGCGCGATGATGAAGGCGGGAGGCTCGCCTGCCACCAGTTCGGCGGTCTGATAGGCGCGGGAGGTGTTGGAGAGGCGCTGGTAGTACTCGGTTTCCTGATGCCCGAAGACTTGGATCCGACCCGGGTGGATCAGGTTCAAGTGACCGACCTGATCGGCTGCGGAAGCGGCGTCGCCCGAAATCAGCCGCTCTCCGCCGGGGAAGCCGGCAAACCAGCCCAATTGCAGCGATTCGCGATTTTCTTCATACAGTTGCTGTATCGATAGCGCGGTATAGGCAGGCATGGCTCTCCGAAAGACGATGGGATGATTGCAGTGGCAGTGGCGACGTCAATTACGTTAATGCGTGCACAGGCGCTGTGGGGCGTGACTGGACGCGACGGAATCTGACGCCTTGTACGCTATTTGCTTAATTGGTTTTTTCCAGCGACGGCTGCCAGGTGACAAGGCGCGAATACACCGACGCTGCATCGGCGTCGGCAATCAATTCGGCGCGGAAGGCATTGTCGGAAAACATCTCTGCGATTTCAGACAGAATTTCCAGATGCTGTTGCGTCACATTGTCGGGGATCAGCAAGAAAATCAGCAGTTTCACGGGTTCGCCGTCGGGCGATTCGAAAGGAATCGGTTCGGCCAGGCGCATGAACAACGCCAGCGGCGCCTTGAGTCCCTTGATGCGACCGTGCGGAACGGCCACGCCGTGACCCAATCCTGTCGAACCGAGACGCTCGCGTGCAAACAGGTTTTCAGAAACAGTGGAGCGGGCGATGCCGCTGTTGTTTTCAAAGGTAAGTCCGGCTTGTTCGAATGCTCGTTTTTTGCTGGAGACTTCAAGGTCCAGAATGACGTTCTCTGGAGACAGGATTTTTGCTAGATTTGTCATGACACAAAAGAAAGGCGCTGGATAGGCTTTTGTGCAGGATTATAGGCTTCTTTGGGAGTTACGCAATGAATTCCGCTGTTGCTGTATGGTAAATGCACGCCCTTGCCGGAATGGCGCGGAAAGGGCGGAAGAATCGTGTTTCCCCGGTAGGAGAACTGCGTTTGACCGGGGAGACGAGGGCAGGATTTTTACATCTCGATGCGGCCAAAAACCAACAGCACGTCGCCGCTATTTTTGTTGGATGACAAGCGCGGAACGTAAGAGAACATGATCTTGGCTTTTTTTGTGCCGATCGATGCCAAAGGCAGCGGCACCGGGAAGGGCACGCCGCCGAAATAATCCTGGCGGCTCATCAGCATCGCCGTGCCGCCGATGCCGAGTTCCAGCGGCGTGTGGCCGATCGGGAATACCCATTCGTAGGCATAACCGGCCATGATCTGCGGATGACGGTGCGAATCCTTGAGCACGAAGCCGTACAGCGACTCGTCGTTGCCGTTCTCATTGCGCATGGTCTTGCCGTAGCCGAGACCCCAGGCGTGCTCATTGAGCTCGTTCAGTTTTTCCCTGGTGTAAGTGCTGCGGCCGTGGTGCGCCCAGCCGGAGACGTAGATTGCGTCGTCGCCCTTGTCGATGATTTCCGACGCGTGGTTCTTGGCGGCTTGCCACCAGCTGAATTCGTCGCTCTGCTGCGCCATGGCCGGCAGCGATGCGCCTGCGCAGGCGACAGTAAAAACGCCCGCAAGCAAAGCACGGCGGGAAAGGCGAGAGGGTGGAAATAACTGGTTCATATTTTTATTGGCGATGAATGGTCGATTGCAAATGGCGCGGCATGACTGGCTTGAGCGGATGCATGCCGGGAGGAAATTGACCGTTTTCCTCGCCATCAAAAAAAGAACGTGGTCGTGCCGTTGTGAGGCGAAGACTGAGCTTGTGCAAAAAGTGGAAAACGTCAGCGACGAAGCAAACGGGATTCAATGCGGATGAAGCCGTGCTTCAAGGCGTTGTTTGCGAAGTGCTGGTGCGTTTCAGATTTTGCCGATTGAGACCTGGCGACACCGGTGATGCGTCGTCCGGCGAGCTGTCCATGATTGAGACAAGATCATGACATAAGAAGTTTTATGCAGAAGGCAGAAATAGTTTCAAAATGTTGCAGGACGCGGCCTGCGAATCGGTCTTTGGGAAGGAAATGCAGTATCCGCCGAGGATGCGAAAGATGTAATGCTTTTGTAACAGCAGCGTTACATCCTGCGCCGGACCGACTTATTGGCGTGCGTTATTGACGTGCATTACGCAAGTTGGAAGGCGCGCGGCCCGCCGAAAAATTGCTGCGCCATGGATTGATGTCGAGACCCCCGCGTCGCGTGTAGCGCGCGTAGACCGACAGTTTTTGCGGCCGGCATTGGCGCAATACGTCGACAAAAATACGCTCCACGCATTGTTCATGGAATTCGTTGTGCTCGCGGAATCCGATCAGGTATTTCAGCAATGCTTCCTGATTGATCGGCGCGCCGACGTAGTGGATTTGCACGCTGCCCCAGTCAGGCTGGCCGGTGACCGGGCAGTTGGATTTCAACAGATGCGACAAGAGCGTTTCTTCCACCATTGCTTCGTCCTGGTTGGCGAACAACAGCGCCGGATTGGGGTGATGGTCGACGACTTCGATGTCCAGCCGGTCCAGCAGCAAGCCGCTCAGCTCGCCCATTTGTAATCCGGAGAACGCGCCGGGTTCGGTCAGCGTGACTTGTACGCTTGCGCCTGCTGCGGCCGACAGATCTTTTTGCACGATATCGATCAGCGCCTGCTGATCGTCGAGGCGCGTCTGGTTGAACGAGTTCAGATAGAGCTTGAACGACTTCGATTCGATGATGTTGGCGGAGTCCGCCGGAATCATGAAGGTGGCAATCGCGATCTGCGGTTTTCCGCGCCGATTCAGCCATGACACCTCGTAGGCGTTCCAGATGTCGATGCCGAAAAACGGCAGCGTGCCTTGCAGCCCGAGTTCTTCGCGCTTGGGCTGGCGCGGAATAGGAAACAGCAAAGCCGGATCGTAAGCGCTGGGATAAGCGGAGGACTTGCCCAGCGGCGAGGTGTCGGGTGAATTCGGGTGCATCATGGTCTTGCTTCCTTCGTGCTTCTCTTTATATAACGTGTAGCCGGCGTGTGACCGCCGTTCCGGATGGATTATCCGAGGAACAGTTTGTAAAGCGGGTTCTTGCTTTCGTCCCAATGACGGTAACCGAGGTTGTCGAGGAAGGCGCGGAAGGTTTTCATTTCCTTCTTCGGCACTTGCAGCCCGACCAGGATGCGACCGACATCGCCGCCCTGGTTGCGGTAGTGGAACAAGCTGATGTTCCAGTTCGGATTCATGTTGCTCAGGAAGCGCATCAGCGCGCCCGGACGTTCCGGGAATTCAAAGCGGTACAGCAACTCGTCCTGCGCCAGCGAACTCTTGCCGCCGACCAGATGGCGGATGTGCACCTTCGCCAGTTCGTCGTGCGTCAGGTCCAGCGTGCTGAAACCGTTCTTCTCGAAGGTCTTCGCGATCCTGGCCGGTTCGTCGGCGCTGCTGGTCTGGATGCCGACGAAGATGTGTGCCGACTTCTCGTCGCTGATGCGGTAGTTGAACTCGGTCACGTTGCGCGGGCCGATGACCTCGCAAAAATGTTTGAAGCTGCCATGTTCTTCGGGAATCGTCACGGCGAACACAGCTTCGCGCGCCTCGCCGACGTCGGCCATCTCCGCGACGAAGCGCAGGCGGTCGAAGTTCATGTTGGCGCCGCAGGCGATGGTGATCAGGGATTCGTTTTTGATCGGTTTCTTGCCGTTCTTGGCGCGTTCGACGTAAGCCTTGGCGCCGGCCACGGCCAGTGCGCCGGCCGGTTCGACGATGCTGCGCGTATCCTGGAAGATATCCTTGATCGCCGTGCAGACGGCATCGGTGTCGACCAGGATGATGTCGTCGACCAGTTGCTTGGTGATGCGGTAGGTTTCTTCGCCGACCAGTTTGACCGCGGTGCCGTCCGAGAACAGGCCGACGTCCGGCAAGGTGATGCGGCGGCCGGCCTTGATGCTGCGTGCCATGGCGTCGGAGTCGGTGGTCTGCACGCCGATGATCTTGATGTCGGGACGCACCGCCTTGACATAGGCCGCGATACCCGAGATCAGGCCGCCGCCGCCGATGGCGACGAAAATGGCGTGGATGGGATCGGGATGCTGGCGCAGGATTTCCATGCCGACGGTGCCTTGGCCGGCGATGACGTAAGGATCGTCGAAGGGGTGGACGAAGGTCAGCTTCAGTTTCTTTTCCAGCGTCAGCGCGTGGTTGTAGGCATCGGTGAACGAGTCGCCGAACAGCACCACTTCGCCGCCGCGACCTTTGACCGCTTCGATCTTCACGGTCGGCGTGGTGGTCGGCATCACGATCACCGCGCGGCAGCCGAGCTTGGCTGCCGACAGGGCGACGCCTTGTGCATGGTTGCCCGCCGAGGCGCAGATCACGCCGCGCTTCAACTGAACCGGGCTCAGGTGCGCCATCTTGTTGTAGGCGCCGCGCAGCTTGAAGCTGAACACGCTCTGCATATCCTCGCGCTTGAAGTAAATGCGATTTTCCATCCGCTGCGATAGGGCGTTGGCAATCTCCAGCGGCGTTTCAACAGCAACGTCGTAGACACGGGCGGTGAGGATTTTCTGCAAGTAGTCGGTGGTCATGGTCTGGTCAGGGCACGGTCTGCGTCGTGCGCAGTTGGGTTACGCGATGTTTGTCCTGTTTTTCCCCACTCTCATGCGCAAAATGGGAAAAGACAAGGCCGCGGCGAACTGATCATTATAATGGAGCCGCCGCGCGGACTTATATTGACGCATGCATGCGACGTATCCGCCGTGCCGAAAAGACCGGAAAGCAGCCCCTGAAACCAATTGCCGTCCAGGCCCTCCTACTCGCTTCGCCCTTTATAACTACTTCCCATCCTGCATGATTGAAAGCGCCATTCTCTGGTTATTGAAAACCCTTGCCGTTCCGACGGTCGGCCTGACTTCCGTTTTCATCATTAGTTTCGTTTCAGCAACACTGCTGCCGATGGGATCCGAGCCGGCGGTCTTTGCGGTCATCAAGGCCAATCCGGAGATGTTCTGGCCGGTGATTCTGGTGGCGACCGTGGGCAATACGCTGGGCGGCGTGGTGGATTACTGGATGGGATATGGCGCCAAGCAGACTTTTGCCAAAGAGCGCACCAGCCGCTGGTTTCACTGGCTGGAGCGGTTTGGCGCCAAGACCATGCTGCTGGGCTGGCTGCCGGGCATCGGCGATCCGATTTGCACGTTGGCCGGTTGGCTCAAGCTGCCATTCTGGCCGTCGGTGTTTTACATGGCGGTCGGCAAATTCTTGCGCTACATCCTCATGACCTGGCTGCTGCTGAACGTGCCCGACGGTTTCTGGCGCGCGGTGGCCGACTGGCTGGCTTGAGTTTTATCCCAAAAGGGTATCGAGCAGCATCATCGTCACGAAGCCGGCCAGCAAGCCCAGCGTGGCCTGGGTTTCGTGCCCTTGGCGATGCGATTCCGGAATGACTTCGTGACTGATCACGAACAGCATGGCGCCGCCGGCTCCCGCCAATGCCCAGGGCAAGGCCGTTGCCGATACGCCCGTGGCCAGCGCACCGAGCACGCCGCCGATGGGTTCCACCAGGCCCGACAGGATGCCGGCGCCGGCCGACTTCCACGGCGAGTAGCCCAGCGTGCGCAAGGCCAGCGCCACGACCAGTCCTTCCGGGATGTCCTGAATCCCGATGCCGGTCGCCAGCGCAATGGCCTTGCCCATTTCATCGCCGCCGAAACCCACACCGATAGCCAGGCCTTCAGGGAAATTGTGGATGGTGACCGCCATCACGAACATCCAGATGCGGCTGGTGCGCGCCGACTGAATCTGCGGATTGGGCGCAATGAAATGCTGGTGCGGGACCAGATGATTGATCAGCAGCACGAACAAGCCGCCCAGCATGATGCCGGTTGCCGTCAACAGCACCGCGGCGGTCTTGCCGTAGCTCAGCGCCTGCGCCTGATTCATCGCCGGGATGATCAGCGAAAACACGCTCGCGGCCAGCATGATGCCGCCGCCATAGCCGAGCATGACGTCTTGCGTGCGTTCTGAAATGCGGCGCGTGAACAATACTCCCAAGGCGCCAATGGCCGTCAGACCGGCTGCAGCGGACGAACCGATGAGCGCCATCCAGACTTGAGGATGAGAGGCAAAGAAGGCGTGCAAGCCTTCATAGGATTTGACCAGGACAAAAATCAGTCCAACCACCAGCATGGCGATCTGACGCAGTCGCAAGCGAAAGCGAGGTGCGTTGCGTTCGGCGGATGTCGGTGTGGAACGGTATGAAAGTGGATTGCGCAATTGTGCTCGTATCATGGCAGTCATCCTCGTTTGTGGATTGGCGGATGGCTGTCCTAAGCTTTGCACTCGGCGTATTCGGCGAGGGTGATGGCTAGATTTTCCAGGAATTCGGTAATCAGTGATTGCAACATAGCATTCTCCGCGGGGCCTGAGGTGAAATTTCGATAGGCCAATAATAAATTTAAACAATTGAATTTAAAAAATTTATTGTATTTATTAATTCAATAGGAATTTTTATATTGCAATGCGGAAATTCGGGCAAAAACCGCGATTTGTCTTAAATAAGAAGCATTCCTCATTGTTCTGCCAAAAGTAAGGGCATTCCCTCGCGAGTAGCGGCAATAAGATAAAATGCACATCCGGCAGCAGATTTTTTCCCAAATTAATGAACGCCCCCGCAAAAATCCAGGCTTTGCTCACAGATGCGCCGCAAGGCGCCACTCCGACGCGCTTGCGCGAAATTCCCTACAACTACACCTCGTTTTCCGACCGCGAAATCGTCATTCGCCTGTTGGGCGAGGATGCATGGCGTTTGCTCGACGAGCTGCGCGCCAAGCGTCAGACCGGCCGATCTGCGCGCATGTTGTACGAAGTGCTGGGCGACATCTGGGTGGTGCGCCGCAATCCTTATTTGCAAGACGACCTGCTCGACAATCCCAAACGCCGCGCCGCGTTGATCGACGCGCTCAATCATCGTCTGGGAGAAGTTGACAAGCGCCGCATCGATATCAACCAGAGCGAAGCAGGCGACGCTGATGCCGCGCGCCGCAGCGTCAGTGTCGAATCGCTGGTGCATGCCGCAAAGAAGGCGGTTGCCGCGTTCTCCGAAGAATTCAAGCGCACCTACGACCTGCGCAAGCGCGCCAACAAGGTTCTGGGCCGCTACACCGCCAAGGACAACATCAAGTTCGACGGCCTGTCGCGCGTCTCGCACGTGACCGACGCCACCGACTGGCGCGTCGAGTATCCGTTCGTCGTGCTCACGCCCGACAGCGAAGACGAGATGGCCGGCCTGGTCAAAGCCTGTATCGAACTCGGCCTGACCATCATCCCGCGCGGCGGCGGCACCGGTTATACCGGCGGCGCGATTCCGCTGACGCCCATGTCGGCCGTCATCAATACCGAAAAGCTGGAGCAACTCGGCGCCGTCGAGATGGAAGTGCTGCCCGGCCTGGACAAGCCGTACGCCACGATTTACTCGGGCGCCGGCGTGGTCACCAAGCGCGTGTCCGATGCGGCTGAAAAAGCCGGCTTCGTCTTCGCGGTCGACCCGACTTCGGCGGAAGCCTCGTGCATCGGCGGCAACGTCGCCATGAACGCCGGCGGCAAGAAGGCCGTATTGTGGGGCACCGCGCTCGACAACCTGGCCAGCTGGCGCATGGTCGATCCGCAAGGCGACTGGCTCGAAGTCACGCGCCTGGACCACAACCTGGGCAAGATCCACGACGTCGAACTCGCGCGCTTCAAACTAGAGTGGTCGCATCCCGGCGAAAAAGGCCAGAAGACCGAAGTCTTCAAAACCGAGATCCTCGAAATCGCCGGCCGCAAATTTCGCAAGGAAGGCCTGGGCAAGGACGTCACCGACAAATTCCTGTCCGGTTTGCCCGGCATCCAGAAGGAAGGTTGCGACGGCCTGATCACCTCGGCACGCTGGATCCTGCACAAGATGCCGAAGCAGACGCGCACCGTCTGTCTCGAATTCTTCGGCCAGGCGCGCGATGCGATCCCGTCGATCGTCGAAATCAAGAATTACCTCGACGCCGAAACCAAAAAAGGCGGCGCGATTCTGGCCGGCCTGGAGCATCTGGACGAACGCTATCTGCGCGCGGTCGGCTACGCCACCAAATCCAAGCGCGGCGTGCTGCCGAAGATGGTGCTGATCGGCGACATCGTCGGCGACGATGAAAACGCCGTGGCGCAAGCGGCGTCGGAAGTGATCCGCATGGCCAACAATCGCGTCGGCGAAGGCTTCGTCGCGATCAGCCCGGAAGCGCGCAAAAAATTCTGGCTCGACCGCTCGCGCACCGCCGCGATTGCGAAGCACACCAACGCCTTCAAGATCAACGAAGACGTGGTGATCCCGCTCAACCGCATGGGCGAATACACCGACGGCATCGAGCGCATCAACATCGAACTGTCGATCAAGAACAAGCTGCAATTCCTGGACGAACTCAACGCCTTCTTCATCAAGGGCAATCTGCCATTGGGCAAGAGCGACGACGGTGAAGGCGAAGACATTCCGGCGGCGGAAATGCTGGAAGACCGCGTGCATCAGGCCGAAGCACTGATCGCGCAGACGCAGGCGCGCTGGACTTATCTGCTGGCCAATCTCGACAAGCCGCTGCGCGCGGCCAAAGACGAGATGGCGGAGCTGGGCCTGGACAAACTGCTGCCGGTATTCGACCACCGTCTGATCGAACAACCTGAAGCCAACGTCTTCCATGTCGTGCAAGACCGCACCGTGCGGGTGACCTGGAAGCAGGAAGTGCGCGCGCAATTGCGCCAGATTTTCAGCGGCGCCGCGTTCAAGCTGATCCTGGACGAGTGCAACGCCATTCACAAGCGCGTGCTGCGCGGCCGTGTGTTCGTCGCGCTGCACATGCACGCCGGCGACGGCAACGTGCACACCAACTTGCCGGTCAACTCCGATCACTACCAGATGCTGCAGGACGCCCACGAAGCCGTGGCGCGCATCATGACGCTGGCGCGTTCGCTGGACGGCGTGATTTCCGGCGAGCATGGCATCGGCATCACCAAGCTGGAATTCCTGACCGAAGAAGAAATCGGCGAATTCCGCGAATACAAATTGCGCATCGATCCGGAAGGCCGTTTCAACAAGGGCAAGCTGCTGAACCTGCCTGGTTTTGAAGCCGACCTGTCCAATGCCTATACCCCTTCCTTCGGACTGATGGGCCACGAATCGCTGATCATGCAGCAAAGCGATATCGGCGCCATCGCCAACAGCGTCAAGGACTGCCTGCGCTGCGGCAAGTGCAAGCCGGTGTGCGCCACCCACGTGCCGCGTGCGAACCTGCTGTATTCGCCGCGCAACAAGATCCTGGCGACCTCGCTGCTGGTCGAAGCCTTCCTGTATGAAGAGCAGACCCGTCGCGGCATCTCGATCAAGCATTGGGAAGAGTTCGAAGACGTCGCAGATCACTGCACCGTCTGCCACAAATGCGTGACGCCTTGCCCGGTCGACATCGACTTCGGCGACGTCTCGATGAACATGCGCAACCTGTTGCGCAAGATGGGCAAGAAGTCGTTCAACCCCGGCACCACGGCGGCGATGTTCTTCCTCAATGCCACCGATCCGGCGACCATCAACGCCACGCGCAAAGTGATGACCGACTGGGGCTTCAAGGCCCAGCGCCTGGGCAATGACATCCTCAAGAAATTTGCGAAGAAGCAGACGCAGAAACCAGCGGCCACGGTCGGCAAGGCGCCGATCAAGGAGCAGGTGATCCACTTCATCAACAAGAAGATGCCGGGCAATCTGCCGAAGAAGACGGCGCGCGCCTTGCTGGATATCGAAGACGACAAGATCGTGCCGATCATCCGCGATCCGAAGACGACCACGGCCGATACCGAAGCCGTGTTCTACTTCCCGGGTTGCGGCTCGGAGCGCCTGTTTTCGCAAGTCGGTCTCGCCACGCAGGCGATGCTGTGGAACGTCGGCGTGCAGACCGTCTTGCCGCCGGGCTACCTGTGCTGCGGCTATCCGCAACGCGGCAGCGGCGATTACGACAAGGCCGAGAAGATCATCACCGACAACCGCGTGCTGTTCCATCGCATGGCCAATACGCTGAACTACCTCGACATCAAGACCGTCGTGGTGTCGTGCGGCACTTGCTACGACCAGTTGCAAGGCTATGAATTCGAGAAGATATTCCCGGGTTGCCGCATCATCGACATCCACGAATACCTGCTGGAGAAGGGCGTGCGCCTGGAAGGCGTGACCGGTACCCGCTACATGTACCACGATCCTTGCCACAGCCCGATGAAACTGCAGGATCCGCTGAAGACCGTCAACGCGCTGATCACCACCGTCGACGCGCAAAAGATCGAGAAGAACGATCGTTGCTGCGGCGAATCGGGCACCTTCGGCGTCAGCCGTCCGGATGTCTCGACCCAGGTGCGCTTCCGCAAGGAAGAAGAAATGCGCAAGGGCGCCGACAAGGTGCGCGCGGACGGTTTCGACGGCGACGTCAAGATCCTCACGTCGTGCCCGTCGTGCTTCCAGGGCTTGTCGCGCTACAACGAAGATTCCGGCACCACCGCCGACTACATCGTGGTCGAAATGGCCAAGCATCTGCTTGGTGAAAACTGGTTGCCCGACTACGTGGCGCGCGCCAACAACGGCGGCATCGAACGCGTGCTGGTGTAAGCATGGCCAACGTTTGCGATCTGTGCGACGGCGACGGCGGCCAACTGGTGTTCAGAAACGACGGCTATCGCGTCGTGCTGGTTGACGAAGCGGCTTATCCCGGCTTCTGCCGCGTGATCTGGAACGGTCACGTCAAGGAAATGACCGACCTGTCGCCGGCTGACCGCAACGCCGTCATGCATGCGGTGTGGGCGGTCGAAGCCGCCGTGCGCGAAGTCATGCAGCCGGAAAAAATCAACGTCGCCAGCCTTGGCAACATGACGCCGCACGTGCACTGGCATGTGATTCCGCGTTATGCCGACGATGCACATTTTCCCAGTCCGGTCTGGGCCGAGGTCAGGCGCGAAACCCAGGCTGCGACGCTGGAACAACGTCGCGCGAAATTGCCGCAACTGCGCGCCGCCATCGAGCGTCATCTGGCGACGCTATCCTGACCTGACGATCTTCATGAAGGCCGGCGGCTGATCCGCAAAGAATGAAAGCCGGACAGCCGGCCTTCGTTTCACAGAATAGAAAGCGCAAGCAATGAGTTCTGGTCCCACACCCGTATCCTTCAAAGTCCGCACGCAATCGCGCGTGATGGAAGTCGCCTTCGATGACGGCGCGATGTTTTCGATTCCCTTCGAATTGCTGCGCGTGTATTCTCCCTCCGCCGAAGTGCGCGGCCACGGTCCCGGCCAGGAAACGCTGCAAACCGGCAAGCGCGACGTCGGCATCGTCGGCGTCGAGCCGGTCGGCAACTACGGTATCAAGCCGATTTTTTCCGACGAACATTCCAGCGGGATTTTTACCTGGGAATACCTTTATCAACTCGGCCGCGACCAGGATGCAATGTGGGAAACCTATCTGCAAAAACTGGAAGCCGCCGGCTTCACCCGCGACAGCGGCAGGGATACTGGCGCCGTCGTCCTGAGCGACAAGGGAAATGGCCATGCCTGCGGACACAAGCACTGATTCTCCCGGATTCCTCGTTCGCGCCGCACATCCCGGCGATATTGACGGTCTCACCAAATTGATCAATCTGCCGGGCTTTCGCCACGGCACCTTGCGTTTGCCGCATCAGACCTTCGAGACCGTGCGCAAGTGGCTGGAAGCACCGTCCGTCGGCGGTTTGCATCTGGTGGCGGTGGAAGCGGGAACGGTCATCGCCCAGGGCAGTCTCACCCGTTATGCGGGGCGGCGCAGCCATGCGGCTTCCATCGGGATGGGCGTGCACGATGCGCACTGCGGCAAGGGCGTCGGCTCGGCTTTGATGAAAGAGCTGATAGATGCCGCCGACAACTGGCTCGACATCCGGCGTCTGGAATTGACGGTGTTCAGCGACAATGCGCCGGCCATCGCGCTGTACCGCACGTTTGGTTTTGAAACGGAAGGCGAGCACAAGGCGTTTGCTTTCCGCGCCGGCGAGTACGTCGACGCGCTCGCCATGGCGCGCGTGCGTAAGTGATGATGTCGCCGGCGGCGGGCTTGCCTCGGACTGCTTTACGTTGCCTCTTGCGTTGACTTATATAATGTCGTATTACTCATAACAGCTTGCCTCATGACCAACACCACTCACTTCGGTTACGAAACCGTCGCAGAAGAAGACAAAGTACATAAAGTTGCGGAAGTCTTCCATTCCGTCGCCGCCAAGTACGACATCATGAACGACTTCATGTCGGCCGGCCTGCATCGCGTGTGGAAGGCCTTCACCATCGCCCAGGCGGGTATCCGTCCGGGCTTCAAGGTGCTCGACATCGCCGGCGGCACCGGCGACCTGTCCAAGGCGTTCGCCAGGCAGGCGGGGCCGACCGGCGAAGTCTGGCTGACCGACATCAACGAATCGATGCTGCGCGTGGGCCGCGATCGTCTATTGAATAAGGGCATTCCGACCCCCACCTTGCTGTGCGATGCGGAGAAATTGCCGTTTCCGGACAACTATTTCGACCGCGTTTCGGTGGCTTTCGGCCTGCGCAACATGACCCACAAGGATGCGGCGCTGGCGGAAATGCGCCGGGTGCTCAAACCGGGCGGCAAGCTGCTGGTGCTGGAATTCTCCAAAGTCTGGGAGCCGCTGAAGAAGCCTTACGACGTGTATTCCTTCTCGGTGCTGCCATGGCTGGGCAAGAAAGTCGCCAACGACGCCGAAAGCTATCGTTACCTGGCTGAATCGATTCGCATGCATCCCGATCAGGAAACCCTGAAAAAGATGATGGAAGACGTCGGCCTGGAGCGCGTGCAGTACTACAACCTGACAGCCGGCGTGGCGGCATTGCATACCGGCATCAAACTCTAGCCTGAACAAATTTGTGTAGGAGCTTGTGTGAAAAAATTATTCGTCATCCTGATGCTGGCCCTGACGACCATGACGGTCGCGATGTCCGGCGCCGAAGCCAAACGCCTCGGTGGCGGCAGCTCTTTCGGCAAGCAATCCTCGAACTATTCGCGCCAGGCGCCGACAAGCCCTGCGCAATCGCCTTCCAATGTCGCGCCGGCCAAACCGGCAGCACCTGCGGCTGCACCGCAAACGGTCCCGCCCAAACCGGCCAGCCCGTGGAAGGGCATCCTCGGCGGCGCTTTGCTGGGTCTCGGCCTGGGCGCGCTGCTGTCGCATTTCGGCATGGGTGGCGCGATGGCGAGCATGATCAGCACCATTTTGATGGTCGCCTTGCTGGCCTTCGTGGCGATGTTCCTGTTCCGCATGTTCAGCCGCAAGAGCGGCAATGCATCTGGTGTCGGCAACAACGGCGGCGGCTTCAATCCGCAGCCGGCCTATGCCAATGCTGCCGAGCCGACCGTCTACACGCCGGAAATCGGTTCGCGCATCGAACCGGTCGGCATACAGGCGCCGGCAGCGTTGCAATCGAACGAGTTCGGCGCGACGCCTGCCGCTGCGGCCAACGCACCGATCATCCCATGGGGTATCCCGGCCGATTTCGACGTCGCCGGTTTCATCCGCAACGGCAAAAGCTACTTCATCCGCCTGCAAGCGGCATGGGACAAGGCCGACATCAACGACATCCGCGAATTCACCACGCCGGAAATGTTCGGCGAGCTGCGCCTGCAATTACAGGAGCGTGGCGCCGCGCCGAACAACACCGACGTGGTGCAGATCGACGGCGAGCTGCTCGGCATTGAAACGCTGGAACACGATTACCTGGCGACCATCAAGTTCACCGGCCTGATCAAGGAAGCGCCCGATGCGTCGGCCGAGCCGTTTGCCGAAATCTGGAATCTGTCCAAGCCGGTCAACGGCGGTGGCGGCTGGGTGCTGGCAGGGATCCAGCAGGTGTAGCCGGGCGCCGGCTCTTCCCATGCAGAGCCCGGAGTCACTTGGCAGCGCCAAGAACTGTTAAACTTGAAACCGCCCGACTCCTCTCGGGCGGTTTTCTTTTTTGATGCCGACATTCCCATGCTCCCTCATTTCATGCGCCCCGTCGCTGCCGTCATCAACCATTTGCTTGCCCAGGAACCGTGGGCGCAAGCCCGGCTGCTTGCCCATCGCGACAAGACCGCCTGCATCGACGCCGGCCTGGCGCAACTGATGCTGACCGTGACCGGCGACGGTTTTCTCAAGGAGGCTGGCGAAAATGCCGTGCCGGCCGTGACGATCCATGTGAAATTGTCCGATATTCCCCTGATCCTCGCCAACCGCGAGCGCGCCGTTTCTTATGTGAAGATCGAAGGCGACGCCGATTTCGCCAACGCCATTTCCCAGTTGAGCCAGTCGCTGCGTTGGGACGCCGAAGAAGACCTCAGCAAGGTAGTCGGCGACATCGCCGCCACGCGCATCGTTTCCGGTACGAAGTCGATGATCTCCGCCGCACAAACCACACAAAAACAACTCGCCGAAAATGTCGCCGAATACTTCCTGGAAGAACAGCCGATGCTGATACGTCCTCACGTCATGACCGATTTTTCCGGCGACGTCGTCAAACTGCGCGACGACCTCGAACGCCTGTCCAAACGGATAGAGAAGCTGGAGCGTCGCTGATGCTGCTGCGTTCCCTGCGTCTGTTCAAGATCGTTCGCGTCGCGATACGTTATGGCCTCGATGAAATCGCGATCTCCGGTTTCGACACGCCGCGCATCACCCGTTTTCTGAATGCGATTTTCTTTTGGCGCGATATTTCGACGCCGCGCGGCGAGCGTCTGCGCCGCGCGCTGGAAGACCTTGGCCCGATCTTCGTCAAGTTCGGCCAGGTGCTGTCGACGCGTCGCGACTTGCTGCCGCTGGATATCGCCGACGAACTGACGCGCCTGCAGGACCGCGTGCCGCCGTTCGATTCCGACCTGGCGATTGCACAGATTCAAAAATCGCTGGGCGCCCATCCCGACACCTTGTTCGCCAGCTTCGACCGCACGCCCATCGCGTCGGCGTCGATCGCCCAGGTGCATTTCGCGACCTTGAAGGATGGCACCGACGTCGCCGTCAAGGTACTGCGCCCGGGCATGCGCACCACCATCGACCACGACATCGGCCTGATGCACATCGCCGCCGACTGGGTCGAGCGCCTGTGGGCCGACGGTCGCCGCCTCAAGGCCAAAGAGGTCGTCGCCGAGTTCGACAAATACCTGCACGACGAACTGGACCTGATGCGTGAAGCGGCCAATGCCAGCCAGCTGCGCCGCAACTTCGCCAATTCCGATTTGCTGATGGTGCCGGAGATGTATTGGGACTATTGTTCCTCGTCCGTGATCGTCATGGAGCGCATGCACGGCATCCCGATCGGGCAGACGGCGCGCTTGTTGGAAGAGGGCGTCGATCTGGAGAAATTGTCGCGCGACGGCGTCGAGATTTTCTTCACGCAGGTGTTCCGCGACGGTTTCTTCCACGCCGACATGCATCCGGGAAATATCCTGGTGTCGACGGCGCCGGCGACGTTCGGTCGCTATATTGCACTGGACTTCGGCATCGTCGGCACGCTGACCGATTTCGACAAGGATTACCTGTCGCAGAATTTCCTGGCGTTCTTCCGGCGCGACTACAAACGCGTGGCCGAAGCGCATATCGAATCAGGCTGGGCGCCGAAAGAAACGCGCGTCGATGAACTCGAAGCCGCCGTGCGCGCCTGCTGCGAACCGATCTTCGATCGCCCGTTGAAAGACATTTCGTTCGGCCAGGTGTTGTTGCGCCTGTTCCAGACCTCGCGCCGTTTCAACGTCGAAGTGCAGCCGCAACTGGTGCTGCTGCAAAAGACCTTGCTCAATGTCGAAGGCCTCGGCCGCCAGCTCGACCCGGACCTCGATCTCTGGAAAACCGCCAAGCCTTACCTGGAACGCTGGATGAACGAACAAGTCGGCTGGCGCGGCTTTGTGCAACAGCTGAAAATCGAAGTGCCGCGCTACAGCCGCCTGCTGCCGCAATTGCCGCGGCTGGCGCATCAGGCGTTGACGATGGCGACGGAAAACAACCAGCAGTCGCAAAACGCGGAGTTGCTCAGGAAGCTGGTGAGCGAGCAGCGCCGCACTAACATGTTGTTGGGCGTGATCGTGTATTTTGGTGGTGGGCTGATCGGCGGAATTATTGTCGTGCAACTGCTGTTGCATTTCCTCCGCTTCTGATGACGCAAAAAGAGACTGCCGCGTTCATGCAAGGACATCGACATCATGCGGCCGGACGTTGAATCAAGAGAAAAACAAGCAGAGACAAATACGGGACAGGGATGACAGCCGGACAGAACTCATCGCGCACGCATTGGTTGCCTTTCATCGTGGCCGCGACGTTTTTCATGGAATACCTCGACACCACCATCATCGCGACGGCCTTGCCGCAGATGGCGCAGGCGTTCAAGGTGGGGCCGAATGAGCTGAGCCTCGGCATGACCGCCTACATGCTGACGCTGGCGGTGTTCATCCCGATCAGCGGTTGGGTGGCCGACCGTCTCGGTTCGCGCACGGTGTTCGGTTCGGCGATCGTGATCTTTACGCTGGCGTCGGTCTTGTGCGGGATTTCCGGCAGCGTGTTCGAGTTCACGGCTGCACGTATCTTGCAGGGCATGGGCGGTGCGTTGATGGTGCCGGTCGGTCGTCTGATCGTGGTGCGCAACACCGGCAAGGACAAGCTGATGAAGGCGATTTCGACGATCACCTGGCCGGCGATTGTGGCGCCGGTGGTGGGGCCTTCGCTCGGCGGATTCATTACGACGTATTTTTCCTGGCACTGGATCTTCCTGATCAACGTGCCGTTCGGCATCGCCGCGCTGATCGCGGTGGCGACGATCGTTCCCAATGAACGCAGCACGCAGCGCCGTCCGCTGGACATGGTCGGTTTCTTCCTGAGCGGCACGGCCCTGACCTCTCTGCTGTACGGCACCGAGCTGGCCAGTCATGCCGAAACCAACCTGGCCGTCGCGATTCTGTTCATCCTTGCGGGCATCGTGCTGGGTGTGTTTTCGTATCGCCACGGCATGCGCAGCGCGCATCCGCTGCTCGATTACTCGACGCTCAGGGTGCCGACCTTCAACGTCACCATCGTCGCCGGCTCCTTCACGCGCATCGGCATCGAGGCCGTGCCTTACCTGTTGCCGTTGCTGTTCCAGATCGGCTTCGGCCTGTCGGCCTTCCATTCGGGTTTGCTGTTGTTGGCGAGTGCGCTGGGCAATCTGGGCATGAAGATGTTTACCACGCAGGTGTTGCAGCGCTTCGGCTTTCGCCGTGTGTCGCTGACCAATGCGACGATTGCCGGCGTGTTCGTGCTGGCCTGCGGCCTGCTTACGGCAACGACGCCGCTGCCGGTGGTGGTGCTGACGATTTTCGTCTACGGCTTGTCGCGCTCGATGCAGTTTTCGACCCTGGCGACGCTGGCGTATGCGGATGTGACGGAAGCGCAAAAGAGCGCTGCTTCCACGTTATGGAGCGTGGCGCAGCAGATGACCATTGGCATGGGGATTGCGTTCGGTGCGCTGGCGTTGCGCATCGCGTCTTACTTCAACGGTGGCGCCGATCTCGCCGGCGGCGGCAGCGTGGCGCATTTCTCGGTGACCGATTTCCACTGGGCGTTTGCGATGGCGGGTGTGTTGACGCTGTGCTCGGCGCTCGGCTACCGGACGCTTGCGAAAGATGCCGGCAACAATCTCGGCGGCGGCGCACGCGGCAACGCCAAAGGCCGCTAAGGCATATCGATGGCTGAAAAGCGCCGCGCCAGTTCTTCGCGGCGGAAGTGTTCCACCACATAGTCGACGAACACGCGCGTCTTGGCCGGCAGCAGCCGCGCCGCGGCGAAATACAGCGCGAGCATGCCGCCGTCGACATGCCAATCCGGCAGCACGCGCACCAGTGCGCCGCTCTTCAGATACACCACCGCATGCGGCATCGCCGTCAGCGTGATGCCCAGCCCCATCTGCGCGATTTCGCATGCGGCATTCGGATCGCTCATCGTCATCTTCACCTTCAGATTGATCAACGACTGCGCGCCGTCGCGGTTGCGCAAGGTCCAGGCGCGGATGCGACCGGTTTGCGGCGAGCGGATCAGGATGCCGTCGTGCCGTTCCAGGTCGTCGGGAGTACGGATCGGTGGGCGTTGCGCCAGATACGCCGGGGAGGCCAGCAGCACCCGATGCGCCGGCGCCAGCTCGCGCGCGACAATGCCGGGCGGCAGTTCGATGCCGCCGCCGATGGCGGCGTCAAAGCCTTCCGTGATCAGATCCACAGGGCGATTGTCGAAATGCCAGTCCGGCGAGATGGCCGGATAGCGTTCCAGAAATCCTCCCAGCAGCGGCACGATGTATTCGCGCCCGAAACCCGTTCCCATGCTGACCTTCAATACGCCTGCCGGCTGGCCGCCTGCGCTGGCCAGATTGGCGACCGCGCTCTGGATGCTGGACAGGCCGCCGCTGACTTCTTGCAGGAAGCGTTCGCCGGCTTCGGTCAGGCGCAGGCTGCGCGTGCTGCGCTGGAACAGCCGCACGCCCAGACTGGACTCCAACCGGGCGACGTTCTTGCCGACGGCGGCAGAGGTCAGACCGAGCCGCCGCGCGGCTGCGGAGAAGCTGCCGGCCTCGGCGGAGGCGACAAAACACTCGATGCTGGTCAGGGATTCCATAGGTCTATTTTAAACATAATGTTTAAAAAGAAGATAGTGATTGCTATCTAGTTTAAACATAATCCTTATCCCATACTTCATTCCAAGCCAAACGGAATTCGAGTCCAACCCAAGGAAACCGCAGGCCATACGTTCATTCTTTCTTACCCAACAAGGAGCAATATCATGACTGCAAACATCAACACCAATCTGACCCTGAAAGATAAAGTTGCCTTCGTGCAAGGCGGTTCGCGCGGCATCGGCGCCGCCATCGTGGAGCGTCTGGTGCAGGAAGGCGCCATCGTCGCTTTCACCTACGTCAGCTCGCCCGACAAAGCGCAGGCGCTGGTCAGCAAAGTCGAAGCCAAGGGCGGCCGCGCACTGGCGATCCAGGCCGACAGCTCGGACACCGCAGCACTGCAACAAGCTATTCGCATCGCCGCCGAAACCTTCGGTCGTCTCGACATTCTGGTCAACAACGCCGGTGTACTGGCCTTGGGTTCGGTCGAAGAGTTCAAGCTGGAAGACCTGGATCGCACGCTCGCTGTCAACGTGCGCAGTGTATTCGTGGCGACGCAAGAGGCAGTGCGCTTCATGGGTGAGGGCGGCCGCATCATCACCATCGGCAGCACCAACGCCGACCGCATGCCGTTTGCCGGCGGCGCGGTGTACGCCATGAGCAAGTCGGCCATCGTCGGCCTGACCAAGGGCTTGTCGCGCGACCTCGGTCCACGCGGCATCACCGTCAACAACGTGCAGCCTGGCCCGGTCGACACCGACATGAATCCGGCCGACAGCGATTTCGCTGAAACACTGAAGGGCCTGATGGCCTTGCCGCGTTATGGCAAGGCTGAAGAAATCGCCAGTTTCGTGGCGTATCTGGCCGGTCCGGAGGCGGGCTACATCACCGGCGCCAGCCTGATGATCGACGGCGGCTTCTCTGCTTGATACTGCCTCTGTTTTGATCGCAAAAAAGCCGTCGTCCCAGAGAAAGCTGGGACCCAGTGTCGTTATTTGCACATATCAAACTCATGTGCTCACAACAGAAGTCACTGGGTCCTGACTTTCGTCAGGACGACGGCGTTTCTATTTTGGGTGTGTTGGTGTGGAACTGACGATCAGGCAAACAGGCGCGCCAGCTCGACACCCGGTTCCGGCGCGCGCATGAAGGCTTCGCCGACCAGGAAGGCGTTGACGTTGGCGTCGCGCATGCGCTTGACGTCGTCCGGCGTGGCGATGGCCGATTCGGTCACGACCAGTTTTTCCGGCGGAATGCGCGGCAGCAGGTTCAGCGTCGTGTCCAGCGTGGTTTCGAAGGTGCGCAGGTTGCGGTTGTTGATGCCCAGCAGCGCGGTCTTGAGTTTCAGCGCGGCGTCGAGCTCGGCGCCGTCATGGACTTCCACCAATACGCTCATGCCGAGTTCGTGCGCACAGGCTTCGAGTTCGGCCATCAGGCCGTGGTCGAGTGCGGCGACAATCAGCAGGATGGCGTCGGCGCCCCAGGAGCGCGCTTCGTAGACTTGATACAGATCCATCATGAAGTCTTTGCGCAGCACCGGCAGCGTGCAGGCGGCGCGCGCCTGTTTGAGGTATTCCGGCGCACCCTGGAAGAATTGCACGTCGGTCAGCACCGACAGGCATGCCGCACCATGGGTGGCGTAGCTGACGGCGATTTCAGCCGGCTTGAAATCGGGACGGATCACGCCTTTGGAGGGCGAAGCCTTTTTGACTTCGGCGATGATGCCGGCATTGCCTGCGGCGATCTTGCCGCGCACGCCGGCTTCGAAGCCGCGCAATTGTGCACGCGCCTCGGTGTCGGATTCAACGTCGCGACGCAGGCTGGCGAGATCGCGGTGCTTCTTTGCTGCTTTGACTTCCTCGGCTTTGACGTCGAGGATTTTATCGAGAATGTCTGACATGAAGATTCCTTGGTTGCTGCTTATTTGCGTTGATCGAGTGCAAGACGAAACGCCAATGCGCCCAATGTCAGTCCCATGACATAGCGCTGCGCCCGCATCCAGCCGGGATTATTCGAGAAAAAACTGGCAATGGCGCTGGCGGTCAGGATCAGCATGCCGTTGACGGTGAAGCTGACGGCGATCTGCGTCACGCCCAGCGTCAGGCTTTGCAGCATGACGTGACCATGTTCGGCATGAATGAACTGCGGCAGGAAGGACATGTAAAACATCGCCGCCTTGGGATTGAGCAGATTGGTCAGGAAGCCCATGCGGAACAAGGTCGCATTGCTGTCGTGCGGCAGGTTCTGCGTCTGGAACGGCGACGCGCCGCCCGGCCTGAGCGCATTCCACGCCATCCACAGCAGATAGGCCGCACCGAGATACTTGATCAGGTCGTAGGCTAGCGGTACGGCGAGGAACAACGCCGTCAGGCCGAATGCGGCCGCCAGCATGTGCACGATGAAACCGGTCGCCACGCCGAGCAGGGAAATCATGCCCGCTGCGCGCCCTTGGCAAATCGAGCGGGACACGCAATACATCATGTTGGGGCCGGGCGTGAGCACCAGCACCAATGCCGCCAGCGCAAAAATCATCAGGTCGTTCAGGGGAATCATGGTGTGCGCCTTTCCGTCGATAAGGGATTAATGCTTGCCGCCCAGTTGCCGCGTCACGTTTACAAATTGCTCGACCTTGGCCAGCGCCGCGCCGGAGGCGATGGTTGCGCGCGCCTTGCTCAAACCGTCTTCGATCGACGTCGCGATGCCTGCTGCATACAGCGCCGTGCCGGCATTGATGGCGACGATGTCGTGCACCGGACCCGGCACGCCCTTGAGCGCTTCGAAGATTTTTTCCTTCGACTCGGCGGCGTTGGCGACCTGCAGGTTGCGGCTGGCGAACATGCTCATGCCGAAGTCTTCCGGATGGATTTCATATTCGCGGATTTCACCGTTGACCAGTTCGCCGATCATGGTGGCGCCGCCCAGCGTGACTTCATCGAGGTTGTCGCGGCCCCAGACCACGATCGCGTGTTGCGCGCCCAGGCGTTGCAGCACGCGCACCTGGATGCCGACCAGATCCGGATGGAACACGCCCATCAGGATGTTCGGCGCGCCGGCGGGGTTGGTCAGCGGTCCGAGGATGTTGAAGATGGTGCGTACGCCGAGTTCCTTGCGCACCGGCGCGGCGTGTTTCATTGCCGCGTGGTGGTTCGGGGCGAACATGAAGCCGATGCCGGTCTGGGCGATCGATTGCGCGACTTGTTCCGGCTGCAGGTTGATGTCGGCGCCGAGGGCTTCGAGCACGTCGGCGCTGCCCGACGACGACGATACGCTGCGTCCGCCGTGCTTGGCGACGCGCGCGCCGGCTGCTGCGGCGACGAACATCGATGCGGTGGAAATGTTGAAGGTGTGCGCGCCGTCGCCGCCGGTGCCGACGATGTCGAGCAGCTTGCTGGTGTCGGCCATCGGCACCTTGGTGGCGAACTCGCGCATGACTTGCGCGGCGGCGGCGATTTCGCCGATGCTTTCTTTCTTGACGCGCAGGCCCATGGTGAGCGCGGCGATCATTACGGGCGACATTTCGCCGCTCATGATCTGGCGGAACAGCGTCAGCATTTCATCGTGGAAAATTTCGCGGTGCTCGATGCAGCGCAGTAAGGCTTCTTGTGGCGTGATGGACATGATCTTTTTCTCGAATGGTGTGATGTGACCGGCCGCGCTCAAGAGCGCGCGGTGCCGGTCAGGAAGTTCTTCAGCAAGGCGTGGCCGTGTTCGGAGAGGATCGATTCGGGGTGGAACTGCACACCCTGCAAATCGAATTCCTTGTGGCGCACGCCCATGATTTCACCATCGTCGGTCCATGCGGTGACTTCGAGGCAATCGGGCAGCGACGCGCGCTCGATGGCCAGCGAGTGATAGCGGATCACGGTGTAAGGGCTCGGGATGTCCTTGAAAACGCCGACGCCGGTGTGGGCGATCTTCGATGTCTTGCCATGCATGACTTGCTTGGCGCGCACGACATTGCCGCCGAAGGCTTCGCCGATGGCCTGATGGCCGAGGCAGACGCCGAGGATGGGCAGCTTGCCGGAGAAATGCTTGAGCAGGTCGATGCAGATGCCGGCTTCCTTCGGGCTGCAGGGACCGGGCGACAGGCAGATGCGTTCGGGATTGAGTTTTTCGATTTCGGCTAGCGTGATCTCATCATTGCGGATGGTCAGCACTTCTTCGCCGAGCTCGCCGAAATACTGGACGATGTTGTAGGTGAAGGAATCGTAGTTGTCGATCATCAGCAGCATTTAGATTTCTCCATCCAGTCCGTCTTGCACTTGTTCGGCAGCGCGCAGCACAGCCCGCGCCTTGTTTTCGGTTTCTTCCCATTCCATTTCCGGCACCGAGTCGGCGACGATGCCGGCCGCTGCCTGCACGTACAGCGTGCCGTCCTTGATGACGCCGGTGCGGATCGCGATCGCGACATCCATCTCGCCGCCGAACGACAGGTAACCGCAGGCGCCGCCGTAGATGCCGCGCTTGGTCGGTTCGAGTTCGTCGATGATTTCCATCGCGCGTACTTTCGGCGCACCCGACAGCGTGCCGGCAGGGAAGGTGGCTTTCAATACGTCCAGATTCGACAGGCCGGGTTTGAGCAAGCCTTCGACGTTGGAGACGATGTGCTGCACGTGGGAATATTTTTCGATGACCATCTGGTCGGTGACCTTGACGCTGCCGGTGGTGGCGATGCGGCCGATGTCGTTGCGCGCCAGGTCGATCAGCATGACGTGTTCGGCGATTTCTTTCGGATCGGCCAGCAGCTCGGTTGCCAGCTGGGCGTCGCGTTCCGGGGTCGAACCGCGTGGGCGGGTGCCGGCCAGCGGACGGATGGTGATCTTCTTTTGCGCTTCGCCGTCGGAAGTCTGGCCGATGGTTTCGTTGCGGACGAGGATTTCCGGCGAGGCGCCGACGATCTGCATGTCGCCGAAGTTGTAGAAGTACATGTACGGCGACGGGTTCAGCGAACGCAGCGCGCGGTACAGCATCAGCGGCGAGTCGACATAGGATTTCTTCAGGCGCTGGCCGATCTGCACTTGCATCAGGTCGCCGGCCATGACGTATTCCTTGGCTTTGGCGACGGCCTTCAGATACTCGTCCTTGGGGAATTCGCGGACGGTTTCGGTACGCACCGAACCGCTGGTGACCGGCGCATCGGCCGCGCGGCGCAGCATGGCGCGCAAGTCCCTGAGGCGTTGGCGGCCCTTGCTGAAGGCTTCCGGTTGCGACGGATCGGTGTAGACGATGAGGTAGAGCTTGCCGGAGAGATTATCGATGACGGCCAGTTCTTCGGTGACCAGCAACTGGATGTCGGGCAGACCGAGATCGTCTTTCGGCGCGCTGTCGGCCAGGCGCTTTTCGATGTAGCGCACTGCGTCGTAGCCGAAGTAGCCGGCCAGGCCGCCGCAGAAGCGCGGCATGCCGGGGCGGATAGCAACCTTGTAGCGCGACTGGAATTCGGCGATGAACTCGAGCGCGTTGCCTTCAAGCGATTCGATGATCTTGTCGTTCTTCAGGACTTCGATCTTGTTGCCGAAGCTGCGCAGCTTGGTCGTGGCCGGCAGGCCGATGAAGGAATAGCGACCGAAACGTTCGCCGCCGACCACCGATTCCAGCAGGAAGGTGTTCTTGCCGGCATGCTGGGTTTGCGCCAGTTTGAGGTAAAGGGTCAGCGGGGTTTCCAGGTCGGCGAAAGCTTCGGCGATCAAGGGAATGCGGTTATAGCCTTGCGAGGCCAGCGATTTGAATTCGAGTTCGGTCATCGTTTCTCTCCAGGACCGCTATTGTAAGACGGCTTGCGGGTTGCCGGACGACTTGAAGCGTCCTGGCAAGCGCGCGCCTAATAACAGTAAGCAGTATTTTTAAACAGGGGTGTGTTGCAAAAAACTTGCTGGTCGCGGGAGGAAAAGAAGAGCGGGAGCGGCCAGCAGCTGACGTGGGTTAGTTAGCCCAGGATTGCCAGCGTCGCCACAGCCAAGCCTCAGGGGCGGCTGATTTGTTGGCGTTGAGTTTTTTGTCGAGAAACATTTGTCAGTGGTCTTTAGATAATAATGACTACGCTAATGCTTAAGAAATTTGGTGCGCTGCATCCAGCAGCGTTGGAACTATACCATCGGAATCGACGTTGTGTATAGATTCGCCGTGATTGTAGCCGTAGGGCACGTTCAGCACCCGGCAACCCGCGGCCCGCGCGGCTTGCGCGTCGTTGGACGAATCGCCGATGGCGACCACTTGCGCCGGTTGCAGGGCGAAATCTGCGCAAACCTGCAGCAAAGGCAACGGATCCGGTTTCTTTTTCGGCAAGGAATCGCCGCCGTAGATCACGTCGAAATAGGGATACAGGCCTTTTTTGTCCATCAGCGGCAGGGCGAACGCAATCGGTTTGTTGGTCACGCAGGCCAGGCGCAGGCCCTTGGCCTTGAGCGCCTGCAGGCCTTCGATCACGTTCGGATAGAGCGTGGCGTAATCGCCGTTGATGGCGAGGTAATGCTCCTGATAGGACGCGAGGGCTTCTTCGAAGCGCTGTTCCACACCGTCTTCGTCGTAATCGACGGCCAGTACGCGGCGCATCAGGTTTTCCGATCCCTTGCCGACAAAATTGACGATGGTCTGCATCGCCAGCGGCCCCAGGCCCAGGTCGGCGCGCATGCGGTTGACCGCGACGTGGAAATCCGGCGCGGTGTCGAGCATGGTGCCGTCGAGGTCGATGATGGCGGCTTTGATGTTGTCGAGCATGGGATCTTCTTTGGACGATTATTTCGATTATTTGGCCAGTTCGCCGCGCATGGCGTCGATCACGGCCTTGTAATCCGCCTTGCCGAAGATGGCGGAGCCGGCCACGAAGGTGTCGGCGCCGGCCTTGGCCGCGGCGGCGATATTGTCGATTTTGATGCCGCCGTCGACTTCCAGCATGATGTTGCGGCCGGATTCGTCGATACGGCGGCGCACGGCGGCGATCTTCTTCAGCGCTTCAGGAATGAAAGACTGGCCGCCGAAGCCCGGATTGACGGACATGATCAGAATGATGTCGATCTTGTCCATCACGTGGTCGAGGAAATGCAGCGGCGTGCCGGGATTGAACACCAGGCCGGCCTTGCAGCCGTTGTCGCGGATCAGTTGCAGCGAGCGGTCGATGTGTTCCGAGCCTTCCGGGTGGAAGGTGATGATATTGGCGCCGGCCTTGGCGAAGTCGGGAATGATGCGATCCACCGGTTTGACCATCAGGTGCACGTCGATCGGCACCTGCACGTGCGGGCGGATGGCTTCACACACCAGCGGGCCGATCGTCAGGTTGGGAACATAATGGTTGTCCATCACGTCGAAGTGGATAATGTCGGCGCCGGCAGCGACGACATTGCGGACTTCTTCGCCCAGGCGGGCGAAATCGGCGGACAGGATACTGGGGGCGATACGGTAGGTAGGCATGGCGATATGGCTCTGGTAGGGCGATGGTACGATTAAAGATGCGCTATTTTACCCGTTCGCCGTGCCCCGGTTTTGTTGCAAGCCTTGCACTTGCGGTTGTTTTCGTGTGGAATGGGCTTGGCTTTTTACAAAATCGAGGAAATCCGCATGGCGACGTATGAGTTTACGGTGACGGTCAAGACGCAGTACCTGGAAGAGCAATCCGACCCGGCACGTTCACATTATGTGTTTGCTTATGCGATCACGATCGTCAATACCGGACAGGTGCCTGCCCAGCTGATTTCGCGCCACTGGATCATCACCGACGCCAATAACCACACCGAGGAGGTGCGCGGTCTGGGCGTCGTTGGGCATCAGCCGTTCCTGCAACCGGGGGAACAGTTCGAGTACACCAGCGGGACGTCGCTGAAGACGCCGCAAGGTTCGATGCACGGAGAATATTTTTGCGTCGCCGAGGATGGCGAACAATTCGACGTGAAGGTTCCGGAATTTATCCTGTCGCTGCCACGCACGCTGCACTAAGCGTTCAAGCCTGATTGTTGTCTTTTTTATCGCCTGGATTTTTTGTCTGAACGGATTGATCCGGCTTGCGTCCGGAAAACATGGTCCACCAGACGATGAAGACGAAGATAAAGAAGGCGCCGCCGGCTTCGAGTATTAACCACCACATTTTCACGTTTCCTCAATGTCACTTATTCAAAAGAGCAATCGCACCAGTTTACCCGCATTGGCCGTCATCGTCGCTTTATGTCTGGCCGCTTGCACGACGACGCGTCCGCTCCCACCTGTGACGCAGCCGACCGTTCCCGGCAAGCCGACAACGCCGGTTCTTCCAGAAACCCAGGCGCAGACGCTGCAAAGAAGCACGTTTGACGCCATGCCGGGCTGGGATCGCGATGAGGTGCGCGAAGCCTGGCCGGCTTTCCTGACTTCCTGCCAGACGCTGGTTCGCCGCCCGGAGTGGAAAAACGCGTGTACCACCGCACGCCAGGTCAATGCCAACGACGAAGGCGCCATCCGCGCGTTCTTTGAGTCCGGTTTCACGCCTTACAAGGTATTCAATCCGGACGGCAGCGATACCGGTCTGGTCACCGGCTATTACGAACCGTTGCTGCGGGGATCGCGCAAACGCGGCGGCCCGTATCAGACGCCTCTATATAAGGCGCCGGATGATTTGCTGACGATCGATCTGGCGAGTCTTTATCCGGAATTGAAAAACATGCGCCTGCGCGGCCGCGTGGTCGGCAACAAGGTCGTTCCTTATTTCTCGCGCGCCGAGCTGCTGCAGTCGGGAGCCTTGAACGGCAAGGAGCTGGTCTGGGTGGATGATCCCGTGGAGGCTTTTTTCCTGCAGGTGCAAGGCTCCGGTCGCGTGATTCTGGAGGGATCTCAGGAGACCGTGCGTCTGGCCTATGCCGACCAGAACGGCTATCCCTACAAGTCGATTGGCCGCTATCTCGTCGACAAGGGAGAGATGACGCTGTCGCAGGCGTCGGCGCAAGGCATCAAAGCCTGGGTGATCGCCAATCCGTCACGCCAGAACGAACTGTTGAACGTGAATCCCAGCTATATTTTCTTCAAGGAAGAAAAGATTGCGGATCCGTCGAAGGGGCCGAACGGCGCGATGGGTTTGCCGCTGACCGGCCAGCGCTCGATTGCCGTTGACCGCCAGTATATTCCGCTGGGCGCGCCGGTATTTTTGGCGACGACGCAGCCGAACAGCGATGCGCCTTTGCAGCGCCTGGTGTTGGCGCAAGATACGGGCGGTGCGATTCGCGGCGCGGTGCGGGCGGATTATTTCTGGGGGTTTGGCAATGAAGCCGGCGAAAAGGCCGGGGCGATGAAGCAGCGCGGGATGATGTGGGTGTTGCTGCCCAATCCCTGAGGTTGTGCTCGCAAGATAGAGAAAACCCGGCTTGTCTTATAAAGGCAAGCCGGGTTTTCTTATGGGCGGAAGATAGGGGGGGGGCGATCAGCGCAGGACCAGGACGGGGACGGAAGAGTGCGCGAGCACCTTCTGCGTCTTGCTTCCGAGAAACAATCTGCTCAGGCCGCTGCGCCCGTGGGACGCCATGAAAATCACGTCGCAATTGAATTTCTTGGCGGCGTTGACGATTTCTTCGTCCGGGGCGAACGACAGGACGGTTGTCGTTTCGCAGTCTACGCCGGCAGCCTGGGCGGCGTCGGCGATTTTCTTCACGTTTTGTTCGGCGAGAGTGCGGACGTTCTCTTCATAGATGCCGGGATCGATCGCCATGGAGCTTTCGGCCAATGGCGAGAAGGGATAGGGTTCTGCGACTGAAATGCCGATGATCCTGGATTTGCAGTGCTGCGCGTAGTCGATGGCGTTGGCGATAGCCTTGTCCGAGCGCTCCGATCCATCCGTTGGTACAAGAATGGTCTTGAACATGTGATCCTCCTTTGTTGTGGTGAAGGGGGTACTCTCAGTATAGGCTCAGACCTCGACCGCGCGAACAAATTCCTCGCCGCCCTTTGATCTTGCGCAAGTTTCATTGGCGGTACAATCAGCGAAGCAAGAATATTTCACTTCCGTGCTATCCCCATATGTAGAGGAGACCAGATGAGCTACGAAAACATTTTGACCGAGACGCAAGGCAAAGTCGGCGTGATCCGCCTCAATCGCCCCAAGGCGCTCAATGCCCTGGACGATCTGTTGATGACCGAGTTGGGCGAGGCGCTGCTGGCGTTCGACGCGGACGAAGCGCTGGGCTGCATCATCATCACCGGCAGCGAGAAGGCATTCGCCGCCGGCGCCGACATCAGCGTGATGGCCGGCTATAACTATATGGATGTGTTCAAGGGCGAGTTCATCACGCGCAACTGGGAAACCATTCGCCGCGTGCGCAAGCCGGTGATTGCCGCAGTAGCGGGTTACGCCCTTGGCGGCGGCTGCGAGCTGGCCATGATGTGCGATTTCATTATTGCGGCTGATACCGCCAAGTTCGGCCAGCCGGAAGTGAAGCTGGGCATCGTTCCCGGCGCAGGCGGTACGCAGCGCCTGCCGCGTGCTGTTTCGAAGGCGAAGGCAATGGACTTGTGCCTGACCGGCCGCATGATGGATGCGCAGGAAGCCGAGCGCGCAGGCTTGGTGTCCCGCGTCGTTGCCGCCGACAAGCTGATGGACGAGGCGCTGGCCGCGGCCATCACGATTGCCGACATGTCGCAGCCTGTGGTTGCGATGGTCAAGGACTCGGTGAATCGTGCGTATGAATCGACGCTGTCCGAAGGCATCAAATATGAACGCGCAATGTTCTACAGCTGCTTTGCCACGGAAGATCAGACAGAAGGCATGAAAGCCTTCCTGGAAAAACGTCAGCCGACGTTTAAGAACCAATAATTTGTTGTTCTTGTTTGTCGGAAAATCAGGCCCATCCCGTCAGGGATGGGCCTG
>NZ_AKJW01000065.1 GCF_000282135.1 Herbaspirillum sp. CF444
GCGTTACGAATCGGGGTCAAGACGCCCAGTCTTGACCCCGATTCGCGCCTTGCACTTCATCCCAAACAGGGCAAGCTCGCACTCACGCCTATTTATGAAATGAGTTCTATTTGCCAGAAGCACGGCCGGGAAGGGAAAAAGAGACCTGTCCCCGTCATCTTTGCAGTGACGGCGGACAGGCCAAGAGGGGGAATGAAAACTGCAACTGCTGGGGGCTACTACGCTTGAATCGTCAATCGACAGATTTAATCGACGGATGAACGCACGGCGCGTCACATTGTTTCCGCCACGCGCCGGATCGCAGGGTATTCAGGCGATCTTGTCCAGGCGCACCGGCGCCTGTTGCACTTGCGCCGCTTCTTCATCGGTCTCATGGACTTCGCGCAGGTAGGCGGAAAATTCCTTGCCGACTTCGGCATGTTTGGCGCCCATGGCGACCGTCGCCTTGAGGTAGCCGAGCTTGGAGCCGCAGTCGTAGCGCCGGCCGTCGTAGCGGTACGCCAGCACGGTCTCGCTTTGCATCAGATCGGCGATGCCGTCGGTCAGCTGGATTTCTCCGCCGGCGCCCTTGCCGATGTTTTCGAGCCGGTCGAAGATCGCCGGCGTCAGGACATAGCGACCGACCACGGCCAGCGTCGACGGCGCAAGGTCGGGCGCCGGTTTTTCGACGATGCCGCTGATGACGTCCAGGCGATCGCTGTACGGACCGTCGGCATCGGTGCTGACGATGCCGTATTGCCTGGTGTCGCTGCGCGGCACGTCTTGCACCGCCAGCAGGCTCTTCTGTTCCTGTTCGAAGACGTCGATCATTTGTCCGAGCACGTTCTTGCCGTTCTCCGGCGCGTCCATGAAGTCATCGGCCAGCACGACGGCAAACGGTTCGTCGCCCACCAGCGATTTCGCGCACAGCACGGCATGGCCGAGGCCCAGCGGAGAAGACTGGCGGATGTAGACGCAATTGATGTGCTTGGGAATCACGTTGCGGGCGAACTCCAGCAGCTTGGTCTTGCCGGCGGCTTCCAGTTCGGTCTCCAGTTCATAGGCCTTATCGAAATGGTCTTCAATGGCGCGTTTGTTGCGGCCGGTGATGAAGATTATTTCGGTAATGCCGGCCTCGACGGCTTCTTCTACGGCGTACTGGATCAACGGCTTGTCGACGATGGGCAGCATCTCTTTCGGCTGCGCTTTGGTCGCCGGCAAAAAGCGGCTGCCGAGGCCCGCGACGGGGAAGACGGCTTTCGTGAGTTTTTTCATGAGTTTCCTCGGTGATTGGTCATTGCCAGCTTAAAAAAATGTGCATGCCTTTGGCTGTAGGAAACATTCCTTTTGATTTGTAGGAATCGGAGAGGCGTGGGACGGGGTGGAAATTCCCCTGCAAGGCGCATGCCGGTCCGACTTGCCGCTTGTCCTACAAGGGAATTGGCCGCTGTCCGATATGGCGGAGCGGCGACGGCAAATAAGATTCTTCCAACCGCGCACTCCGGCGGTGTTCGAAAAAAATAAACTGAAAGGAACATCATGTCTCACGGAATCATTGCCTGGCTGGTCATCGGCGCCATCGCAGGCTGGCTGGCGGGCGTACTCGTCAAGGGCGGCGGCTTCGGCCTGCTGGTCGACATCCTGGTCGGCATCGTCGGCGCATTTATCGGCGGTTGGCTGGCCGGCCTGTTTGGCGTCGGTGTCGGCGGCGGCATGGCGGCCTCCATTGTTACCGCCACCATCGGCGCAGTAGTCCTGCTCCTGATCTTGCGGCTCATCCGGCGAGCGTAGCCGCTGTAGCGATGTGAACGGGAGGGCGTTTTTGCGTCCTTCCTTTCCATCCGGAAAATTGGCTGTTACCACATTTTAAAAAGCGCGTACAGCCAAGCGGAAACGAACGTTGTCACTCATCTATCGTTCCTTTTCAAGATCTCGTGTACATTTAAATTCATGCAGAAGATTCCTTCATTGCGGGAGTGAAGATCATGCAGACCACAGCACATAGCGACAGACCCAGGTCCGTCCATTCCTCCGGGATATCGGCCGAGTCGATACAATCGGCGCAGACTGCGCGCGCGGCAAGCAGCGTGCCGCAGCCGTATCAGCCCAGCCAGCCGCACGTATTGACGGAAGATCTCAAAGCGCAACTGGCCGCCGAGAACCAGCAGCGACGCGCCAATCTCTATCCGCGGCTGGCGCAGACGCTGGCGACGATAGAGCCGAGCAGCGTGGCTCAAAGCTATTCGGAGCAGCGCGCCATGTCCTTGCAGGAGCTGGCCGCCGCCAACAAGGCGAGACGCAACAGATTGCGTGAATCCGGCTACGCCGTATCGGCACCGGAGATGGCATAGCCTTCATTGCCGCCCGCGCTTACAATAGCGGGCATCCTTCATTGATGACGGCACGGCAGTGCATGGATGCTGCCGCGCCGTCTTCTTGTCTTTACCCCCAGCAACAGCAGAAACAGCAGGCAAACGATAAAACATGAGCAGCATCAGCCCCCTGGCCGGCCAACGCGCCGCAACGTCTTCCCTGGTTAATCTGCCTGTGCTGGTCAGCAGCTATTACAGCCTGCATCCCGATGCGGGAATCGCCGGGCATCAGGTGGCCTTCGGCACGTCCGGTCATCGCGGCAGTTCGCTCGCGTGCAGCTTCAACGAATGGCATGTGCTGGCGATCACGCAAGCCATCTGCGATTACCGTGCCGCAAACGGCATTACCGGTCCTCTGTTCCTGGGCATCGATACGCATGCCTTGTCGGTGCCGGCTTTTTCCAGCGCGCTGGAGGTGCTTGCCGCCAACGGCGTGCAGACCATGATCGCGCGCGGTTCGCCTTACACGCCGACACCCGCGGTGTCGCATGCGATCCTGATGCACAATCGAGCGCATCCTTCCGCGCTGGCGGACGGCATCGTAATCACGCCGTCGCACAATCCGCCCGACAACGGCGGCTTCAAATACAACACGCCCAACGGCGGTCCGGCCGACACCAATGTCACCAACTGGATAGAGAAACGCGCCAACGTTTTCTTGCGCGACGTCGCGCGCAACGTCAAACGCATTCCCTTCGAGCGTGCCTTGCGCGCGTCGAGCACGCACCAGTACGATTTCCTTGAAACCTACATCGACGATTTGCCCGGCATCATCGACCTGGCCGCGATCCGCGACGCCGGCGTCAGCATCGGCGTCGATCCGCTGGGCGGCGCGGGCGTGCATTACTGGGGGGCGATTGCGGACCGCTACGACCTCAAGCTGGAAGTCGTCAATCGCGAAGTCGACCCGACGTTCCGTTTTGTGCCGCTCGACTGGGATGCGCAGATCCGCATGGATCCGTCGTCGCAATATGCGATGCGCGAACTGATTTCGCTCAAGGACAAATTCGACATCGCCTTCGCCTGCGACACCGACCACGATCGCCATGGCATCGTCACCAGGAGCGCCGGCCTGATGCCGTCGAACCATTACCTCTCGGCAGCGGTTTCCTATCTGTTCCAGCATCGTCCGGAATGGCGCGCGGAGACCGGCGTCGGCAAGACGCTGGTGAGCAGCCAGATGATCGATCGCGTGGCGGCGCAACTGCGGCGGCCGCTGCAGGAAATGCCGATCGGCTTCAAATGGTTCGTGGACGGCCTGCAAGACGGCAGCCTCGGCTTCGGCTGCGAAGAAAGCGCCGGCGCTTCGTTCCTGCGATTCGACGGCACGCCCTGGAGCACCGACAAGGACGGCATCACCGCCGCGCTGCTGGCGGCGGAAATGACGGCGCGCACCGGACGCGATCCCGGCGAGATTTACCAAAGTCTGACGGAGCAACTGGGCTTGCCGTGCAACGGTCGCATTGAAGCTGCGGCAACGCCCGAGCAGAAAAAATTGCTGTCGGGCCTGTCTTCCGACAACGTGCGCTCGACCGAGCTGGCGGGTGAAAAGATTCGCCAGATTCGGACAACGGCGCCGGCCAACGACAAGGCCTTCGGCGGCGTGAAGATCATCAGCGACAACGGCTGGTTCGCGGCGCGTCCGTCCGGCACGGAAAACATTTATAAAATCTATGCCGAGAGCTTCCGCGACGAGACGCATCTCAACAACATTTTTGCCGAAGCGCAGCAAATCGTGACCGATGCGCTGGCGGGTGGAGCAAGCTGATTTTGCTCTGAATTCAATGCATTCTTTTCAGGCGGCATGAGGTTTTCGTCCCGGCCGCCGTCTGCCGTTTCATTCCCGTTCCTCCTACGCCTGAATAAGTGCCTGTCCTGCTGGCATGCAAGCCCGTCCTGCCTATGATGAAGCTGTGATTTGTTTTTGAGCAGCAATTGAGCAGGAGAACATCATGCCAAGAGGCGATAAATCTTCCTACACCGACAAGCAGAAGCGTCAGGTGGCCCACATCGAAGAGGGCTACGAAAAGCGCGGCGTCAGCCACAAGGAGGCCGAGCGACGCGCCTGGGCGACGGAGAACAAAATTTCCGGGGGCGGTCGCAAATCCGGCTCCGGCCGCAAGCACTGATGCATCGCCGGGCGGCTCCAGCATGTTTGCCGACAGCATGATCCTGCATGCCGTGACGCAAGCGCAGAGCGAGCGGCACGGACCGGAATCGTCGTCGGCGGCGTCGCATGACGACAAGAACCCAGGCAAGGAGAACAGCATGCCCATGACGCAAAAACAGCAGCAGGGACAGCAGGCCTCGCATGTACAGAAAGACGTGCAGGAAACGGCGCCGGCCAGACCCTATGCGGATCCGCTCGGACGTCCCATGTATCAGGGCAATCCGCGCTTTACCGACCAGCAGGCCGGCGGCGACCTGACCGGCGATGAATCCGATGCGCGCGACGACAACTATGTGGAAACCGGTTCCGGCCAGACAGCCCGCGACGTATCTGCGCATGCCGGCGAATTGCCGGCGGCGTCGGCGGAATTGTTGCGCTCCATTTCTGTGCCGCCTGTCGTTAAAGAAAAAATCAGGCCGCCGGTAGTCGAGCAGACTACTCTGGAGCCAGAACCTGACGGCACCGAAGATCCCGGCGCCAATGCCGACGACGGACTGATGCCGCGCAAGAAAGACGGAAGCGGATCCGAGCAGCATTAGGCGTCACTGAAGTCCACTGATCGCAGTTGCGAGTCGGTGGCGACCCCGGTGGCGCCAGGCTTTCCTTTCGGATTCTTCATCTCGTTTCCGGCAGCTGGCATTCGCTTGTCGGCTGCCGTTTCATTTGGCTCAGCGCCGTGTTCCTGCCCGCCGGAGACCACTCATCGACATCCCCACCGTTTATTTTCTGATCGCTGGCGTACTGCTGACTTTCATGGTGTTCCTTGAGTCGGTGCTGGAACGCTTGCCGTTCAATGCCGCCATGTTGTATCTGCCGATAGGCTGGCTGCTGGGTCCGGCCGGCACCGGTTTGATCCATATCGATCTGCGCGCGCACGCCGATGTGTTGACGGTCATCACGCGCGTGGCCTTGCTGCTGTCGCTATTCACGGTCGGGCTCAAGTTGCGCGTGGCGTTTCGCGGCGACGGCAGCCGCCTGTGGTGGTTGCCGCTGCGCCTCGGCGTGCTGTCGATGTTGATCACGGTGCCTTTGCTGGCGATCTGCATCAGTTTTTTGTTCAATATGCCGTTTGCCGTAGCGATGCTGCTGAGCGCCATCCTGGCGCCGACCGATCCTGTGCTGGCCTCGGACGTGCAGGTCAAAAACGTCGACGACCCCGATCAATTGCGTTTCAGCCTGAGCGGCGAGGGCGGTCTGAATGACGGCAGTGCGCTTCCCTTCGTGATTCTGGCGTTGATGTGGCTCGGCGTGACGAACGAGGTCGCGCAGGTGAATCACTTCGGCTGGTTCGTGGCGTGGGGCGTGGTTGCCGGCATCGGCTGCGGCGCATTGGCGGGGTGGACGATGTCGCGTTTGGTGCTGTATGCGCGGCAACGCTTCGGTCTGGCGTTGGGGATGGAAGAGTTCATGGCCATCGGCATCATCATGTTGTCGTATGGCGTCGCCGAGCTGGTGCATGGCATCGGCTTCCTGTCGGTGTTTGCCGCCGGCCTGGCGATGCGCCAGGTGGAGTCGGCCAGCAGCGGCAACAAGCCGGCGGGAGAGCTGATCGCCGCTGCCGAGGGAAGCGGCAAATCCGCCGCCGTGCATCCCGAGCAGGCGCCGGTCTACCTGACCGAGACCGTGCTCGGCTTCAATCAGCAACTGGAGCATTTCGCCGAATTCTTCATGGTGCTGCTGATGGGTGTCCTGTTGTCCGAGTTCGGCCTGTCGGGCGAGGGCGTCCTGATTGCCGGTTTGCTGTTCTTCGTCGTCAGGCCGATTGCGGTCGGGCTCGGCTTGCTCGGATCCGATACCGACACTTCGCACCGCTGGCTGATTGCCTGGTTCGGCATCCGCGGCGTCGGTTCGCTGTATTACCTCTGTTTCGCGCTGCAGTTCTGGCACGACAAGCTCAACCTGCGCATTGCGCAGGACGTGCTGACGGTGCTGGCGCTGTCGATTTTGCTGCACGGCATCTCTTCGGCGCCGCTCATGCATCTGTATTGGCGCAAACGCGCCAAATCTTCCGGACAATCCTAGTCTTGAAGTAATAAAACTACATTTACTACATCAACATTTTTTACTTTGAGATATCTCTCCATCCCCTGAAAAACGCTCCAATCAGCGAAAAAGCTAGAAGCAAAGCCATCTCTGTGCCAGAATAATCAAAAAATATAGTAAAACTACATAAAATATGGTCGTTGAAATTGTTTGGGACGCAATTCCAAAAACTTCCGGCCCGGCACAGAACAGGAGATTCCCGCATGACATTTTCCCGCCTTCGGATCGGCCAGCGCTTGTCGCTTTGCTTCGGCGTCATTTTGGTATTGATGGCGGCCGTGACCGCGCTGGCAGGCGTGTCGGCGCACCGGGCCCAGCAGCAACTGGCTGCGGCCCTGAGCCATACCAACGGCAAATCCGAGATCGCCGCGCTGATGCGCCAGAGCCTGTTCCGCCAGGGGCAGGCTGCGCGCAACGTGGCGACGCTGACGGATCTCAACGCCATGCAAAAGGAGATGGCGCGCATCGGCATCGAGCGTAAAAACTACCGCATCAATCAGGCCAATTTGCTCAAGAGCGGCGTGAGCATGGAAGAGCAGGCCATCATCAACGACATGGACGGCTACGATCGCCGCAGCGAACCATTCATCAAACAGGCGGAAGAATTTGCCGCCGGCTTCAACGCCGGGCAGGCGACCAAGTTGCTCAACACCGAAGTCGCGCCGCTGCAAAATCAGTGGCTCGAAGCCATCGACAAGCTGGTCAAGCTGGAGCAGGGGCAGATCCAGCGCGATCTCGACGACTTCGCCGCCAGCGGCAGGCAGACCACCATGGCGACCATCGTCATCTGCGGCATCGCCATGCTGTTGGCGGTGCTGGTGGCGTGGCGCCTCAATCGCAGCATCACGCGTCCGCTCAATGATGCGGTGGATCTTGCCAGCCGGGTCGCGGCGGGCGATCTGACGGCGCACATCGCCGCAGGCGGCAAGGATGAAACCGGGCAACTGCTCGCCGCGCTGGGCCGCATGAACCAGAGCTTGCTGCAAACCGTCAGCGAGGTGCGCGACGGCACCCAGAGCATCTTCCGCGTCTCGCAACAAAACGCCGCCGGCAACACGGACCTGGCGGCGCGCACCGAGGCGCAGGCCGGTTCGTTGCAGCAAACCGCCGGCGCCATGGCGGAGCTGACCGGCATCGTCAGCCGCAATGCGCAGCAGATCGGCGAAGCCAATCGTCTCGCGCAATCGGCCGCCGCCGTGGCGTCGCGCGGCGGTGACATCGTGTCGTCGGTGGTCGGCACCATGACGGCGATCAAGGACAGCTCGCGCAAGGTGGTGGACATCATTTCGGTCATCGACGGCATCGCTTTCCAGACCAATATCCTGGCGCTGAACGCCGCGGTTGAGGCGGCGAGGGCGGGCGAAACGGGGCGCGGCTTCGCCGTGGTGGCAACAGAAGTGCGCCAGCTGGCCATGCGCAGCGCCGCCGCCGCCAAGGAAATCAAGGTGCTGATCGGCGACTCCGTCGAACGCATCGACGCCGGCAGCCGCCAGGTCAACGACGCCGGCCAGACCATGCGCGAAATCGTCGACTCGGTCGAGCACGTCGTCGGCATCATGGATGAAATCGCCGCCGCCAGCGACACCCAGAGCCACGGCATCGCCGACCTCAATCAGGCCATTACGCAGATCGACTCGGTCACGCGCACCAACGCCACGCTGGTGGCGCAGGCCGCAGTGGCGACGGCCGACATGCAGGAGCAGGCGCACAAGCTGTGGGATGCCGTCAGCGCCTTCCGTGTCGGCGAAGAGCCGGCCGACTTGCACGAAATAAGCGAAACGGAAACCGGTTTGAACACCTTGCCGGCCGCACATGCCGCTTCGGCCCTGTCCCATCATCCCCATCGCGCGGCGCCGATGATTTCTGCCGCGCTTGCCTGATCGTCCCTGTTTTTTTGTCTCTTTCATAACCTTGCGCCGTATCCCTTGTGGCTGCGGCGTAAGAGTTGATGAAGTCCGAAAAAGTGTTTGTCCTATACGCAGCGCGCGCCTGAGCGCGTAGCCTGATGTTGTGTCGCGGCCTCGCCGGCGGCTTCGTCGGCGTGCGCTTTTTTGCGTCACCTTTGTTGCGTCAAAAAGGACATTCCATGCACAAACCTCAAGACATTCCTCCGGTCGAAGTGCCGCCGCTCGATCCGACTCCGCCACAGGATCCGATTCCGCATCAGCATCCGCAATGAACCTGGAACCATTAATCATCGCGAGATGCGTTCTACAGCAAGGAGCCGCACGCATGCATACGCCGCAAGACATTCCGCCGACCGCGCCGCCGCCCAAGGATATTCCGCCCGATGAATACAACCCGGTGCAGGACCCGCCGCTCAATCCGACCGAGCCGGACGTTCCCGACGTCGATCCCGCCGAGCCGCCGCTGAAAATGGCGGGTTTTTGATGCAGGTACTTGTTTTACGCGATTCAACAAGGAGTCATTATGGCTAACAGCACACTCGATCCCGACGTCTTGCCGATCTCGGATCGCCAGCTCGGCAAAGGTCACGACAACCACGCGCTAGGACCCAGCGACACCTCCGATAGCGGCAGCGACATGACGAATGTCGCCACCGAAGCCGACAGCGATTCCACCGGCACCGGCGAACGCGACTCGATGGAGCGCGGCCGCCGCGACCGTGCACTCGAAACGCCGGAGTCGGTCGGACAGGTGGCAAGCGACAACGACAGCGGCGAAGATATCGTCGCCGCGGATGAGCGCGAACTGGAAAAACAGACGGACAGCGTCAAAGACGCCAAGAAAATCAAGCGCGACCGCGCCTTGGACGACGCGCTGGAAGATACTTTTCCGGCCAGCGATCCGATCAATCTGACACCGGAACCGCCCCAAAAGGTCGCAAAAGGCCCCAACGCCAACTAAAACGCCGTCATCGGTCGATGTTGATCGCGCCGGAGCCGCCGCGATCATTGCATTTCCCGGCCATGGAAGCACCGATTTCAGACCGATTTCGGCGCGGTTTTACGGGCCTTCCGGGTTGCCAGAATCCCTCTGCGCACCTATACTGCGGGGGTAGCATTGCCTTGGGTATCCGGCGTATTTTCTTTCGCCGGATTTAATCGGGAAGCCGGTGCGTTGTTCCAGTTCATGCAGTTCATCGATCTGGAAATCAGTCCGGCGCTGCCCCCGCAACGGTAAGCGAATCAGCGAATCTGCATCCAGCCACTGTGCCTGCGTGTTCTCAACACGGCATGGGAAGGCGCAGCTTCCGGTTCCGGTCGGATCATTCTCGCCGCGAACCCTTCGCAAGCCCGGAGACCGGCCCTCGGCAAAGACTTGTTTTGCATCGCGGAGGGCGATCGACGGACTGCTTCCCGGCTTGCATGTTTTTCCCGCACCCGCGTGGTTTTCTCGTTTTCCTTCGTGACGTTTCCGTTATATGCGCTGTTTCGGCGCCGCTACCGGTTTGTTCCAATCAGGCTTCAACGCTTATTCGAAGGAAAACACATGGCTCTCATCACCGGCGCATCCGCCAACGACACCAGCACTATCGATTCCAGCACCGGCTCCAGCCTGTGGCGCGACCGCATTTTGCCGGGCATTGCCGCAGTAGTGCTGGGCGCCGGCCTGATCTACGCCGCAGGTTTTGCCTCCGCAGTGGAGCTGCACAACGCCGCGCATGACGGTCGCCATTCGGCAGGTTTTCCCTGCCACTAAGAAAAATATTCAGCGGAACAATGTAATGATGAATCTCGCGGTATTGCGGCGGATCGCCTCCACCGTCCTGTTGGCCGGCGCTTGTGCCGGCATCTTGCTGACCGGCGTGCAGCAGTTGCAAGTCTCCAAAATCATCCTCCAGGCGGAGGTCTACGAAGAAGCGGCTGCCGCCAAGGCGCATGAGCAAGCTCATGCAGCGGCAACGCCTGCCGCCGGCGCACCAGCAGAAGCGCATGAGCATGAACACGAAGGCGAAGAGTGGGAGCCGGCCAACGGCTTCGAACGCACCGCCTACACCGTGCTGGCCAACATCAGCATGGCCATCGGTTTCGGCCTGTTCCTCGCGGCGGCGATCGTGATCAGCGGCAAGCAGGTGACATGGCGTTCCGGTTTGCTGTGGGGCGTGGCGGGTTATCTGGTGTTCTTCGTTGCGCCTTCCTTGGGCCTGCCGCCTGAAGTACCGGGCACCATGGCGGCGCCTCTGCATGCGCGTCAACTCTGGTGGGTAATGACGGCAGGCATGACCGCCGCCGGGTTGGGGCTGGGCGTATATGCGCGTCACTGGGCGCTGAAGTTGCTGGGGGTGGCCCTGCTGATCGTGCCGCACGTCATCGGCGCGCCGCATCCGGCCGTGCACGGCAGCGCCGCTCCGGAAGAACTGGCGCAGGCGTTCATCCACGCCACGGCCTTGGCCAACGGCTTGTTCTGGGTGACGCTGGGCGGGCTGACCGGTTACTTCTATAAAAAATTCGCCTGAATTCCGGGCTGGAATTGTTGATGCCGATCCGGCCCTTGACCTTGAGGGCCGGATCGGCATTTTAGCCAGTAAAGAAATGCTATGAGAACCCACCACCGGCACGTCCTGATGTGCACCGGGCCGCGCTGCACCGAAAACGGCGTGCTGGCCGAAGCCATGTTCGCCGTCCTCGGCGAGCAGATCGATGCGCGTCCGGAGTTGCGCGTCAAGCGCACGCGTACCCATTGCATGGTCGCCTGCAAGGCGCAGGCGCCGGTCGTGGTGGTGTACCCGGAAGGCGTCTGGTACCGCTGCGAGGATGCCGCCGCGATTGAACGCGTGGTGGTCGAGCATCTCGAAGGCGGGCAAGAAGTCACCGACCTGATTTTCCACCGCCTCGGCAGCGGCGACGTCCATCCCGAGGAAGCAGAAAATGTCTGACCAGGCAACACAAGTCGAAGTCGTCACTACACCATCCGCACGCATTGCCGTGCTGACGCATGCGTCCACCGATCTGGCGATCCTCAATCACGCATTGACGCAATTGCCGGGAGATTTCCCGACAACGATAGGCATCAACCTGCAAGGCGTGGAAAACGAAACACGCATGAGCGAGCTGCTGCAGAACGAGCTGGCCGACGCCGACATCATCGTGCTGCGCATCCTCGGGCGTCTGGGCAGCGTGGCCGGTTTTGCCGAATTGCTGCGTCATGCGCAAGGCCAGGGACGCCATTTGATCGCACTGAGCGGCGCCGGCGAACCTGATGCCGAACTGGCGGCGGTGTCGACCGTGCCGGCCGATGTGCTGCGCGAGGCGCTGGCGTATTTTCACGGCGGCGGCAGCGTCAACCTGGCGCAGTTTCTGCGTTTCGTCTCGGATCGATTGCTGCTGACCGGCTTTGCTTATGACCCGGCAGTGGCCTTGCCCGATCACGGTATTTACCATCCGGATCTGGAACAGGATGCCGGCATTGCCGACTGGTTGCGCTTGCGGATTGACGTAGCGAGCCGTCGCAAACCGGCCGTCGGCATCATCTTCTATCGTGCCCACTGGATGAGCGGCAACACGCGCTTCGTCGATGCGCTGGTGACGGCGCTGGAGCAGCGCGGCATGGACGTTCTGCCGATCTTCACGGCGTCGTTGCGCACCTCAGCGGCGGATTCCGATTTGCCCGCCGCGCTGAGTTACTTCGCCGGCGAACAAGGCGCGCATGTGGATGTACTGATCAACACCACCTCCTTCGCCATGGGCGAAATCACGCCGGGCGGCCCGACGCCCGCCGGCTGGTCGGTGTCGGTGCTGGAAAAACTCAACGTGCCCGTGCTGCAAGCCATGACCAGCGGCATGACGCAGGATCAGTGGGAAATCTCCACGCGCGGCATGAATCCGCTCGACGCCGCCATGAACGTGGTGCTGCCCGAGTTCGACGGCCGCATCATCAGCGTGCCGCTCTCGTTCAAGGCGCAGGCTGCGGGATTATCGGGCGACGTGGTGGAATTCCACCCGGTGGCCGATCGCGTCGAACGCATTGCCGGACTGGCGGCGCGTTTCGCCCGTTTGCGCGCGCTCGACAATGCCGACAAGCGCATCGCCTTCATCTTCACCAACTCCAACAGCAAGGCCTCGCAGATCGGCAACGCCGTCGGCCTGGACGCGCCGGCCTCGCTGATGCGTATCCTCGAAGCCATGCGCGACGCCGGCTACGCCATCGGCGACCTGCCCGAGAGCGGCAGTGCGTTGATCCATACGCTGGTCGACCGCTGTTCCTACGACAATACCTATCTCACCAGCGAGCAATTGCAGCACGCCGTCGGCCGCGTATCGGCAGAGCGCTACGCCGAATGGTTTGCAGAGTTGCCGCAAGTCTTGCAGCAAAAAATAGAAGCGCAATGGGGCGCCGCGCCCGGCGTCGCCTACGTCCACGACAACCAGTTGGCGTTCGCCGGCGTCGAGTTGGGCAATGCCTTCGTCGCCTTGCAACCGCCGCGTGGATACGGCATGGATCCGGATGCGATCTATCACCAGCCCGATCTGCCGCCGACGCATCATTACTACGGGCTATATCGCTGGCTCAGCGACGAATGGGGGGCGGACGCGATCGTCCACGTCGGCAAGCACGGCACGCTGGAATGGCTGCCGGGCAAGGGCGTCGGCTTGTCGGAGAACTGCTTCCCCGATGCGCTGCTGGGCGACATGCCGCTGTTCTATCCCTTCATCATCAACGATCCGGGCGAGGGCTCGCAGGCCAAGCGACGCGGCCACGCAGTCGTGGTCGATCACCTGACGCCGCCGATGACCACTGCCGACAGCTACGGCGCGCTGGCGCAACTGACGCAGCTGGTCGACGAGTACTACCAGGTCGAAGTGCTGGATCCGGCCAAGTTGCCGCTGTTGCAGCAGCAGATCTGGGAGCTGGTCAAGCAGACCAACCTCGACAGCGATCTGCAGATGAAGCTGCTCCATCATGATCACGACCATGATGACGAGCACGGTCATCACCATCATCACGGACATGCGCATGGACACGATCATCATGACCATGACCATCCGCACGACCACAGCCACGACGGCGAACTGCCCGAGGCGTTGAGCGGCATGGGCGGCTCCGACGTCGCCCATCTGATCGAAGACCTTGACGGCTATCTGTGCGAACTCGGCGCCGCGCAGATCCGCGACGGCCTGCATATCCTCGGTCGCGCGCCCGATGCAACGCAGATGCCCGACATGCTGGTGTCGCTCACGCGTTTGCCGAACCAGGACATCCCCGGCTTGCAGGAAGAAATGGCGCGCCTGTTCGGGCTCAGGCTCGACATGCTGCTGGAGAACAAGGGGCAGCGCCTCAATGTCGACAGCGCGTTGGCGCGCATCGCCGGTCGCGCCGTGGTCACGCGCGCCGATGCCATCGAAGCCATCGACGATCTGTGTGTGCGCCTGATGCAGGCGCTGCAAGACAACGGCTATCAAGCAGGCGCCATCGACGGTGTTCTTCAATCCCTGTTCGGTGATCTGAGCATCGAAAAACCGCGTTTGCAAACTGTATCCGTGCGCCAGCCCGGTAGCATGCTCGGCCAGATGAAGATGCAGACGCGCGCCAAACCTTTGGCGGTGGCATCGCCAATTGCCATCGTAGTAAAACCGGCGGTGGAAGCGACCACGGACAAATTCGCACCTCTGCGCCGCGTCCTCGATTTCACCTGCCGCCAGTTGCTGCCCAATTTGCATCGCGCCGGCGACGAAATCGGCAATCTGCTGCTCGGCCTCGCAGGCGGCTACGTGCCGGCCGGCCCCAGCGGCTCGCCGACACGCGGCATGGCGCATATCCTGCCGACCGGCCGCAATTTTTATTCAGTCGATCCGCGCAGCGTGCCGTCGCAATCGGCCTGGCGCGTCGGCCAGCAACTCGCGCGCGAAGTGCTGGAGCGGCATGTGCGTGAAACCGGCGCTCATCCGGAGAGCGTCGCCATCAGCATCTGGGGCACCAGCGCCATGCGCACGCACGGCGACGACGTCGCGCAGATCCTGTGCCTGCTCGGCGTGCGTCCGGTCTGGCGTCCCGGCAACCGCCAGGTCTCCGGCATCGAAGTGGTGCCGCTGCAAGAGCTGCAACGCCCGCGCATCGACGTCACCACGCGCATCAGCGGCTTCTTCCGCGACGCCTTCCCGCAACTGATCGATCTGATCGACGACGCCGTCAATGCCGTCATCGCGCTGGACGAGCCGCTCGATCAAAATTTCGTGCGCAAGCATTACCTGCAGGAATTGGGCGATTGGATCGGCAAAGGCCTCAGCCAGGACGACGCCGAAGAGCGTGCCGCCTATCGCATCTTCGGCGCCAAGCCGGGCAGTTACGGGGCGGGCATCCTGCCGCTTATCCAGGAAAAGAACTGGCAGGCCGATGCCGATTTCGCCGAGGCCTACATCAACTGGGGCGGCTACGCCTATGCACGCAAGCTGGGCGACAAGCAGGGCAGCGACCAGCGCGAGGCTTTCCGCACGCGGCTGTCAGGCGTGCAGGTGGCCTTGCATAACCAGGACAACCGCGAACACGACATCTTCGACAGCGACGACTACCTGCAATATCACGGCGGCATGATCGCGACCATACGTGCACTGACCGGCCAGCAGCCGCGCCATTATTTCGGCGACAGTCACGACCCGGCGCGCGCTCAGGTGCGCGATCTGAAGCAGGAAACGCTACGCGTGTTCCGTTCGCGCGTGGTCAATCCGAAGTGGCTGGACAGCATCCAGCGTCACGGCTACAAGGGCGGGCTGGAGCTGACGGCGACGGTCGATTATCTGTTCGGCTACGACGCCACCGCGCAAGTGATGGACGACTGGATGTACGAACAATTGGCGCAAACCTATGCCTTCGATCCCGGCATGCAGCGCTTCCTTGAAGAAGCCAATCCCTGGGCGCAGAACGCCATCGCCGAACGCCTGCTGGAAGCCGCCAGCCGCGGCATGTGGGCCGAGCCGCAGGCGCAGACGCTGGAAGACCTGCGCCAGCTGTATCTCAAGAGCGAAACCTTGCTGGAGGCGCGTGGCGAAACCCCGCGCGGAGTCTGATATGAGTCTGCCGAATTTTCCGCCGTCATTTCCGTTCTCGGCCATCGTCGGCCAGCCGCAATTGAAGAATGCCTTGCTGCTGTGCGCGGTCGATACGACCCTGGGCGGCGTGCTGATCCGCGGCGACAAGGGTACTGCCAAGAGCACGGCGGCGCGCGCGCTGACGGCAGTGTTGCCGCCGGTCGAACGCATCGCCGGCTGCGCCTTCAACTGCCTGCCGGGCCAGCCTGCCGAACATTGCGCCGTGTGCCGCAACGATGCCGCGACCGTATCAGCGGCGGTGCCGTTCGTGACCTTGCCACTGGGCGCCACCGAAGATCGCGTGCTCGGCACGCTCGACCTGCAGCGCGCATTGAAGGGGGAGAAGAACGCCTTGCAACCGGGCCTGCTGGCTGCGGCGCATCGCGGCATTCTGTACATCGACGAAGTCAATCTCTTGCCGGACCATCTGGTCGACGTGCTGCTAGACGTCGCCGCGATGGGCGTCAACTCGGTCCAGCGCGAGGGCTTGTCGGTGTCGCACCCGGCGCGCTTCACGCTGGTCGGCACGATGAATCTGGAAGAAGGCGACCTGCGCCCGCAACTGCTGGATCGTTTCGGCCTCATGGTGGAAGTCGTTGCGCCGCGCGACAAGACTTTGCGCGCCGACGTCGTGCGCCGTCGTCTTGCCTACGAAGCCGATCCGCTTGCCTATGCAGCGCAATGGAATGACGAACAGGACGCCTTGCGCGCGCGCATCGCCGCTGCGCAGGTTTTGTTGCCGCAAGTCGTGCTGAGCGACGCCTTGCTCGACCTGATCAGTCATCTGTGCTGCGAATTCGAAGTCGCCAGCCTGCGCGCCGACATCGTCATGCACAAGACCGCGCGCGCGTTTGCGGCGCTGGACGGGCGCGCGCAAGTTGCGCCGGACGACGTGCGTGCGGCGGCCGAACTGGTCTTGCCGCATCGCCGCCGCCGCAAACCGTTCGAACAGCCCGGACTGGATCAGGACAAGCTGGATGATCTGATGCAGCAAGCGATGCCGCCGGAGCAGCAAGAAGGCAATGGCCAGGATCAATCGGATTCTTCTTCCGATAGCAACGCTCAATCAGAGAATCAATCAGAGAATCAATCGGACGGCGGCAACAGCCCGCAAGTCTTCGCCGCCGCCGTCGTCGGCAACGCGCCCCAACTCAAAGTCGAGGCGCCGCTGAACAACGTCGCCACGCTCGCCGGTCGCCGCAGTGATTCCGCCGACGCAAATGCTGCGCGCGGCCGCATGATCCGCGCCGTGCCGGACAGCAATCCGGTCAGCCTCGCGGTAGGTGCAACGCTGCGTTCCGCCGTCTTGCGCAGCGCCGCCGAAGGATCGCAAGAGGCCGCCGTGCAATTGCAGACGAGCGATCTGCACGGCAAGGTCAAGGCCGGCAAGAACGCCAACCTGATCCTGTTTGTGGTCGACGCCTCCGGTTCGATGGCCGCGCAACGGCGCATGGAAGCAGTGAAGGGCGCAGTGCTGGCCTTGTTGACGGATGTCTATCAGCGTCGCGATCAGGTGGCGGTAATCGGCTTCCGTGGCGACAAAGCTTCCGTGCTGCTGGCGCCGACCCGCAGCGTCGATCTGGCCGAACAAGGTCTGCGCGAACTGCCGACCGGCGGCCGCACGCCGTTGCCGCATGCCTTGCAACTGGCCTTGCAGACGCTGGAGCAATCCAATGGGGCTGCACCGCCATTGTTGGTGTTGCTCAGCGACGGCAAAGGCAATGTCGCGCTGGAAAATGGCGGCGATCCGTGGCGCGAGACGCTGGCGCTGGCCGAGCAACTGGCCGCGCGCGGCACGCCTGCACTGGTGCTCGACACCGAAGCCGGCTACGTCCGCCTGGGCCGCGCCGCGCAACTGGCGCAGGCGCTCGGCGCGGAATGCATGACGCTGGAAGAATTGACGGCCGACAATCTGGCGCTGACGATTCGCGCCCGCATGACGCAATAACGCATCAAAGAATTATTCAAGGAACAACATATGATCATCTGCATCGGAGCAGGTCCCGGCGATATCGGCTACCTCACCCAACGCGGCGCCGAGCTGATTCGCAATGCCGACGTGGTGGCGGGCTTCGACGCCGTCGTCAACGTGGTGCAAAGCATCATCCCGCCGACGGCGGAAGTCATCCTCATGGGCTATCGCGACCAGGTTGCCCAGCTCGATCTGGTTGCCGCCGCGCACCATGCCGGCAAGCGCTGCGTGGTGGTGTTCATGGGCGACATCCATTTCAGCGGCTTCCAGTATCTGGAACGCGTCGAACGCGCCTGCGGCCATCCGGTCGAGACCTTGCCCGGCATTTCCTCGGCGCAAATCCTCGCCTCGCGCGCCAAGGTTTGCTTCGACGAAACCACCTTCATCACCTTCCACCGCCGCGGCGACCTGACGCCGTTCAAGCGCCATCTTGTGCATGTGCTCAATGACGGCCGCAATGCGATTGTGATACCGTGTCCGTGGGATGCGGCGCGCTCCTTCATGCCGCGCCATATTGCGGCCTACCTGCTGGAAAACGGCGTGCGGCCCGATCATCCGACCGAAGTCTGGGAAAACCTCACGCGTGGCGATGCAGAGTGGCATGGTTCACTGGCCGACTGCGTGGACAAGGAGTTCACCGACATGAGCATCATGCTGATTCGTACCCACACGCCCATGGACAGCCAGATCGAGCCTGCACCGGCAAAGCCTGCGGAGGCTGCATGAGCGCAGTGCCTGCCGATATCCTCAGCGGTGCAGTCAATACTGTTGACAGAGTTGACAATGCGGCAAGCTACGGCATCGTGATCGCCGGCCACGGCAGCCGCGACGCCGATGCGGTGCGCGAGTTCGAAGCGCTGGTCGAGATCGTGCGCGCCCGTGCGCGCGGTCTCGTGGTGACCCACGGCTATCTCGAATTCTCCAGTCCGACCATCGGCGAGGCAGTGGAAGCCAATCTCGCCGCCGGCAGCAAACAGGTCGCCGTCGTCCCTGGCGTACTGCTGGCGGCGCGTCACGCCAAGAACGACATGCCGGCCGAAGTGCTGGAACTGGCGCGCCAGCATCCCGGCATCGATTTCCATTTCGGCGCGGCGATGAACCTGCATCCGCAACTGCTGCAACTGGCACAGGAACGGGTGCTCGCCGCCGAAGCGCAATCCGCGCAAACCATCCGCCGCGACGACACCTGCCTGGTGCTGGTCGGACGCGGCACCACCGATCCCGACGCCAACGGCGAAGTCTCGAAACTGGCTCGCATGCTGGAAGAAGGCATGGGCTTCGGCGGTGTCTACGTCTGCTATTCGGGCACCGCCAAGCCGCTGGTCGCCGACGGCTTGCGCGCGGCGGCCTTGCTCGGTTTTGCGCGCATCATCGTGTTGCCTTTCTTCCTGTTCGACGGCGTGCTGGTCAAGCGCATTTACGCCGCAGCCGACGATTTGCAGCAGCGCGAACCGGGCCTGGAAGTGCTGAAGGCCGGATATCTCGGCGTGCACCGGCACGTCGCCGACGTCATGCTGGAGCGCGCACGCGAAGCGGTCGAAGGACGTGCAGCCATGAATTGCAGCCTGTGCAAATACCGCGTGCAGATCGTCGGTTTCGAAGAACAGATCGGCGAGCCGCAGCGCGCGCATCATTTGCAGGTGCGCGGTTTGCTGAACCGCGAGACGCTCGTGGCTGCATCAAAAGCCGATGAGCCGAAAGTTGATTTTCCTCCGTATGTGCCGCATCCGATCGAGAAAGAAAGCTTCGAGATCATCGGGGCCGGCCGCGACTGGTCGATGTTTCCGCCGGCGCATCTGACGGCGCTGCAACGGCTGGTGCACGCCAGCGGCGACTTCAATGCGGTCGACGACATCTATTTTTCCGCCGGTGCGATCGAGGCCGGCATTAGCGCCATCCTGCGCTGCAAGCGCGTGGTGACCGACGTGACGATGGTGCAGACAGGCTTGAAGCGCGCGCTGGTCGAACAGCTCGGCGTCGAAACCTGGTGCGGCGTGCACGACCGCGAAACGCATCTGCTGGCGCAGGCGCAAGGCATCACGCGCTCGGCCGCCGGCGTGCGCCGCGCATGGGAAAAATTCGGCAACGACATCATCCTCGCCATCGGCGATGCGCCGACCGCGATTGTCGAGACCACGCGCCTGATTCGCGAGCATGGCTGGCGGCCGCAACTGGTGATCGGCTTGCCGGTCGGTTTTGTCGGCACGCGGGAAAGCAAGGACGACCTGCGCCGTTGCCTGCAAGTGCCGCGCATCACCAACAGCGGTACGCGCGGCGGATCGCCGTGGGCGGCGACGGTGGTCAATGCCTTGATGATCGACGCCATCGGACAAGTCATTGCCGCACAGGAAGCGGAGTTGCAAATCAATGCGGGAGCTTGAACGCGCCGAATTCGACCTCACCGTGCCGGCCCCGAACGGCCTGCGGCGCGGCAGGACGACCGGCAGTTGCGCTACCGCGGCGGTGAAGGCGGCGCTGACCATGCTGTTGCGCGGCGAACGCATCGATAAAGCGGAAGTCAGTCTGCCGGACGGCAAGCACTACCTGCTGGTGCCGATACAGGACGTGCGGCAACTGGATGGCGAGCGTGTACGCGCGGAAGTCTTGAAGGATGGCGGCGACGATCCCGACAACACGCACGGCGCGACGATTTTTGCCGAAGTGGCGCGCAATGATGTCGGCGAGATTCGCTTCCTGGCGGCGACCGGTGTCGGCACCGCGACGCAGCCCGGCTTGCGCGTGGCGGTCGGAGAGCCCGCCATCAATCCGGTGCCGCGACGGATGATGCGGCAGGCGGTGGCTGAAGTGCTGGAAGAGCTGAACGTGAACGGCGAAGCCGGTTTCGATCTCGCCATCGGCTGCGAAGACGGTCAGAAGATCGCGCAGAAGACCTTCAATCCGCGCCTGGGGATCGTCGGCGGCATCTCGATCCTGGGTACTTCCGGCATCGTCGAACCGATGTCGCTGGCCTCGTGGATCGCCTCGATTGAAGTGTATATCCGCGTGGCGCTGGCGGATGAAAGCAGGCCCAACGGCGTCGCTGCCTGCGTGGCGTATCTGCCCGGCAAGATCGGCAGGATCTTCGCACGCGACGCGCTGGGATTGCAGGAAGCGCGCTCGGTGCAGATCGCCAATTTCCTCGGCGACGCGCTGGATTTCACGCAGACGGCTTTGGCCGAGCAGGGCGCGGAGTTGGACGTATTGTGGCTGGCTGGCCATCCCGGCAAGCTGGCCAAGGTGCTCGACGGCGTATGGGATACCCATTCGAGCAAGAGCAACATGGCGATGGGCGGCGTGGCTCGCGTGGCGTCTGAACTGGCGGCGGCGCTGGGATTTTCGGCCGCGCTGATCGCCGAAATAGAAAGTGCAAACACAGTGGAAGCAGCAATCGAACGTTTGAAAAATGAGCCGGGTTCGGCGGCATTGTGGCGTGAAATCGAGGCCCGCATCGCCGCACTGGCGCAGGCGCGCGTGCCGTCGGTGACACGCGTCGAGGTGCGCCTGTTCGACCTCGACGGCAATTTGCTGGGAGCAACGGCATGAAGGATCAGCCCGGAATGTTCTGGGGCATAGGCGTCGGTCCCGGCCCGGCGGGGTATCTGCCGCTGGCGGCGATGCAGGCGTTGCAACAGGCTGATTTGATTTATGTACCGCGCGCCAAAAGCGCCGACACTTCGGTCGCCCTGCAATGCCTGGAGGGCGTGGCCGTCGCGTCGGAACGTCTGCGCGAAGTCGAGTTCAACATGGATCCCGACCGCAACGTGCTGCGCGAGCATTACGCGCAACTGGCGCAGGATATCGCCGCCGAATTGCAGGCCGGCCGCAGCGTTGCCTACCTGACCATCGGCGACACGCTGACGTATTCGACTTACGGTTACATCCTGGCGGCGCTGAAGGATTTGCTGCCGGTGTTTCCGCACCGGACATTTCCCGGCATCACCAGCTATGCGTCGGCTGCTGCTGCGCTGGACTGGCCGCTGGGCGTGGGCAAGGAACGCACCTTGATCCTGCCGTGCCCGGACGACCCGGCGAGTTTGCAGCACGAGATCGAAACCCACGACATCGTGGTGCTGATGAAAGTCGGCGCGCGCCTGCCATGGGTGTTGGCTTTGTTGAAAGAAATGGGCATCGCCGAACACTGCGCCTTCGCCCGGCGCATCGGGCTGGACGGTGAAGTATTGGCAAACGATTTGCGCGAACTGGAAGCGGGCGACCGGGATCATGCCGTGAGCGGCTACCTGGCGACCATGCTCATTCGTAAAACGGCATTGGAAAAGAGGCACGAGCAATGATGAAAGCACGTTCATGAAAGTCTACTTCGTAGGCGCCGGCCCCGGCGCTCCCGATCTGATCACGCTACGCGGCGCCAAGCTGCTCGGCAGCGTACAGATGGTGTTATATGCCGGCTCGCTGGTGCCGACCGAGATGCTGCAGCATTGCCGCGCCGACGCCGAACTGATCGATACCGCGCAGCTCGATCTGGAACAGCAGCAGGCCTGCTACGAGCGCGCGAAAGCACAGGATATCGACGTCGTCCGTCTGCATTCCGGCGACCCGGCAATCTATGGCGCCACCGCCGAGCAGATGCGCCGGCTGGAAGCGCTGGGCATCGCCTATGAAGTCGTGCCGGGCGTGTCCTCGTTCACCGCCGCCGCCTCGGCGGTGACGGCGGAACTGACCAAGCCGGAAGTGTCGCAGACCGTGATCCTGACGCGCGTCTCGGGGCGCGCCTCGGCGGTGCCGGAGCTGGAGTCGATTGCGCGCCTGGCCGAGCACAAGGCGACCATGTGCATCTTCCTGTCCGGTCCGCATCTGAAAAAGATCGTCACCGACCTGCGTCTGCATTATCCCGACACCACGCCGGTGACGCTGGTCTATCGCGCCACCTGGCCCGACCAGCGCGTCTATCAGGGCACGCTGGCGACGGTGCTGGAAGAAACCAAGCGCGGCGCCTGGAACCTGACCACCATGATGCTGGTCGGCGCGGCGCTGGATAAAGGCCGGCAAGTTGAATCGAGTTTGTATTCCAAGGATTTCACGCATCTGTTCCGCGTCGTGAAAAAGAATAAAAAAGACAATGACGCTGCCGACGCCGTGGAAATCCTTACCACCGGAGACGAGGTCTGACCATGAGCACTCCCTTGCAAGGTACGCACGCAACAACGCAATCGAACACACTTGGCATCTGGCTGGTGCGAGCGGAGAGCGAAGCGCTGGCGGCGCGCTTGCAGGGACAATTGGGCGGCACGCTGTACCGGCCATGGCTCAACGCCGGCATTCCGCAAAAGCAGCAATTCCGCGCCTCCTACCGCAGTCAGGGGCAATGGGTGATGCTGGCGGCGAGCGGCGTGGCGGTGCGCTTCCTGGAAGGCTTGCCGCAAGACAAACTGACCGATCCGGCGGTGGTGCTGCTCGATGAAGCGGGGCGCTTTGCCGTGTCGCTGCTGGGCGGTCACGAAGGCGGCGGCAATCGCCTGGCCTATCGCGTCGCCAACGTCGTCGGCGCGGTGCCGGTGGTGACGACCGCGACCGAAGCACTGAAACCGCTGGTGCTCGGCATCGGTTGCCGCAAGAACGTGCCGGTGGAAAAGATCTCCGCCGCCGTCACGCGTGCGCTGGCCTTGCTGGGACGTTCGCTGAGCGACGTGCGCGAAGTGGCGACAATCGATCTGAAGGCGGAAGAGCCCGGCTTGCTGACTTTTTGCGCCGCCAATGAATTGCCCTTGCGTGTCATCGCGGCGTCGGACGTCGCCGCGCGCGGCTGGGTGACGGCGCCCTCGGAATGGGTGCAGAAGAATGTCGGCGTCGACGGCGTATGCGAACCCTGCGCGCTGATCGCCAGCCCGCGCGGTGTGCTGGCCTTGCCGAAGACGGCGCTCGACGGCGTCACCGTGGCGGTGGTGGAAGATATCGGCTTGCCGGATACAGACGCACCGGCGGATCCGAAATAAACAACGTAAATAGATAACCAAGCATCACAGAGAAAGCAGTTTTATGAGTGGAGTTTTAAACCTGGTATCGGTCGGTCCCGGCTTCGGCGACCTGATCGTGCCGCGCGCCATTGCCGCCTTGCGCGACAGCAACGTCATCGTGGCCTATGAGTTGTACCTGCGCTGGATTGCCTCGCACATCGAAGGCAAGCAGATCTACACGCCGCCGCTGACGCAGGAACGCGAACGCGCCTTGCTGGCGATCGACAAAGCGCGCAGCGGCGAAAAGGTCGCGCTGATTTCCAGCGGCGACATCGGCATTTACGCCATGGCGGCGCTGGCCTTCGACGAAATGAAGGACGACGACGACTACCAGGTCAACGTCATCCCCGGCGTCACCTCGGCCAACGCCTGCGCCTCCTTGCTGGGCTCGCCGCTGTCGCATGACTTCGCCACGCTGAGCCTGTCGAACCTGCTGTGCCCGTGGGAATGGATCGAGAACCGCGCGCGTCACATCGCCCAGGCCGATCTGGCCTGCGTGCTGTACAACGTGCAAAGCGCCGGCCGCCAGGAAGGCGTCTATCGCATCCTCAAGCTGATGCTGGAATCGAAAGCGCCGCATACGCTGTGCGGCGTGGTGAAGAACGCCTATCGCCCCGGCCAGGAAGTCAGCATCCATCGTCTCGATGAATTGCCGTCGCTGCAATTCGACATGCTCACCAGCATCGTCATCGGCAATCGTTTCACCCAGCGCAAGCGCGGCTACATCTTCACGCCGCGCGGCTATAACGACTGGCATGACGAATCGATCCTCGCGGCGGAAGAACCGGCATTGCCGTCGCAGGCGGTGTGGGTCTTCGCCGGCACCAGCGACGGCAACGCATTGGCCAGGCAATTGGCAGAGCAAGGTCATCAGGTGGTCGTCTCGACCGCCACCGAATACGGCGGCGAGCTGGCCTTGCAGGATTGCCCGGGCGTCACGGTCTGGGCTGGCCGTCAGGGCGTGGAAGCACGCAAGCAAGCCTTGCTGCGCCATGAAGCGCGCGTGCTGGTCGACGCCACGCATCCGTATGCGACGCTGATGTCGCAGCAATTGATGGGCTTGTCGCAGAGCCTGGAGATTCCTTATCTGCGCTATGAACGCCCGAGCGCGATTGCCGACATCGCGAGCGATGCGCTTGTCTGCGACTCGATGGAACAAGCTGCGCAACAGGCGATTGCCAGGGGCGAGCGCATTTTCCTCGCCACTGGTTCGAAAGATATCGCGGCCTTCCTGCAAGCACCGGGCGCGGACAAAAAGCAATGGTTCGTGCGCGTCACCGCCGAGCCGGAATTCATCCAGCGCGCCATCGACCTCGGCATCCCGCGCAGCCGCATCTGCGCCATGCAGGGGCCATTTTCGCAGGGCTTCAATGAAGCCTTGTGGAGCGACTGGAACATCGATTGCGTGGTGACCAAGGATTCGGGCGACGCCGGCGGTTATCGCGCCAAGGCCGATGCCGCGCAGGCGCTGGGTATTCCGCTGCTGACGGTGCGTCGTCCGGCGCTGGATTATCCGGTGCAGGCCGGCAATCTGGATGAAGCCTTGGCGCAGGTACAACGCTGGCAACAAGAAAGCAAACGCGCATGACGCCAGCGCAGCCTATTCCCGTCACCATCGTCACCGGCTTCCTCGGCGCCGGCAAGACGACCTTGCTGCGCAGTCTGGTGCAACGCCGCCAGACGCGCCGGCTGGCGTTGCTGATCAATGAGTTCGGCGAGGCGACGATAGACGGCGATCTGATGCGGGCCAGCAGCGATGACGCGGAGCAGGTGCGCATCCATGATTTCTCTTACGGCCTGATCGCCTATGGGGACGACGATCGTTTTGTGCCGACCATGCTGGCGCTGGCCGCGCGACGCGCGCAGGTCGATCATGTGCTGATCGAAACGTCCGGTCTGGCCTTGCCAACGGCGGTGATGGAAAGCCTGCAAACGCCCGAGCTGGCGGGGCACTTCATCCTCGATGCGACGTTGGCGGTGGTGGATACGCCTTTGCTGCTGGACGACCGGTTTGCAAAAGGAAGCAGCACAGACGACGCCGTCGCCGACATGTTCAATCGGCAACTGGAATTTGCCGACGTGGTCGTGCTCAACAAGATCGACGATCTCGGCGAAGAACAATTGCTGGACGCCGAGCAGCGCGTGCGTTCGTGCGCGCCCAATGTGCGTTTCCTGGAACTGGCTTACAAGGCGCAGCTCGACATCCGCCTGGCGCTCGGCCTGCGGCTGCATCAGCCGACCTTGCAGGCGCATCAGCACACCTACACGCACGTGCGCATGCCCGGCGCCGACGCCAGCGTGCTGGCCGATCAGGGGCGACTCAACGGCCATGCGCATTCCGGCCTCGGCGCGCACAGCCACGGGTTGGCGACGCACAGGCATTTTCACGAGCAGGATCCGGGCTGGCTGTCGTTCACGCTGCGCAGCCAGTCGCCGCAACCGGCTGACAAGCTGAAGCTGGCCATTGCAGAAGCCGCGAAATCGGAACCCATCCTGCGCACCAAAGGTTTCGTCCGCACGCTGGAAGGCAAGCGGCCGCAACTGGTGCAAGGCGTGCGCACGCGCGTGACGATTAATCTGGATGCGGCCGATGCCGCCAACGCTGCCGCCAACGAAGCGCGGGACACCGATAAATCCGAGCTGGTGTTCATCGGCTATCACCCGAGCCGCAGCAAGGTCGCCGCCTTGCTTTCCGAACTGACCGGTACACACTGGAAGTAAAGCAAAGAGAGAACATATGAAAACCGATCCGGAATCGCACAAGCGCATGACCCAGCGTCACAAGGAAGGCTTCGAGAAAAAGAAGGCCGCCGCGCAAAAGGAAAAAGGCTTGCTGATCGTCAACACCGGCACCGGCAAGGGCAAGTCCAGCGCTGCATTCGGCATGGGCATGCGCATCCTCGGCCATGGCATGAAGCTGGGCGTGGTGCAGTTCATCAAGGGCGCCTTGTACAGCGCCGAGCGCGACTTCCTCGGCGGCCACGCCAACTGCGATTTCCACGTGGTCGGCTCCGGCTACACCTGGGATACGCAAGACCGCGACGCCGACATGAAAACCGCCGCCCACGGCTGGGCCGAAGCGGTGCGCATGATCCGGGATCCGTCTTACGACATGGTGATCCTCGACGAGATGAACATCGTGCTCAAGTATCAATACCTCGATCTGCGGGAGGTGCTCGATGTCTTCGCCGCACGGCGCGAGATGCTGCACATCGTCGTCACCGGCCGCCATGCGCCCGATGCGCTGATCGAGCAGGCCGATCTGGTGAGCGAAATGCGGCCGCTCAAGCATCCTTACAAGGAACAAGGCATCAAGGCGCAAAAGGGCGTGGAGTTCTGATCATGCCGGCCTTGCCTTCATCGAACTGTCCGGCGCTTTGTCCTGCGTTATTCATCAGCGCCCCCGGCTCCAATCACGGCAAGACCACCGTGACGGCGGCGTTGGCGCGCTGGCATCGCGATCAGGGACGCAAGGTGAGGGTGTTCAAGACCGGGCCGGATTTCCTCGATCCGACGATTCTCGAGCGCGCCAGCGGCAACACCGTGTATCAGCTCGATCTGTGGCTGATGGGTGCGGCTGAGTGCCGCCGCTTGTTGCACGATGCGGCGCAGGATGCCGACCTGATCCTGATCGAAGGCGTGATGGGCTTGTTCGACGGCGAGCCGTGCAGCGCCGATCTGGCGGAGCTGTTCAAACTGCCGGTGGTCGCCGTGGTCGATGTCGCGGGCGTGGCGCAGACGCTGGGTGCGATTGCCTATGGGTTGGCGCATTACCGGCCCGGCTTTCCTTTGATCGGCGTGCTGGCCAACGGCGTCGCCAGCCCGCGCCATGAAGAAATGCTGCGTCAGGGCATGCCGCACGGCGTCGACTATCTCGGCAGCATGCCGCGCAACCTGCAATTCAAATTGCCGGAGCGCCACCTCGGCCTGGTGCCGGCGGCGGAAGTCGCCGACCTCGATCAGCGCATCGCCGCGGCAGCGGCGGCCATCGGTCTGACCGAGCTGTCGCGCCTGCCTGCGCCGGCGCAGTTTGCCGCCGTCGATCCCGAGGAACATCCGCCGCTGCCGCCGCTATTGCAAGGACAACGCATCGCGATTGCGCGCGATGCGGCATTCTCTTTTCTCTATCCCGGCAATCTGGATCTGTTGCGGCAATTGGGCGCGCAGCTGACTTATTTTTCGCCGCTGCGCGACGCGCGCCTGCCGCCTGCGGACAGCGTTTATCTGCCGGGCGGCTATCCGGAATTGCACCTGCCGGAATTGCAAAACAACGTCGCCATGAAGCAGGCGCTGCGCGATCATTGCGCCGCCGGCAAGCCCTTGTATGCCGAGTGCGGCGGTCTGCTGTACCTGCTCGAAAGCCTGACCGACAAGAACGGCGCCCGCGCGCGCATGCTGGGGATCCTGTCCGGCCGGGCGGTCATGCAGCGCCGCTTGCAGGGCTTGGGTTACCAGACCATTCCATTTACTGAAGGCGCCTTGCGCTGCCATACCTTCCACTATTCGACCACCGTGACGGCGATGGCGGCGGCCTTTACCGGCGAGCGCCTGTACGACACTTCGGCGGGCGAACGCGTGTATCGCACAAGGGGCGTCACGGCGACTTATCTGCACGCTTGTTTTGCATCGTCGCCGCAAGCTACGGCGGCGCTGTTTAGCGGGAAGATCGCGATACCGGAACAAGCGCGCGAAGAGGATACGTCGACATGAACCATCGCTATAGCCAGAGCGACATCGACGCCGTGTATCGCGTCATCGCCGAACGACGCGACATCCGCCATTTCTTGCCGCATCCGGTCGATCCCGATTTGTTGCAACGTCTGCTGCAAGCGGCGCATCTGGGCCCCAGCGTGGGCTTCATGCAGCCGTGGCGCTTCATCCGCATCGCCGATCGCAGCAGGCGGGAGGCGATTCACGCGCTGGTGGAACAGGAACGCATCCTGACCGCACAGGCGCTTGGCGAGCGCGAAGACGAATTCATGCGCCTGAAAGTGGAGGGCATCCGCGATTGCGGCGAAGTGCTGGTGGCGGCCTTGATGGACGGTCGCGAGCGTCATGTCTTCGGCCGTCGCACTTTACCGGAGATGGATCTGGCGTCGGTCGCCTGCGCCATCCAGAACATGTGGCTGGCGGCGCGCGCCGAAGGCATCGGCATGGGCTGGGTGTCGCTGTTCGACGTCGACAAGCTGGCGGCCTTGCTGGAAATGCCGGAAGGCGCCAAGCCGGTGGCGGTGATCTGCCTCGGTCATGTCAAGGAATTCTATGCGCGTCCGATGCTGGAGCAGGAAGGCTGGGCCGCACGGCAATCGTTGGACGATCTGGTCTTTCGCGATGCCTGGGGAAACAAGGAAGAAAAACAATGAATCAGCGTATTTTGGTATTCGGCGGCGCTCGCTCCGGCAAGAGCGCGCAGGCCGAACGTCTTGCAGCAGCCGGCGGCAAGCCGGTCGTCTACATCGCCACGGCGGCGATCGGCGACGACGAGATGGCGGCGCGCATTGCTTTGCATCGCCAGCAGCGCGGTACGCAATACGCCCATTGGGAAACCGTGGAAGAACAACTCGCGCTGGGCGACGCCATCGCGCGCCACAGCACGCCGGACAATGTCGTTCTGGTCGATTGCCTGACGGTGTGGCTATCCAACCTGCTGTTTTGCGAGCAACGTGATTATCCCGAAGTCGGCCGGATCGACGCGCCGGCGCGTTTTGCAGCGGAGCGCGAACGCTTCCTGCAGGCGCTGTCGCAGGCAAAGGGCGAGGTGGTGCTGGTGTCCAATGAAGTCGGCATGGGCATCGTGCCGCAAGGCGCCGTCTCGCGCTGGTTCGTGGATGAAGCGGGGCGCCTCAACCAGGCAGTCGCTGCCATCTGTGAACGCGTGCAATTCGTTGCCGCCGGTTTGCCGCTGGAGCTGAAGGGGCATAAGGGAGATAAGGCATGATGGGTTTCGACATGATGCTGCTGGCCTTGCTGATGGTGGCCGGCGTTGCGCTGGACTGGCTGCTCGGCGAAGTGTCGCGCTGGCATCCGCTGGTCGGTTTCGGACGTTACGTGCAATGGCTGGAGCGATACCTCAATCGCCGGCCGGGAAGCCATGCGCGCGGCGCGCTGGCGTGGGCGTTGGCGGTGTTGCCGCTGGTGGCGTTGTCGGCCTGGATCACGATCTTGCTGGCGCGGCAATCGTTCTGGCTGGCGGCGGCCTGGCATGTGGCGCTGCTGTACTTTTGCATCGGCTTGCGCAGCCTGCGCGATCACGTGATGCCGATTGCGCAGGCCCTGAGAAGCGGCGACCTGGCTGCGGCGCGCAACCTGACCGGACGCATCGTCAGCCGCGACACGTCGCAATCGCAGGAGACCGATTTGGCCAAAGCGGCGGTCGAGTCCTTGCTGGAAAACGGCAACGACGCCGTGTTCGGTACCTTGTTCTGGTTTGCCGTGGCCGGCGGCCCGGGCGCCTTGCTGTTTCGCCTGGCCAATACGCTGGACGCCATGTGGGGCTATCGCACGCCGCGTTTTCTCGCTTTCGGCTGCGTTGCGGCGCGCATCGATGACGGCCTGAACTGGATTCCGGCGCGCTTGACCGCATGGTCGTATGCGCTGCTGGGCAACTGGCGTCAGGCGCGCATGTGCTGGCGCACGCAGGCGCCGGCATGGAGCAGTCCCAACGCCGGGCCCGTGATGTCATCCGGTGCGGGTGCGTTGGGATTGGCCTTGGGCGGCGCGGCGATTTACGACGGCGAAGTGGAACAGCGCCCGCAGCTGGGCATGGGCCGCGACGCCGTCGCCGACGACATCGTGCGCGCGTGGAAACTGGTGTCGCGCACGGCCATGCTCTGGCTGACAGTGATCTTGACGATATCGATGTTCTATACGACTTATGTCAGTTTGACGATGGGAGGCACGCATGCTTGAACATGGCGGCAACCTCAACGATGCGGTGATGCGCTACGGCATCGCGCGTGCCGACTGGCTGGATTTGTCGACCGGCATCAACCCGAACGGCTATCCGGCGCCGGTATTGCGCGCCGATGCCTGGCATCGTCTGCCGGAATCCAGCGATGCGCTGGTGGCGGCGGCATGCGCCTGTTACGGCGCGCCGCGCATGCTGGCGGTGGCCGGCACGCAGGCGGCGATACAGGCTTTGCCGCAGCTGAGGCTTCGTGAAAAAGGTATTGCGCGCGTGGTCGTGGCCGCGCCGGCCTATGCCGAGCATGCGCATCGCTGGCAGCAGTCCGGGCATACGATGTGTGAAGTCGGCTATGCGGATTTGTCCAGGGAACTGGATGCCTGCGACGTCATGGTCGTCTGCAATCCCAACAACCCGACCGGTGCGCGCGTCGCGCCGGAAATCTTGCTCGCCTGGGCGCAGAAACTGGCGTCGCGCGGCGGCTGGCTGGTGGTTGACGAGGCATTCGGCGACACCACGCCGCACCTGAGCGTGGCCGGACAAACGGGCGTGCAACCCGGACTGATCGTGTTGCGTTCGGTCGGAAAATTCTTTGGCCTTGCGGGCATACGACTCGGCTTTGTCGCCGCGCAAGATGCGCTGGTGGAACGCTTGCAGGAATGGCTGGGGCCATGGGCCGTCAGCGGCCCGGCGCAGGAGATCGGCATCGCGGCTTTGTGCGACGGCAATTGGCAACGCATCACGCGCGCGCGTCTTCTGGCGGATGGCGAGCGGCTGCACAAGCTGTTGGCCGAGGCAGGCATACAGGCAAGCGGCAGCGCGATGTATCAGTGGTGGGCGGAGCGAGACGCCGCCGGATTTCATGACTGGATGGCGCGGCAGGGGATCTGGGTGCGCCTGTTTACACATGGCGCGGGAGGCATACGGCTGGGCTTGCCGCCGGATGAAGCCGGCTGGCAGCGTTTGCAGGCGGCATTGCAAGGCTGGAGTCAGAGCAAGAGCACGGAGCGTGCCGCATGAACCGGCTTCCTGTCCTTCCTTTCCATACGCTGATGGTGCAGGGGACCACCTCGGATGCGGGCAAAAGCACCGTCGTTGCCGCCCTGTGTCGCTTGCTGGTACGCCACGGCGTCAAGGTCGTACCGTTCAAGCCGCAGAACATGGCCCTGAACAGCGCCGTCACCAGCGACGGCGGCGAGATCGGCCGGGCCCAGGCTTTGCAGGCGCAGGCGGCGCGCATCGCTCCGCACACCGACATGAATCCGGTGCTGCTGAAACCGTCCAGCGATACCGGCGCGCAAGTGATCGTGCATGGCAAGGTGCGCGCCGACATGAACGCGCGCGATTACCATCGTTACAAGACCAGCGCGATGGCCGCCGTGCTGGCGTCCTATCACCGTCTGCGCGCGCAATACGACACCGTGCTGGTGGAAGGCGCCGGCAGTCCGGCGGAGATCAACCTGCGCGCGCGCGACATCGCCAACATGGGTTTTGCCGAAGCCGTCGACTGTCCGGTGATCCTGGTGGCCGACATCGATCGCGGCGGCGTGTTCGCGCATCTGGTCGGCACGCTGGATTGCTTGTCCGAGAGCGAGCGCCAGCGCATCGTCGGTTTCGTCATCAATCGTTTCCGCGGCGACATCAGCCTGTTGCAGCCCGGTCTGGACTGGCTGGAAGAACGCACCGGCAAACCGGTGCTGGCGGTGTTGCCTTACCTGCACGGCCTGCATCTGGATGCCGAGGATGCCGTGGCTTCCGCGCAGAGCGTCAGAGGAAAATTCCGCGTGGTGGTGCCGGTGTTGCCGCGCATCAGCAACCACACCGACTTCGACGCCTTGCGCGCGCATCCGGATGTCGACCTGCAATTCATCGGCGCGGGTCAGCCGATCCCGCCTGCCGACCTGATCATCCTGCCGGGCAGCAAAAATACGCGCAACGATCTCGCCTGGCTCAGGCAGCAAGGCTGGCCGGATGCGATCAGGAAGCACTTGCGCTACGGCGGCAAGCTGATCGGCATTTGCGGCGGCTTCCAGATGCTGGGCCAGAGCGTGGACGATCCGCATGGCGTGGAGGGGGCGCCGGGCAGCATGGAGGGACTGGATTTGCTGGCGATGCGCACCGAGCTGACGCAGCAGAAACAGTTGTTGCAAGTCTCGGGACGATGCGCGTTCAACAATGAGGCCGGCGTCGCCGGTTACGAAATCCACATGGGCGTTTCGATGGGGGATGCCATGCAGCATCCTGCGTTCCATATCGATGGCCGTCCTGAAGGGGCGCGTTCGGCGGACGACCAGATTCTGGGTAGTTACCTGCACGGCATGTTCGACACGCCGCAGGCATTTTCGGCCTTGCTGGCGTGGGCCGGCCTGGGCGGCGTCGAAGCGGTCGACCTGGATCAGTTGCGCGAGCAGAGCCTGGAGCGCGTTGCCGACGCTACGCAGCCTTTGTTCGACGCCTTGCTGAAGATCGACTATCGCTCATCGACAGGTTCTCAGCGGAAAGCGCCGAGGACGTCGTAGCCGATGTTGCCGTTGGCGGCATCGCTTTGTTTCTTCGAGGATTTTCCTGCGACGGCATCGTCGCGCCATGTGCCGGGATGGAAGTGCCAGCCGTCGGCATAGCGTTCCCAACCTGGCGCGGAATAGTTCTGGCCGGGGCGGGACAATTCCCAGTGACCGGCGCACCAGACAAACCAGTTGTTGGACAACCTCCAGTAGCCGGGACTCCAGATGACGCCGTCGCGCTCGCTTGGCGCGGCCTCTTTCTTTGGCGGCGGAGGCGGCATGGTGGCCACGAGAACGAAGTCTTCAGAAGCTGAGGTGATGGCCGCCGGTTTCTTGCCGGCGAGGATGGCGGAGACGCAGAGTCGGAAAGTCAGCATGATGGTCTTTCGGGGGCTTTTGGTAGAACGATGAGGCATCGTAGTCCCATCGTCGTCGAAAACCATCCGCCGAATCCATTTGTTACACCTGGCCTACAGTTCTCTACTTGCCGGAAAAACTTTGTTACAACACCGGCATGCACGGGCGAAAAGTAGCTTCGTCGATCAGGCCAGCGCTTTTTTTGCGGCTTCTTCCGGGGACAGGCCGTCATAGAATTGGTCCGTAAACCATTCAACTTCTTCTTCAATATGGTCCTGGGCCTGTTGGATCGTAGCGCCGCCGGCGACCAGAAATGCCTCCACTTCGATGCACCAATTGATGAGCGCGAGTGTCTCTTCGTCGAGTTTTTCTTTCTTGGCCATGGTCTTTCCTTAATAATTTACTTCCGACAGGATACTCTTTTGATAATTTTTTGGAACACCCGACATGAAGGCCGGTTGCCGGTCTGTTCAAAATTCCTTTGAATGAGTGCCACCGGATTGGCGGCGCGACAAGCAAAGAGTAGGGGCAGTCGTGGAGTGCGACAATTACATCGGATGTAATCGCCGTGAGGCCCGGCGAAGCGCAAGGTCTTACCGTATTGCAGTCCACAACAGCGACAAGCCGGACAGCAGCAACAGCAAATCCAGCAAGCGCTGGAAATTGGCCTCGCTCATTTTCATGACAAAGAATTTGCCCGCGAAAGTACCGGCCATCAACGATCCACCCACCAGCAGACCTTGCAGGAAAATGCTCAACGGCATGGCGCCGAACTCGCGAAAGGTGAGTACTTTGCTGACGTAAAGAAACAGCGAGCTGGCCGCTTCGGTGGAAATGAATGCGCCCTTGGTCAGGCCGTAAGCGGTAAACACCGGAACGCTCAACGGCCCGGTGGAAAGCACGATGCCGGTCAGGAAGCCGATGACGGCGCCCGCTACCGACAATTGCCACAGGCGGAGTTTGAAGTCGTGCTTTTTCAGCCAGTGGCGGAACGGCACCATCGTCAGAAAAAATACCCCGAGGCTGACTTCGATCAGATGCGCCGGCAAGACCAGCAGCGTGCGCGCGCCGATGGCCGCCGCCGGGATGCCGGTGAGGGAATAGGCCGCAAAGGCGCGCCAGTCGACCACGCGCCACCAGGCCAGCACGCGCGCCAGGTTGGCCATCAGCGCTGCCACCGCCATGATGGGTACGGCTTGTTTGGGGCCGAAATTGTAGACCAGCACCGGCAGCAGCATGATGGACGAGCCGGTGCCGATGACACCGCTGATCATGCCGGCGGCGAGGCCGACGAGGAGGATGAAGAGATAAGCTGCCACGTGATGTTTTTATTGGAAGGGACCCGGCATTGTACGCCGGGGAAGACTCCGGACCCGAAAGGGGCCCGGATCATGTGTACCCGGCGGGCTTAAGGACGTTCGCCGGCCTTCAGTCGTTCGGCAATCTGTTCCACCACGCCCGGCAGGTCGGCGACGGAGTCGATCACGTAATGCGCGCCGGCGTCGCGCAGGCGCATTTCGGCCAGGGTCTTGAGCACCTTGATTTCTTCCGGCGACAACTGCGCCAGTTCGGCCTTGGTGCAGCCGACTTCATTGCCCGACAGGGACAGACCGACGGTCCACATGCCGGCGTTGATGCCTTCTTCGATACCGGGCGTGGTGTCGTCGACCTTGATGCAGGCGGCGACGTTGCCGATCTTCAGCGCCAGCATGTTGGCCAGCGCCATGTAGGGACCAGGGCGGCCGCCGGCCGGCAACTCGTCGCCGGCGATGACGTGGTCGGGCTTGATGCCTTCGGCCGCGGCCAAGGGCAGCAGCACGTCCAGCACCTGGCGCGGATAGCCGGAGCAGGAGCCGATCTTCAGGCCTTGCCGGCGCAGCCAGGCGAGTGTCTGTTGCACGCCGTCGATAGGCTGCGAATACTCGCCGACCTTGGCGATCTGCATCGGCATGAAGCGCGCATAGATGGCGTCGACGTCGGCGTCGCTCGGCAGCTGGCCGTGATGCTCTTTCCATTGGCGCGCGATCTCGGGGTTGTCGAGCAGGGTGCGGATGTGTTGCCACTTGGACAGGCCCATCGGACCGCGCGCTTGCTTGAGCGTGATGTTCATGTCGAAGCTCTTGAAGGCGTCGACGAAGATCTGCGTCGGCGCCAGCGAGCCGAAGTCGACCAGCGTGCCGGCCCAGTCGAAGATGACGGCCTGGAGCTCTGTGGGAGCGGTGCTTGTACGGGGCATGGGAATTCCTTTCTGGTGGACGGGTAAGCGGCGCTTCTCAACTGTCGTCGTCCTGACGAAAGTCAGGCCCCAGCGTCGTATTGGGGGTTGTCACGACACTGGGTCCCAGCGTCTGCCGGGACGACGGTGAAACGGATGGAGGACTTAACTGGACGGCATGAGGACGGTCCTCGCGGTGTTTGCGGCAATGAAATTGCGTCCGCGCGGACCTTGCAATGCGCGTTGCACCAGCGCATCCCAGGCGTCGGCGATGCCATAGTGCGCCGGGTCGGTGCTGACGCCCAGGCGTTCGAGGAAGCCGGACAGGTTGTCGACCGCCTCCTGTTCGTCGACGGCGTCGAAAATCTGCAGCAGCAGGGCGTCGACGTCGGCGGCATTGCCGAACGCCAGCGCCATCACATGCGGCAGCGAAAACGAGCAGGCGATGCCGTGCGTGACGCCGTGATGCAGCGTGATGTCGTAAGACAAGGAATGCGCCAGCGCCGTTTTGGTATTGGAAAACGCCAGGCCGGCTTGCAGCGCGGCGACCGCCATGCGTTCGCGCAGCGCCAGGTCGCGCGGATGTTCCAGCAAGGCGGGCAGCGTGTCGACGATGCTGCGTGCAGCGGTGGCGGCCAGGCTGGCGGAGACCGGATTGCGGTTGACGTTCCAGATCGATTCCAGCGCATGCGACAGCGCGTCGAGGCCGCTGGCCAGCGTCATGTCCCGCGGCAGGCTCAGCATCAGTTGCGCATCGATGATGGCGGCCTGCGGCCAGGTCCAGTCCTGATGCAGGGAATATTTTTTGCCTGCCGCGGCATCCCAGATGGTGGCCCATGGCGTGACTTCGCTGCCGGTGCCGGCAGTGGTTGGGATGGCGATCAGCATCTTGGCGCCGTCGCCGGACAGCGGTGCACCATCCTGCCGACCTTGCAAGTGCGAGAGCAATGCGTCGAAGCGGCCGGAAGACGTCTTGCTCAGCATGGCCTTGGCGCAGTCGATCACGCTGCCGCCGCCGAAGGCGACGATGCAGTCGACATCGGCGTGATCGCGCCAGACGCGCTCGTACATGGCGGCGAGCCAGCTGACGTCGGGGTTGGGCTGCACGGCGTTTTCGATGCCGGCCAGTTGCGGGCCGAGCAATTCTGCGATGCGCGTTTCCAGCCCGAGCGGGGCGGCTTCGGGGAAGGTGATCAGCAGGGCGCGCCTGCCGTCCAACAAGGCCGGCAACTGCGCCAGACTGCCGCTACCTGCCCGTACGGCGACCGGGTTGTGATAATTCCACATGAAGTTCTTTGCTAAAAATGTGACTGAAAGATTAATGCACCTTGCCGTCTTGAATCATCTGGCGCAGGCGGCTGGAGATGGTGTCGGCGACCACCACCATCAGCGTGACGACCACGATGCAGGTGGCGGTGTCCTGGTACTTGAACAGTTTCAGGCTGTTGACCAGTTCGAAGCCGAGACCGCCGGCGCCGACCATGCCGAGCACGGTGGCCTGGCGCAGGTTGACTTCGAAGCGGTACAGCACGGTGGCGATCCAGGCGGTGATGACTTGCGGCAAGACGCCGAAGACGATCACCTGCAGCGGACGGGCGCCGGTGGCGCGCAGCGCTTCGAGCGGGCCGTCGTCGATTTCCTCGATGCTTTCGGCGAAAAACTTGCCGACCATGCCCACGCCATGAAGCGCCAGCGCCAGCACGCCGGGAAAAGGGCCGAGGCCGACGGCGGAGACGAACACCAGCGCCAGGATCAGTTCGTTGATGCTGCGCGTGACGTTGAGCACCTGGCGTACGGCCTGATAGACGACGCGGTTGCGATTGAGGTTGCGCGCCGCGAGGAAGGACACCGGGATGGCGACGATGACGCCGAGCAAGGTGCCCCAGATGGCGATCTGGATGGTTTCCACCGCAGGGCCGACCAGGTTGCCGAGGATCTTCCAGTTGGGCGGGAACGAGCGACTGAGGAAGTCGCCGATCTGCGGCAGGCCGTTGGCCAGTTCGCTCCAGCTCAGTTGCGTGCCTTGCGCGCTCCAGGCCAGGACGAAAGCGACGGCGACGACGGCGGCAATGCACAGCAGCCAGGCGCGCAGGGTCAGCGGACGGGCGCCGGTCCAGACGTAGTCGTGATAACTGGAGCTGGCCCGGTCCATTCCGGTTTGCATGGGCGTGCTCATGACAGGGCTCCTTCCAGCACCATGTCAGCGGGCTGGTTTGCGTGGCGAAGTGCGTTGTGCAATTCGTCCTGCGCCTTGACCTGGTCGAGTCCGGAATAAATCAGATTGAGGTGAGAATCGCGCAACTCGTCGCCGCTACCGTCGAACACCAGTTTGCCGCCCGACAGACCGACGATGCGGTCGCCGAATTCACGGGCGTAGTCGACCTGGTGCAGGTTGCAGACCACGGTGATGCCGAGTTCGCGGCAGGCCGCGCGCAGGTATTGCAGCACCAGGCGCGAAGTTTTGGGATCCAGGCTGGCGACCGGTTCGTCGGCCAGGATGACTTGCGGACGCTGCGCCAGGGCGCGGGCAATGCCGACGCGCTGACGCTGGCCGCCGGAGAGCGCATCGGTGCGCTGCTCCGCCTTGTGTTCCAGCTCGACGCGGCGCAGGCAATCCATCGCCAGCGCCACATCCTGACGGCTGAACAATTGCAGCACCGAGCTGAGCGTCGAGGTCTGGCCGAGCCGGCCGGTCAGTACGTTCTTCAGTACCGACAGGCGCGGCACGACGTTGTGATGCTGGAAAATCATCGCCACTTGCTGGCGCAACTTGCGGACGTTGCCGTTGCGCGCATCGGTGGCATCGAATCCGGCCGCCACCAGTTCGCCGGAAGTCGGTGTCGCCAGACCGTTGATACAGCGCAGCAAGGTCGACTTGCCGGCGCCGGACGGTCCCAGCACGACCAGGAATTCTCCGGGAGCGACATCGAGGTCGATGCCGCGCAGCACGGCATTGCTGCCGTATTGCTTGGTGAGCGAACGGATCTTGATCATTTCATGGCCTTGAGGTCGAGATTGAGGATCTTGGCGGTGTCGCGCACGACGTTGTAGGCAGCGTCGGTGGTCGGCACGAAACCGTTGAGCACGCCCTGGTCGCCCCATTCGACGTTCTTGACGTTGGCGAAGGCGGCGGCGATTTTCTTCTTCAGCTCGGGATCGAGATCCTTGCGCCAGACCATCGGCGACTCAGGGATGTCCGGCGAAGTCCAGACGATGTTGAAGTCGGCTTGCTTGACCACGCCCTTGGCGACGGAAGCGGCAAAGATGCGGTCGGCCACGGCGGCGGCGTCGACCTTCTTGTTGGCGACGGCCAGGATGCTGGCGTCATGCGAGCCTGAGAAGATCACGCGCGAGAAATACTTGTTCGGCTCGATGCCTTGCTTTTGCAGGCCGGCGGTCGGGAACAGGTGGCCCGACGCCGACGACGGATCGACGAACGCCATGGTGCGGCCCTTGAGTTGCGGCACGGTGTCGATGCCGCTGTCCTTGCGCACGATGATCAGGCTCTTGTAAGAACTTTTGCCGGTCTTCTTGGTTTCGGCCACGGAGAAGGCTTCGACGTTGGCGATCGAGCTTGCCAGCACATAGGAGAACGGGCCGAGGTAGGCGACGTCCAGCTTCTTCGAGCGCAGCGCTTCGATGATGCCGTTGTAGTCGGTGGCGATGAAAGGCTTGACCGGCATGCCGAGCTGTTCTTGCAGGCTGTCGATGACCTTCTTGCTGTTTTCCAGCATGGCTTGCGAATCTTCAGCCGGGATCAGGCCGACGGTTAATTGCTGGGGTTGAGCAGCGAATGCGGAGGTCGAGGAAATCAGGCTGAGGCACAAGGCCAAAGGGCGGAAAAGGGCGGAGAGACGTTTCATGATGCTCCTGGCGGTGGCGAGTGAGGTCCGTCCCGTTGCGATACCGGGACGGGCTTGTGTTCATGACCGACAGAATAGGGAGCTATTGTGACCGCTTTATTATCGATATAATCAGGAGATTGACGATTACCTATTGATGGAATCTATAGATGACGCCTTCGCAACTCCGCGCCTTTCTTGCCGTCGCCCGCAATCGGGGTTTCAGCGCTGCCGCGCGCACGCTCGGCGTGAGCCAGCCGACCCTGACCTCGCAGGTGCAGGCGCTGGAACGCCAGCACAACGTCGAACTGTTCTACCGGCGTGGCCGCCGTCTCGACCTGACCGACACCGGCCAGCGCCTGTTGCCGATCGCACAAAAGATCGCCGAGCTGGAACTGGACGCCTACAACCTGCTGTACAACTCCGGCGTGCTCAATATCGGTCATCTGAAGATCGGTGCGGTCGGTCCTTTTCACGTGATTGAGATGGTGGACGCCTATCGGCGCAAGTTTCCCAATGTGGAATTGTCGATCCGCATGGGTAATTCGGCCGAAACCATGGCGGATCTGGAAAATTACGTCACCGACGTCGCCGTGCTAGCCAGTTTCAACGACGATCCGCGTTTCGTCGCGGTGCCGTATGCCGATCACGCCATCGTGGTGTTCGCCCACGTCGATCATCCGTTCGCCAAACGCGATTCGATCGCCTTGCAGGATTTGCACGGTCAGCCGATGGTGATGCGCGAGCAGGGGTCAACCACGCGGCTGGCGCTGGAAAAGGTGTTGAAGGAAGCCGACGTCATGCCGCGCGTGGTGATGGAAATCGGCAGCCGCGAAGCCCTGCGCGAAGCCGTGGCGCGCGGCATTGGTCTGGGGACGGTGTCGGAGGCGGAGTTCGTGCCGGATCCGCGTTTCAAGTTGTTGCCGATTGAGGGCAATCCGGTCAGCACGCATACCTATATTTATTGCCTGGCGGATCGCAAGGACAGCCGCCTGGTGGCGTCGTTCCTACAGCAGGTTTCTGCTATGCCGGCGACTGAATGAACGCGTGCATCAACGCCAGCACGGCTTCGGCCTGTTCCTGATGCGGCGTGTGACCGCATTGTTCGATCAGTTGCATGCGGGCGCCGGGGATGCCGTCCACGATAGCATCGATCTGGCGGCGCGTGCCGTACTGGTCGTCGATGCCTTGCAGTATCAGCGCCGGGCAGGCGATGGACGGCAGCACTTCTTCGATATTCCATGTTGCAAAATCCGGCGTCAGCCAGGTATCCGACCAGGCACGGAAGATCTGCTCGGTCTTGTCGCCGTGATATCTGCTCAAACCGCGTAACTTGCCGTCGGCGTAGGCTTGCTCGGCGACGCGGATGCCCTCGAGAGTGACGGTTTCGACAAAGACGTGCGCCGCTTCGGTGACGATGCCGCGCAGATTTGCCGGCTGTTGTGCCGCATGCAACAAGGCAATGCTGCCGCCGTCGGAGTGGCCGATGAGGAGGTAAGGCTGTCTCACGGACAAGGCCTGCGAAAGAACCTGAGGCAGTTCGTCTAACGCGTAACGATGCAGATAATCGGTTGTGCGCATATGCTGCAACGCATCGGAAAGACCGTAGCCGAGGCGGTCGTACAGCAGGCCGGAGCAGCCCGTCATCGCACACAAACGACGCGGAAAATCCTTCCACATTGCAGTGCAACCCAAACCTTCATGGAGGAAGACCAGGCAGGGCTTGCCGGCTTGTCCATCGATCAATTCGTAGTAGATATTTTGTTGTCCGCCGGCGGCGAGATCGATGCTGAGATGGGGCATGAAAGAGGGAGATGCCGGTGATGGGATGCGCTAGTTTTCCATGTTTTCATGTTCCCGTGCGAAGCACGACGTAAAAGAAAGTGAAACAAGCCGAAATCTTTGTCCCGCTCAAAAATAAATCTGCTATCTTTATATCCGGTACTGACCTGAACACATAAGGAGACACGTATGGATTTGGTTGAGAAATTCGACGCTAAAGGCAAGACCGGAGCTGCCTACCACGTAGAGGTGTACCAGACGCCCATTGAAGAGGCGGACAAGACTGCACCGGAAGGTCTCAAGACCTACAAGCTGAACGACGGACGGGCGCTCGATCCTTTATCGGACGCCAAATTCAAGATCGTCCAGACCGGAGAAAAAATCTATCGCGTGTGACAGGCATCGACCGCACAAACTCAAACGGCAGACATCGCGTCTGCCGTTTTTATTTATATCATTTCAAGTCGACGTCAATTCAACCGCCGCCGCCCGGCTTGCGATAGCCGCCTTCCACCCAGCGTTCGGCGCTGGCCGCGCTCAGCTTGAAATTCGGCGCCACCTGCACCTTGGCCAGCAATTCGCCGGCTTCGTCCCAGGCTTTGAGATCGGCATAGGGGAAATCGTCGTCGGGCACGATATCCAGCGTCACCCTGATGCTGCCGTCGGCGCCGTCGACGGTGATGTTCTTGTGCAATTGCGCATGCAGTTGCTGCTCGCTGCGACGGCGGAATTCGGATGCCGTCTTGACCAGCGTGTTGAAGGCCGGTTTGTCCATCGGCTTGGGATTCTTCTTGTCGCGGCCCATGGTCCAGGGACCGATCAGCGTCGGTTCGCGCTCGCCTTCGCGCGTCATCTCGACGGCCCAGCCGTCATCGTCGTCATTCTTGATGATGCGCGCGGTCCAGCCTTCGTCGCGCCACAGGCGCGGCTCGTGAATGACGTCGGAAACGTCGGTGGTCTGGTCGTCGGAGGCATCTGGCGTAGCGGTGGAAAGGTCTGGCATGGATTGCAATAAAGGTGGAACAAGGTCCGCCATCATAGTGGAATATTTCCGGCGGCGCTCATGTACCGAACATCCTGCGGCCATCCGACACAAATGCAAAAGCGCGAAAATTGCCATCCATGTAACAAGCGTGTCACGAAATCCGATCGCAATTGCGGTTAAACTCGCGGCCATGGAAATCGAACTCAAACTATCCATCGCCCCGCGCGATGTCGACGCCTTTCATCAATTGCCGCTGTTGAAAGAATATTCATCCGGCGCGCCGGAAGTGCGGGAGCTGTTCAGCATCTATGTCGATACGCCTGGCTTGCATCTGAAGCAACACCGGTCGGCCTTGCGCGTGCGCAAGGTCGGCGATCGGTGGCTGCAGACTTACAAAGGCGGCGGCAAGGTTGAAGCCGGGCTGCATCAGCGCCATGAATGGGAATGCGAGGTTTCCGGGCCGGAAATCGATATCGACAGCTTGCTGCCGCTGATCGACAACCCGTCCGCGCGCGCGGCGCTGGAAGAACCCGGCCTGGCGGAACAATTGCGCGAAGTCTTTACGACCAGCTTCCAGCGGACCACCTGGATGCTGCATTTGCCGCAGGATACGGTGGTCGAGCTGGCGCTGGACCAGGGCTTCGTATCGGCTGGCGATGACACGGCGGTGCTGTGCGAGATCGAACTGGAACTCAAGTCCGGCCAGACCGATGCCTTGCTGGCGTTTTCACGGACGCTGAGACTGGCGATTAGTTTGGAGCCGAGCAATATCAGCAAGGCACAGCGTGGTTTTGCGCTGCGCTATTCAGAGGCCGACAGTTCGTTGTAACGTTTTCCCTCGACAATTCTCCCCGACATTTCGATGGTGTCTTTTCCGGCAGTGGCATGGATGCTGCTTGCCGGAACAGGACGGCCGGGCTCGCACTGGTCTGGTGCGCACCGGCCGTTTCAATCACATTATCCGAATCGATTTCGTCTGGGGGGACACATGAACAGCATTGCAGCAACTGCGCCGCTACCGGCCGCCGGTAGCGTGGAAGAACGCGATATCACCTTCCGCCGGATCGTCTGGCGCATCATTCCCTTCGTTACCCTGATCTGGTTCCTGGCCTGGGTCGACCGCGTCAACGTCGGTTTCGCCAAGCTGACCATGATGAGCGACCTGGCCTGGTCGGACGCCGTCTACGGTGCCGGCGCAGGGATCTTCTTCATCGGCTATTTCATTTTCGAAGTGCCGAGCAATCTGGCGCTGCAAAAGTTCGGCGCGCGCAAAACCATCATGCGCATCACCATCGGCTGGGGCATTACCTGTGTGCTGATGGCCTGGGTGCAGACCTCTGCACAGTTTTATATCCTACGCTTTCTGATGGGCGCCTTCGAAGCCGGCCTGCAACCGGGCGTGATCCTGTATCTGACTTACTGGCTGCCGACGCACAGACGCGGCAAGGCGCTGGGCGTGTTCGTTTCGGCCTCTGCGGTGTCGCTGGTGCTGGGCAGCCCGCTCGCCGCCTACATCATGGAGTTGTCGCAAGGCCTGGGTGGTTTCAAGGGCTGGCAATGGTTGTTCGTCATCGAGGGAATTCCATCGATCCTGGCCGGGCTGGCCGCCTACTTTTTGCTGACCGACCGGCCGCGCGACGCGAAATGGCTGAGCGAGCGCGAAAAGGCGCATGTCGAAACCGAATTGTCGGCTGAAGACCAGGCGCTGGGGCCGCGTGAACACAGCTTCTTCGCCTCGTTGCGCAGTGCGCGCATGTGGGCGTTGATTGCCGTGTTTTTCTGCATCATCGCCGGCAACGCGACGCTGGTCTATTACGGACCGAGTCTGGTGAAGGAAGTGGGCTTTACCGACATCAAGACCCTGGGCTGGGTCATGGGCGGAATCTATTGCTGCGGATGGTTCGGCATGCTGCTCAACGGCTACTTGTCGGACCGCAACAAGGAAGTGCGCATTCACACTGCCGTGGCCGCGGCCATCGGCGCGACCGGCTTGTTGTTGGCGGCTTATTTTCTGGGGCAGAAGAGCGCTGCCGGCGTGGTGTTTGCGCTGGCGCTGTCGTCGGCCGGCACCATGGGCGCGATTCCTGTGTTCTGGCAGTTGCCGGGGCGCTTCCTGTCAGGCACCGCGATCGTGGTGGGGCTGGCGGTGATCAATTCGGTGGCGAATCTGGCGGGCTATTTTTCGCCGCAGTTGCTGGGTTATCTGAAGACCACCACCGGGCAATACGGCAAGGGCCTGACCACCATCGCCATTGTCGAATTCATGGCGACGGCGATGATTTTTGCGTTTATCAGCAAGACATCTAAATCGGAAAAATAAGACTGTCTGAGAGTTTTGCTGTCGTCCCAGCGAACGCTGGGACCCAGTGTCGTGACAAACGTCGATACGACGCTGGGTCCTGACTTTCGTCAGGACGACGGCAATGCAGGCCGTTTATCAATCAGGAGGCGGCGGCGCCAGTACGTCGCGGCTGCCGCTCTTGGACATGGAGGACAGAATGCCTGCCGCCTCCATTTGCTCCACCAGCCGCGCCGCGCGGTTGTAGCCGATGCGGAACTGACGCTGCACTGAAGAGATCGAGGCGCGGCGGCTGCGCGTGACGTAGGCCACGGCCTCGTCGTACAGCGGATCGCTTTCGTCCCCCGGTTCGCCGAACATGTCGCCTTGCTGCGGCTCTTCCGAGGCCGGACCGGCCAAAATTGCCTCCTCGTATTGCGGCTCGCCATGGGCCTTCAGATGTTCCACCACGCGATGCACTTCTTCATCCGAGACGAAGGCGCCGTGCACGCGTTGCGGATAACCGGAGCCCGGCGGCAGGAACAGCATGTCGCCGTGGCCGAGCAGGGTTTCGGCGCCCATCTGGTCCAGCACGGTGCGCGAGTCGATCTTGGACGACACCTGAAAAGCCACGCGGGTCGGGATATTGGCCTTGATCAGGCCGGTAATGACGTCGACCGACGGCCGCTGCGTCGCCAGGATCAGGTGGATGCCGGCGGCGCGCGCCTTTTGCGCCAGCCGGGCGATCAGTTCTTCGATCTTCTTGCCGGCCACCATCATGAGGTCGGCCAGTTCGTCGATGACCACCACGATCATCGGCAGGCGATCCAGCGGCTCGGGTGCATCCGGCGTCAGCGAGAACGGGTTCCTGACGTACTTCTCGGCGGCGATGCCGTCGGCGATCTTCTGGTTGTAGCCGGCGAGGTTGCGCACGCCCAGCGCCGACATCAGGCGATAACGCTTGTCCATTTCCGCCACGCACCAGGACAGCGCATGCGCGGCCAGCTTCATGTCGGTGACGACCGGCGCCAGCAGGTGAGGGATGCCGTCGTAGACCGACAATTCCAGCATCTTGGGGTCGATCATGATCAGGCGCACGTCGTCAGGCGTGGCCTTGTACAGCAGCGACAGGATCATGGCGTTGATCGCCACCGACTTGCCGGAGCCGGTCGTGCCCGCCACCAGCATGTGCGGCGCGCGCGCCAGATCGGTCGCCACCGGCACGCCGGTGATGTCCTTGCCCATCGCCATGGTCAGGTGCGAGGCCGAACGCGCATAGGCTTCGGACTGGATGATTTCCGCCAGGCGGATCATTTGCCGCTTGGGATTGGGTAGTTCCAGGCCCATGCAGGTCTTGCCGGGAATCGTTTCCACCACGCGAATCGAGGTCAGCCCGAGCGCACGCGCCAGATCCTTCATCAGATTGACGATCTGCGCGCCGCGCACGCCCAGCGCCGGTTCGATCTCGAAACGGGTGATCACCGGCCCGGCATAGGCGCCGAGTACGGTCACGGGGACTTTGAATTCTTTCAGGCGCTGCTCGATCAACTGGCCGATTTCGACCAACTGGGCTTCGTCCATCTCCACCGGCATGTCGCTGCCCTGGTCGAGCAGGTCGATGCCGGGCAGGGGGATGTCGGTCGGGCGGTAGGGCGTGAACGTCTCGACGGTAGCGGATGTCGCAGGCTGAGGCGCGGCGACAGGCGCTTGCGTCCAGGTGCGGATTTGCATGGGCGCTGCGGGAGCCGCAGTGTAAGGCTGTTCAGGAACATCGAACAGGAGCGGCGTTTCGGCGGCAAGGGGAGCAGGCGCGGCAGGGGCGGTAGGGGCGGCGACTGATTCCCAAACCGGTTCAACCCGCGTGTCGATGATGCTGAACGGTTCGGGGGCGATGACGGCCTCGGGTTCCGGCAGATCGAACGGCAGCGGCGTTGGGATGGTTTCTGCCGGAATCTGCTGCATTCCGGCGGATGTTGGCACGGCAGGCGTGAAGCCAGGTGTGACGGCGGGCGCCGCCTGCGCTACCTGAGGAAGCGCAGGCGTTGCCGCATGAGAAGGCAGGCGCGCCGCCAGGGTGGCGCTCAGCGAGGTCGGAATCGCCTGGCTGCGGTCGCTGGCGGTGCTGATGCGCACCTTGGTGCTACTGCCGGGAATCGGCGTAATCCGCGGTTTGCTGATGATGCTGGTGGCGAGCGTTGGTTTCGGTGCTGCCTGATGCGCCGGCGCCGGTTCGGCCGCCTGCGTAGAAGTGGAGCGCGCCAGCATGGCCTGCGTCGGCCGCAGGGCTTCAAATGGCGCCCATTCGGAGGCGGGACGAGCCGGACGCTTGAGTGGCTGCTCGGTCGAGCGCGGCGCCGTCGGCCAGTTGCCGGCGGGTGTTTGCGATGGATTGGCGCTGCGCGGCATTTCGTTGGGCAGCGGCCACGGATCCCGTTTATGAGGGAGATTACGGGTGAGATTGCCGAAAGGCTGCAGGGGCTGGGGCGGCGTTTGCGCTTTGACCAGCTTGGGCGCCTGGCTGGCAGGGAGGTTGCGCACGGTCGGCGGAATATTGGCCTGGGTGCGGCGCGGCACCGATGCCTGCACCGGCAGGCCTGCCGTATCGGGTTCGTCGCCAGCGACGGCCTTGCGGCTGCGGCCGAACAGCCAGAACAAGCCCAGCAGTCCGCTTGCCATTAAGGCAAGTACGCCGATCAGCTTGCCGACGCCGGCCGTAATGCCGCGCGCCAGCGCCTGGCCGAAGAAATCGCTGTCCAGCGCGATGTCGCCCTGGCTTCTGAGCATGGCTTCGACGGCGCTGCTGGCGCACAGGACCATCAGCGTGCCCAGCCAGATACGGATGGAACCGCGTCCGCGCAGGCCCTTGCCGGACAGCAAAGACACCACTACTCTGCCGAGCAGGGGCAGTATCCACAAAAACGACCAGCCGAACCAATCAAGTAAAAATAAGCGCATCCCCTAAGTTTACAGGAAGCCGGGACGCAAACTGAATTTTCCGGCGGGGAAAACAAAAAATCGACAAAAAAGCGGCTAAAAAAGCGGAGCGCGCCAGGCAGAAAAAAGCCCGCTTTCCGGCGACCACAGCAGCAATTTAGCCGGCCTTTAAGTCATCGGCGAGTCCCGGGGCCGCCTCAGGCCGCAGGCATCTTGCGGAAGCCGATGGCGAAACGGTTCCAGGCGTTGATGGTGTTGATCGCCAGAGTCAGGTTGACCAGCTCGGCATCGGTGAACTGGGCGCGCACCAGGGCGTAATCTTCGTCAGGCGCGCCGGTTTGCGAGATCAGGGTCAGCGATTCGCTCCAGGCCAGCGCGGCGCGTTCGCGTTCGGTGAAGAACGGGGTTTCGCGCCAGACCGGGACGGCGTAGAGGCGGCGTTCGGTTTCGCCGGCCTTGCGGGCGTCGGCGGTGTGCATGTCGACGCAGAAGGCGCAGCCGTTGATCAGCGATACGCGCAGGCGGACCAGTTCCAGCAGGGAGGTTTCGAGGCCGAGTTTGCCGACCACGTTTTCCAGTGCAATCATGCCTTTGAGGACTTCAGGGGATGCCTTGTAGAAATCGACGCGTTGTTCCATGGTAATGCTCCTTCAGAGTGAGTAAAAAAAGTCATGTGGCGTCGGCATCTCAGTTGCTTGGAGTGCTTGTTTTGCTTGGCCAGTGACGTCATCTTAAGGAGTCCAATACCCTGCGCAGATAACCAATTCTCCGAAAAATGAGGAGACCACTTCCGGCGCTGCGGCTAAAATCGCGGTGACAACAACAAGCATAGCGAACACCGGAAGCTCCATGGAATTGCACATCGTCATCGAAGGAAACAAAGACCTGGCCGGGCAGGTGTACCGCCAGTTGCGCGACGCCATCCTGACCGGCCGCCTGGCGCCGGGAGAACAGGTGCCGCCGTCGCGGCTGCTGGCGACGCAACTGGGCCTGTCGCGCAAAACGGTCTCGGAAGCCTACAGCCGCCTGACGCTGGACAAGCTGCTGGTCGGCCGGATCGGCAGCGGCACCTTCGTCAATACGCCGGCGGAGGCCAAACCCAAGACCAGGCGTTTTGAAAGCCAGGACCTCGCGGCCGGCAAGCTCATCGCGCACTGGCTCGATCAGTCGTTTCCGCTGTTGATGCGGCACGTCGGCCCGGAAACGCGCTCGCAATATGATTTCATGGGCGGCATCCCGGTGCGCCGGCAATTCCCGCAGGAAGAATGGCGCCAATGCGTGCTGTACGGTTTACGCCAGATCAGCGAATCGCGCGGATTTTATGCAGAGACCGAAGGCCTGCCGGCGCTGCGCGAAGCGATCGCGCGCCACGTATCGTTTTCACGCGGAGTGCAATGTACGGCCGCCGACGTGCTGGTGACTAACGGCGCGCAGCAGGCGCTGGACCTGATTGCGCGCGTGCTGGTGGAGCCGGGCAGCGTGACGGCGGTGGAAGATCCCGGCTATCCGCCGGCGCGCATGCTGTTCTCTGCGCAAGGCGCCAAGGTGGTGGGCATTCCGGTGGACAGCGAGGGTATGCAGGTCGACCTGATTCCGGATGGGACGCGCCTGATCTACGTAACGCCGGCGCACCAGTTTCCGCTCGGCATGCCGATGAGCCCGGCGCGCCGCACGGCCTTGCTGGCGCGCGCGCGTGAATTGCGCGCCATTGTCATTGAAGACGACTACGACAGCGAGTTCCGCTACGAAGGGCGGCCCATGGATTCACTGCAGAGCATGGACCAGGACGGGCTGGTGGCGTTTGTCGGCACGTTCTCCAAATCCATGAATCCGGAATTGCGGGTAGGCTACGTGATCGCGCCGCCGGCCATCCTGCGCGCGATGACCGTGGTCAAGGGCTTGTCGGACTGGCATACGCCGACCATGACCCAGTGGGCGATGGCCAAGTTCATCGATGAGGGCTATCTGCAAAAGCACATCCGCCGCTGCCACGGCATTTACGTCGCGCGACGCGAAAAGCTGCATGCCGCACTCAACGGCCATCTCAAGCCGTGGATGCGCGCGGTGCCGACCACCGCCGGTTTCCATCTGGCGGCGGAGCTGACGGCCGAGGTCGACATGGTGCAACTGCTGCGACTGGCGCGCAGGGTGGATGTGGCGCTGTACACACTGGACGAGTTCTACTATCGGATCGAGCCGCAGCCGGCGCTGTTCTTCGGCTATGGCGCCATCGAGTCGCTCGACATCGAAGTTGCACTGGGGAGGGTGGCGACGATTCTGAACGAGCTGACTTCTTAGGGCCGCCTCGATTAAGCAACTTCAATCATCGGATAGAAATCCCGATCTTCGCGCTTCATGCGCTCAAACAGGATCTTCAATACGCGATTCGCCTCGGCGCGGAATCCTTCCGGATTGGCGATCAGATGGCCGGCATCATTCCATTTGCGCGCAAATTCACTATAAGTCTCGGCAATATGCGTCATCTCGTGCTGATACTGCTTGCCCAGCATCGCCAGGCGCGGGTTGTTGGCTTCCTGCAGGGCGGGGTAGAGGAATTTGTCTTCGATGGACAGATGCAGCTTGATGACCGAGCTCATCTTGATCACAAGGGCCGCGATATCGGCGGCGTTCCGGGCGATCCCTTCATGGGACAGCTCCTTGAGTGTGCGGATGCTGTCGAAGATGGCGATATGCTGGTGTTTGTATTTGTCGATGTTCATGGAAATGCTCGCTTGGGTCTGAAATGTGACGGAAAAAACGCCGGACCACGCTGATGCATGATGTCGCCCGATCCGGCGCAAAACTCACGATGCTGTCGGGACGACTTCCATCAATCCAGCGACGAAGCCGGACCGAAGAACTCGTAACGGCTTTGCGCCGCCGGCACGCCGAGGTCCTGCAGGTGGCGCTTGACGGCTTTCATGAAGGACTTGGGACCGACGAAATAAGCGTCCACGTCCATCGATGCCGGCAGCCAGTTGCCGAGTTTGTCGCGATCGATATAGCCGGTCGCATGCGGCGCCGGGTCCTGTTCGCGCGGCTGCTCGTAGCAGAAGTAGTGCTGCAGCTGCGGATGCGCTTGCGCCAGATCGGCGATCTTCTTGCCGAAGGCATGTACGCCGCCGTGGCGCGCGGCATGGATGAACACCACCGGACGCCCGGTCGGCAGCGCCGCATCCAGCATCGCCAGCATCGGCGTGATCCCGACGCCGCCGCTGATCAGCACCAGCGGCTTGTCGCTGGCGGTCAGCGTGAACTCGCCGGAAGGCGGCATCAGGTCGATGGTCTTGCCGACCGTCATGCGGTCGTGCAGATAGTTGGATACCTTGCCGTTCGGCTCGCGCTTGACGCTGATGCGGTACATCTTGCTGTTGGGCGCGGCCGACAGCGAATATTGGCGGCGCATTTCTTCGCCGTCGACATCGACGCGCAGGCCGATGTACTGGCCCGGCAGGTAGGACAGGATCGCCTTGCCGTCTTCCGGCGCGAAATAGAAGGAGGTGATTTCGTCGCTTTCCTCGACCCGGCGCACCACCACGAACTTGCGCATGCCGCGCCAGCCGCCGTCGGCGATTTCCCTGGCGGCGTAGATGCCTTCTTCGGCGCCGATCAGGATGCCGGCCAGTTGCTGATACGCTGCGCTCCAGGCTTCGATGACCTGGTCGGTGGCGATCTCGGCGCCCAGCACTTCACGGATGGCGCGCAGCAGGCAGTCGCCGACCATCGGATAATGCTCCGGCAGGATCTGCAGGGCAACGTGCTTGTTGACGATGGTGCTGACCAGGCCGCCGAGCTGCTCCAACTGGTCGATATGACGCGCATACATCAGCACGCCGTTGGCCAGCGCGCGTTGCTGGTCGCCGCTGCCTTGGTGGGCTTTGTTGAAGTAGGGGATGACTTGCGGATAATCGCGCATCAGCATTTTGTAGAAATGCGTGGTCAGCGCTTCGCCGCCGCTTTCCAGCAGAGGAACGGTGGATTTAACGATGGCGCGGTGAGCGTCGGATAGCATGGAGGGCCTCTTTCAAGTGGGTTAGTCCGGAGAAAATCGGGAAAAACATCGAAATGTCGCTGCAAAAAATCATTTCGTCCCTGTTCTCTATACAATCTCCATGCCAGTATAAAAATCCTTTACAATCAGTTGCTTAGAAATTTGACGAGTCAAATTGACCCGAGTCAAATCGACACGAAAAGAGTAAAAATGACTCCAAAGCTCTTGCTGGACGCGCTGATTCCCCTGATGGCCGACCTGTCGCGCGAAATGCACGACAGCGAACGCTATCGTCGCCTGCTCGACACCTTGCGCATGCTGTTTCCCTGCGATGCCGCGGCCTTGTTGCGGCTCGATGGCGAGGTGCTGGTGCCGCTGGCGATCAACGGCCTCTCCAGCGACACGCTCGGCCGGCGCTTCCGCGTGAGCGAACATCCGCGCTTTCGCATCCTGCTGTCGAACGTGCCGCCGACGCGCTTCCCGGCAAACTCGTCATTGCCCGATCCTTATGACGGATTGGTCGAGGCGCATTCGGGTGAACTGCACGTGCACGATTGCATGGGCTGTCAAATCACCATGAACGGCCGGCCCTGGGGTTTGCTGACGCTCGATGCCCTGGGACCGGGCCGTTTCGATTCTGTTGATACGGCGTCCTTGCAGGCCTTCGCCAGCCTGGCGGCGGCGACCGTCAACGTCGCCGAGCGCATCCATGACCTGGCCGTCACCAGCGAGCAGGAACGCCAGCGCGCCGAAGCCTACCGGCTGGCTGCCAACCAGAGTCGGCGCGAGCTGATCGGCCAGAGTCCGGCGCACAAGAAAATGATGAAGGAAATCCGCCTGGCCGGGCCGAGCATCATGACCGTGCTGATCACCGGCGAAACCGGCACCGGCAAGGAACTGGTCGCCAACGCCATCCACGCCGCCTCGCCGCGTGCGCGCAAACCCATCATCAGCCTCAATTGCGCCGCCTTGCCGGAAACCCTGGTCGAGAGCGAATTGTTCGGTCACGTGCGCGGCGCGTTTTCCGGCGCCGTCAGCGACCGGCGCGGCAAGTTCGAGCTGGCCGACGGCGGCACGCTGTTTCTCGATGAAGTGGGCGAGTTGTCGCTGGCGGTGCAGGCCAAGCTGCTGCGCGTGCTGCAGAGCGGCCAGATCCAGCGCGTCGGCTCGGACGAGGAACACAAGGTCGACGTGCGCGTCATCGCCGCCACCAACCGCAACCTGGAAGAAGAAGTGCGGCAGGGGCGCTATCGTTCCGACTTCTATCACCGCTTGAGCGTCTATCCGCTGACGGCGCCGCCGTTGCGCGAGCGCGGCCACGATATTTTGCTGATCAGTGGATTTTTCCTGGAAGAGAACCGTTTCCGGCTGGGTTTGCTGAGCCTGCGCCTGGCCACCGATGCGCAGGAAGTGCTGCTCGGTTACCGCTGGCCGGGCAATGTGCGCGAACTGGAACACGTGATCGCCCGCACCGCGCTCAAGGCGCTGGCGAAGCAACCGGAGCGGCCGCGCATTCTGACGTTGGCGGCGGAAGACTTCGATCTGGTCAACGAGATCAAGCCACTGACATTGGAGCAAGAGGAACAGACCCAGACTGAGCTGGACCTGCAAAACGGCAGCAGCCTGCGCGATGCAGTCAGTGCTTACGAACGTCGCCTGATCAGCGCCAGCCTGGCGCGCAACGGCGGCAATGTGGCGTCCACTGCGCGCGAGCTGGGCATCGATCGCGCCAACCTCAACCGTATGGCAAAACGGCTGGGGCTGAAATAATCCAACCGGACGTATAACCGTCGTCCCAGCGCACGCTGGGACCCAGTGTCGTTATGACCGTCTTTACGACGCTGGGTCCCGACTTTCGTCAGGACGACAGCTTCGGTTTCTTCGACTTAAAACTGCTCCCACGAGCCGCTGTCATCAGCAGCCGGGGCGGTAGTCGCAATCGCTTTCCTGGCCGATGAAGCCGCCGGTGCTGAGGATTTGGCCGGCAACGGCGCCGGTTTCGGTGTGATGTTGACGGTGCGTTTTGGTGCGGGAGCGACATGCGCGTGGCTTTGTGGCTGCGCCAGCGCATGGCGATCCAGCTTGAATACGCTGACGGTCTGCGACAGGTTGCTTGCCTGTTCCTGCAACGATTGTGCTGCGGCAGCGGCTTCTTCCACCAGCGCAGCGTTCTGCTGCGTCACTTCATCCATCTGGGTAATCGCACGGTTGATTTCATCGAGGCCGACGCTTTGCTCCTGGCTGGCGGCGGTGATTTCGCCGACGATGTCGGTGACGCGCTTGACGCTGCTGACGACCTCATCCATGGTCGATCCGGCCTGTTCGACCAGCTTGCTGCCGACGTCGACCTTGGCGACGGAGTCGTCGATCAGGGTCTTGATTTCTTTCGCGGCGGCGGAAGAGCGTTGCGCCAGGCTGCGCACTTCGGAGGCGACCACGGCAAAGCCGCGGCCTTGCTCGCCGGCGCGTGCCGCTTCCACGGCGGCGTTGAGCGCAAGGATATTGGTCTGGAAGGCAATGCCGTCGATGACGCTGATGATGTCGACGATCTTGCGCGAGGATTCGTTGATGGAGCCCATGGTGTCGACCACCTGACCGACCACGTTGCCGCCCTGGATCGCGACTGCCGAGGCCGATACCGCCAGCTGGTTGGCCTGGCGCGCGTTGTCGGCGTTCTGCTTGACGGTCGAGGTCAGCTCTTCCATGGCCGAGGCGGTTTCTTCCAGCGAGCCGGCCTGCTGCTCGGTGCGCGAGGACAGGTCCATGTTGCCGGTGGCGATTTCGCTCGATGCGGTCGAGATGGTATCGGTGCCGGTGCGCACGTTGCTGACGATGCGCAGCAGGTTGTCGTTCATCAGCTTGAGCGCGCCCAGCAACTGGCCGGTTTCGTCATTGCTGTTTTGCCGGATGTCCGCGGTCAGGTCGCCGTCGGCCACCTGGCGGGCAACCTTGACCGCTTCTCCCAGCGGCTGCGAGATAAGGCGGGCGATCCAGATCGCCAGCGCCAATGCCGCTGCCACGCAGACCGCCAGCATGCCGATGATCCATATGCGCGCGCTGGCGTAGGTTTCGTCGGCAGTCTTGCTGGACTTTTCGGAACCGTTGTCGTTGACGTCGACCAGCTTGTCGACTAGTTCAACCATCTGGCGATAATTTTTGGTGGAGTCGCCCTTGAACAGGGCGCGCGCTTCCTGGTCCTTGTTCTGGCGGGACAGGGCGATGATCTTGGGATGCTCGCCGACGAAAATGTCGATGGCTTTGACGACATCCGGATAAATGGCGCGTTCCTCCGGCTCGGTGATCTGTCCTTCGTATTTTTTGCGTAGTGCAAGCAGCGTATCGATTTGTTTGTTGACGTTTTGCTCGATGTCGTCGAACTCCTTGGGATCCGAAGCCATGATGTGCTGCTGCTCGAAGCTGCGTATGCGGGCTGCGGTGAATTTCAGTTGCGCCAGTGTGCGTATGGTCGGCAGCCAGTTGGTCGAAATGTCGGTGGAAGCCGTGTTGACCTTGTCCAGCTGGACGATGGCGAAGACACCGAGGCCAAGCACAAGCACGATCACAGATAGAAAAGTTGCGATCAGTTTGGTGGCGATTTTCAAGTTATAAAACCATTTCATTATTCTCTCCTCGGTGGATGAATCGCCGGCGCCGACACGCATACCTATAAGTATGCGTGTACATAGAATTGCATAAAAAATAACTTTTCTCAAACAAAACCGGTTATTTCTTGTAAATTTTTTGATAATTTTTACCTTGCAATTTCGTGTTGTTTCGCAGGTGGCACGTCCGTTGCTTAAAGCTGACGGATCGTCAGTCACCCGTCAGAAAAGGATAGATGCCATGCCGCAGAAATCAGACTTTCCCGAACAAGGCCTGAGACCTACACAGGACCAGATCCGCCGCCATTTGCGGCGTTCGAACGAGGTCGCCAAACGCGCCGTGAGCATCGGCCACCATCCCTTCGGCGCCATCCTGGTCGGGCCCGATCAGGAGACCGTGCTCATGGAGCAATGCAATGTCGACACCGTTAATCATGCCGAGGCCGTGCTGGCGCGCACGGCGGCATTGAACTATTCGCCGGAATATTTATGGAGCTGCACCTTGTACACCTCGGTCGAGCCCTGCTGCATGTGCGCCGGCACGGCCTATTGGGCCAACATCGGCCGCGTGGTGTATGGCATGACCGAGCGTCAGTTGCTCGACGTGACCGGCGCGCACAAGGAGAACCCGACCATGAGCGTGGATGCGCGCTATGTGTTCGATCACTGCCAGAAGCCGGTCGAGCTGATCGGGCCGATGCCGGACATGGTGGATGAAATCGTGGAGTTGCAGCGCAGCTTCTGGGCGTCGCGTTAAGAATCTGCAACGAGAGGCTAAAACTTCCCGAGCGGGTTCAAGCCAGCGTGATGTCGATGCCTTGCGCCTGATACGGCACAATCAGCTCCGATGCCGTATCCCGATTGACGACGATGCGGCCGACTTCGGCCAGCGGGACGATTTCGAACGGCGAGGTGGTTTCCAGCTTGTCCGGCGAGGCCAGCACCACGGTTTCGGCCGCGGCGCGGCTGAAGGCGCGCTTGATGGCGGCTTCTTCGAAATCCAGCGAAGTGATGCCGGTGCGCGGGTGCAGGCTGCACACGCCCATGAAGTATTGATCGGCGCGCACTTTGGCGATTTCTTCGATGGTGCCGCTGCCCATCGCCACCACAGAATGCTTGAACAGTCTGCCGCCGATGATGATCACCTCGATGTGCGCATGGGTGGACAGCTCGACCGCAATCGACGGGCTGTGCGTGACGACGGTGGCGTGCAGATCGGGAGCAAGATGGCGCGCCAGTTGCACGCAGGTCGTGCCGCCGTCGATGAACACCACCTGGCCGGGCTGGATCAGGGCCGCCGCCGCGCGGCCGATGTCGGCCTTGGCGCCGGGTTCGATGTTCTGCCGGTTGGCGAACATCACCAGCGGCGGCGTGATCGGCAGGGCGCCGCCATGCACGCGCCGCAATAAGCCTTCTTTTGCCAGTTCACGCAAATCCCTCCTGATGGTGTCCTCGGACACCTCCAGTTGCTCGCTCACCGGTTTGGCGACGATGCGCCCGTCCTGGCTCAGGAGGTCGAGCAGATGTTTTTTCCGTTGGCTGGTCAGCATGGATTTTTCCGATGAACAAGAGGCGTCAGTGTACAAGCAGCGAACAAGATTGCGTGCAGGTTCGTGCAATACCGTGAATATTTTCATGAATTATTGCACGAATATTCTTGATATTTCACGATATTGCATGATAATTTAAATAAAGCAGGCATGTTCACGCAAGGCCTGCGTTCACGTATTCACTGCACAGGAGCAAACAGATGGAAAACGAGCGCGTCCGCATCCGCAATGTCGAGGTCTTGTCCGACGATTGGTATCTGCTGAAAAAAACCACCTTCGACTATCGCCGCGCCGACGGCGTCTGGCAGACCCTCAACCGCGAAACCTACGACCGCGGCAACGGCGCCACCATCCTGTTGTACAACCTGCACAAGCGCACCGTGATCCTGATCCGGCAATTCCGTTTTCCGACGTATCGCGACGGCCATGACGGCTTCCTGGTCGAAACGCCGGCGGGGCTGCTGGACAACGCCAGCCCGGAACAACGCATCCGTGAAGAAGTGGAGGAAGAAACCGGCTACCGCGTCGGCGACGTGCGCAAGGTCTTTGAAGTGTTCATGAGTCCCGGTTCGGTGACCGAGAAGCTGCATTTCTTTGTCGGCGAATATGCCGGCGGCGACCGCGCGGGCGAGGGCGGCGGCAATATCGCGGAGGGCGAGGATATCGAAGTGATGGAGGTGCCGATCCAGCAAGCGCTGATGATGATCGCCGAGGGGGAGATCGCGGACGGCAAGACCATCATGCTGCTGCAGTATGCACAATTGCATTTGTTCGGCGCAGGGCCGAATTGACAGGACACGGCGAAGGCAAATGACGATCCAAAGAAGAACGTCATTTCAATTAATCCATTTGCAACAATTGATTTATAACAAGAAGAAAGCAGAAATCACCCTGAAAATGGCGCTGGTGGCGACTCTTTACACTATCAGGGATTGTGCGGCGATGCTTCGTGAATTAGAATGATAAGCATTCTTATTAAACTAAATTCCCGCCGTGGCCCAAACCGCGCTTCAGCACGACATGCACACGTTTTACAGCAGCCATCACGGCTGGCTGTTCGGCTGGCTGCGCAAAAAGCTGGGCTGTTCGGACAATGCGGCGGATTTGGCCCAGGATACTTTCTTGCGGATCATCGCCTCGCGCGATGCATTGATCGGGATGCAGGAGCCGCGCGCCTATCTGACCACCACGGCAAAACGCCTGATGCTCGATCGCGCACGCCGGCAACTGATCGAGCAAGCTTATCTGGCGGAACTGGCCAGCGCGGCAGAGACCGTCGGCAGCTATCCCGATCCGGCGGAGATCCTGCTTGCCGTCGAAGCGCTGGAGCAGATCAGTTACGCCTTGCAGGTCGTCTCCGACAACGCGCGCAACGCTTTCCTGCTGCATTACCTTGACGGTCGGACGCATGCGCAAGTCGCAGCCCGGCTCGGCGTATCGATGCGCATGGTGCAGAAATATCTGGTGCAGGCGCTGGTCAAATGCCGGCTTGCGCAAGCATGAAGCTGCAGTCGGCAAACGCCGGGGCGGCATCGACCGAAGCCTCGGTCGATGCCCAGGGTGACATCTCGGTTGATGCCGCCATTGTCGAGCAAGCCGCGCAGTGGATCGTGCAACTGAGCGCTGATGACACGGATAGGCGCGAAGCGGCACAGCGCGGCTTCGATGCATGGAAGCAAGCCGATCCGCGCCACGCCGCCATGGCTGAGCGCCTGGAAAGCTTTGTCGGGCGGGTCCGTCGCATGCGCGGCGCCGATGACGACAAAAATAATGCCCGGCCGGCGCGCGCCGCGCTGGATGCCGTTTTTTCCGCACCGGGAAAGCGTCGCCAGCGTACCGGCAGCCACCGCGCCAAACGTATCGTCGCGACAATGATGCTTGCCTTGTCGGTCGCCGTTCCGGCATGGCTGGCGACCAAAATGTATCCGCTGCACTATCTGATGGCCGACGTGTGCAGCGCCACCGGCCAATGGGAAACACGCGTCCTCGAAGACGGTACCCGGATAACGCTGAACAGCGCCAGCGCGGTGAACCTGCATTACGATGCCGGACGGCGCGCGCTGGAACTGGTGCAGGGAGAAATTCTGCTCGATGTCGCCAAGGATCCCGGCAGACCGTTCATCGTGGAAACGGCGCAAGGCAGCATCCGCGCCCTCGGTACGCGTTTTGTCGTCGGTCGCGAGGCGGACGCCACCGTCCTGAGCATGCTGGAGTCGCGCGTGGAAGTGCGTTCGGCGAAACAGGCTGTCAATGATGATGGCGCGACGATCGTCAGCGCAAGCCAGCGTGTGCGCATGACCGCCGGAGGCATTGGCGCCATTGAGCGGATCGACGCTCGCAGCATCGCCGACGCCTGGAAGTTCCATCAACTGGTGGTGCATGACCAGAGCCTGCCGCAGGTGCTCGACGCACTGGACCGGCATCGCCCTGGCGTGATCAGCTATGACCGCGCCGCGCTGGAGGGCATCAAGGTGTCGGCCGTCCTGCCGCTGGACGATACCGGACGCGCCTTGCAATTGCTTAACAGCAGTTTCCCGAGGCTGCGCATTCGCACGCTGTCGCCGTATCTGGTGCGCGTGGATGCGCCGGCGGGACCTTGATCGGCTTTGCAACAGATGTCGGCCATGTCGCAACAATATTTTCAAAAAACGGTTCGGCTTTTCGTTCGTCGTGCGTCAAGGGAGTATGACCAACGAAAAGAAAGTCTTCATCATGCAGTCCCGACGTTCCAATCATGCAGTGCCGATCGCTTCAGTGGCTTCGGCCTCCCGCCGCCTCAATCTGAAACCGCTGGCGTTTGCCGTCCGGCTGACGCTGTCCGCGGCCGTGCTCGGCGGCATCGGCAGCCAGGCCTGTGCGCAGGTTGCGGCGCAAGCCGTCTCCTACGATATTCCCGCCGGTCCGCTGGGCGAGGCCCTGAACCGCTATGCCCAGCAATCGGGCATTTCCATCGCGATCGATGCAAGCAAGGTGCAGGGCAAACGCACCCGGGGGCTGCAAGGTTCCTACGGCGTGGACGAAGGCTTCCGTGTGCTGTTGCGCGATACGGGGTTGGACATGCGCAAAACTGACGCCGGCTACATCCTCGTCGCGCCCGTTCAGCAAGACGGCCGCAGCGAAGCGGGCTCCTTGCCTGCGGTCAGCGTGACGGCTGCCGCCGACAACACGCTGCACCTGAACGAACGCGTCGCCAGCGGCGCGCTCGGCACCCGTTCGCAGCTGGACACGCCATTCTCGATGGCGGTGGTTAAATCCGAAGATCTGGCCGAGCGTCAGGTCACCAAGCTGGGCGACGTCTTTGCCCTCGACGCCTCGGTGACCGACAATAGCGGCGGCTACAGCAGTTGGGCCAGCTACCTTACCGTGCGCGGCCTGCCGCTGGACTGGCAAAACGCCTACCGCATCGACGGCAAGCCTTTTCTGACCTATGCCATCACCTTGCCGTACGAGCATTTCGAACAGATCGAATTGCTGAAAGGTTCGTCCGGCTACATGTACGGTTTCGGCTCGCCGGGCGGCCTGATCAACTATGTCACCAAGCGTCCGACCGAAGAACCGGTACGGAGCATCGAGGTCGGCTACAAATCCAACAACATCTGGAGCGAGCACGTCGACCTGGGCGGGCGTTTCGGCAACGACAAGATGTTCGGCTACCGTCTGAACGCCACGCATGAGCAAGGCCAGACCTTCAACGACGGCCATATCAAGCGCGATTCCGTCTCGCTGGCGCTGGATGCGCGCCTGACGCGCGAGCTGACCTGGGACTTCCAGGCGTTCTACCAGAATCGCAATTCCGAAAACCAGACGCCGTCGATCTACGCCGGCAGCTACACGCTCTCGCAACTGCCCAGCGTGCCCAGCAGCGACAACCAGAAACTGCTGGGGCAGGGCCAGCATCTGAACACCAATTTCCAGATGTATTCCACCGGCCTCAACTACGCCATCAATCCGGACTGGAAAGTCAGCACCTACTACAGCCACAGCATTTCCAAACGCAGTCGCAACGAATCGGCGCTCTATTTGAGCAACCTGGCCGGCGATTACGCCAACGACTATCGCTCGGATACGCGCGAAGGACACACCTTCGACCAATGGCAAGCGCTGGTCGAAGGCAAGGCCAGGACCGGTTTCATCGGACACCAACTGGTGTTCGGCGCGTCCTGGCAAAAGCAGGTCAACGATTACACCGTGGCGAGCTTTTACCAGTCGCTGGGAAGCGGCAATATTTATCAGCAAAATCAGAACAACTACTACAGCGCGACCTATCTGAACACCTATCACGCCGGCGACATCACGCAGCAGGCGCTGTTTGCCAGCGATACGCTGAAGTTCTCGGATCAATGGTCGCTGCTGGCCGGCGCCCGTTACACCAACTTTGAACAGAACACCTATAGCGTCGCCGGCGCGCGCACCGCACAATACAAGAAGGATGGCGTCATCACGCCGACCGTGGCGCTGATGTTCAAACCCGAGCCGGGCACGACCATCTACACCAGCTATGTCGAGTCGCTGGAGCAGGGCGGCGCAGCGACCATCACCAACTCCAACTACGGCACCACGCTCAATCCGCTGACCAGCAAGCAATACGAATTCGGCGTCAAAACCGATCAGGGCCGCTGGAGCGCCACGGCCGCGCTGTTCCGCATCGAGCGCGCGTCGGAATATACCAATCAGACCACGCAGGCGCTGGTGCAGGACGGCCGTTCCACCTATCAGGGCCTGGAACTGGGGGCCGCCGTCAGGCCGGACCGCGACTGGCTGGTGTCGGGCAACATGATGTTTCTCGACGCCAAATACAGCCGGGGACTCACCTACAATGGCAACCGTGTTGCCGGCGCGCCCGACTTTGTCGCCGCCGGCCAGGTGGCCTACCAGGTGCCTCAGCTGAGCGGACTGAAACTGTCGGCCGACGCCAAGTACACCGGCGCCACCATGCTGCGCGCCGCCAACGACATCAAACTGGCCGGCTATACGCTGCTCAACGTCGGCGCCAATTACACGACCCGCATCGGCAAGTACGATACGACTTTCCGCGCGGCCATCAACAATCTGACAGACAAGCATTACTGGGAATACCAGTACGAAAACTGGATCAAGCCCGGCGATCCTCGTACCTTCAGCCTCAGCGCCAAAGTGGATTTTTGATTGCTTTGAATTTGCTCTGAATTGCTCACTATGAGCTGAACCTGCCGGCGGTCTTGCCTCGACACGGGCAAGACCGCCTCGGCGTTTTTTGAAGTGACTTTATGCGTGCAGTTCTCGTTCTCCTACATCGCTGGTTCGGCCTCGGCGTCGCGGTGTTCCTGTTCATCTCGGGCGCTACCGGCGCGATCATTTCCTGGGACCATGAACTCGACGCCATGCTCAACCCGACGCTGTTCCACGCCAACAGCGCAGAACAAGGCGTGGTCGCCCCCGTCAAATCCGGGCTTGAACTGGCCAATATCGTCGAAGCAAAAGAACCCAGGCTGCGCGTCACCTATGTCCTGAACGAAGCCGAACCGGGCCATACCATCCCCATGATGGTCGAACCGCGCCTCGATCCCGCCACCGGCAAACCGTACGCGCTCGACTACAACCAGATCGCCGTCGACCCCGTCACCGCCGACATCCAGGGGCGCCGCATGTGGGGCGCCGTTTCGGTCAGCCGCGAGAACCTGCTGCCTTTCCTTTACAAGCTGCACTACACCATGCACCTGCCCGAGATCGGCGGCTTCGACACCGGCGTCTGGCTCATGGGCATCATCGGCATCGTCTGGGCACTGGATTGCTTCATCGCGCTGTGGCTGTCTTTTCCCAACTGGAAGAGCTGGCGCAAGTCCTTCGCCTTCCGCTGGAAAGACGGCGGCCACAAGCTCAACTTCGACCTGCATCGCTCCGGCGGCGTGTGGGTATGGGGGCTGTTGCTGGTGCTGGCGGTCACCTCGGTTTCCATGAATCTGAACATGCAGGTCATGCAGCCGATCATCAAGGTGTTCTCGACGGTCACGCCGACCGCCTTCGAAACGCGCACGCCGGTCGCTCCCGACAAGGTGGTGGAACCGAAGATCACGCGCGAGCAAGTCACCCGACTGGCCGTTGAAGAAGGCAAGCGCCGCGGCTTCGACGTGCCGGCCGGCGGTGTGTTCTATTCATCGATGTTCGGACTGTACGGCGTCGGTTTTTTCATCCCCGGCAACGATCACGGCGATGTCGGCCTGGGCAACGCCTGGCTCTATTTCGACGCCGCCACCGGCAAGCCGGAAGGCGCGCGCATCCCCGGCACCGGCAGCGCCGGCGATCTGTTCGTCCAGGCGCAATTTCCGCTGCATTCCGGCCGCATCCTCGGTTTGCCGGGCCGCATCCTGATTTCGTTCATGGGCGCGCTGGTTGCCATGCTGTGCGTCACCGGCGTGATCATCTGGTTCCGCAAACGCCAGGCGCGCATTCGCCAGAAGAGTCAGAAGATCAGGGAAAGAGCGCAGGACGCCGCATCGGGAAGCACGCCCTCCGGCGTCAAACCTGCCGCCGCCAAAGCAGGCGCGAACGTGGAGGGCAGGGAAAGCGCCTCGCTGTCCTGAGCACAACCAACACCCATAGAAAAGAGCCGCATCAACCTGGTTGAGCGGCTCTTTTCGCATTCTTCATCGCGAGCAATCGCAAACAAATTCTTACCGCACCGACAGGTTGCGCGTGGTCCAGTACGACACGGTGTCAACCACGGTATCCATCAACTTGTCCGCGTCAGTCGACTTCACCAGATAACCATTGGCGCCCAGTTCGTAACTCCTGCGTATGTCTTCGCGATCGGTCGAGGTCGAGAACATCACCACCGGAATATGCGAGGTCGCCTTGTTGCCCTTGAGCATGCGCAGCAAGTCGTGGCCGCTCAGACGCGGCATGTGCAAATCCATCAGGATCAGGCGCGGATGCAGGTCGCGCCGCGCCGTGTACTCATGACGGAACAGAAAATCGGATGCATGCTCGGCATCGCTGAACCACTTCCATTTTTCTGTGAGTTTCTTGCGAAGAATCGCATATTTGGTCAGTTCAGCCACTTCCGAGCTGTCGTCCACCAGCAGGATATCGGATTGTTGCATGCTCATCGCCTTCACAAAAATGGGGCCCTGATAACGACAGCGAGCCCGATCTTGCGAATGAGCCCATGAACGCCCCGACGACACAACACGGTCCGGATATTGCGTTTCGCTTAGCGAGTGTTCATGAGTTCATTTTGGCATGTCCGTGCAGAAAGACTATCGGGGGATTCCTGATTAAATACTGATGAGTAGGTTTTTTGAGCGAGCCGGCCATTAATGTCTGACTTCATCCGTCCACACCTTGAATCTGCTCAACGTATTGGGGCCGAAGGTATTGTTGAGTGCAACATCGGCGGCGTCGCGCCCCCGGGCGATCAAGACTCTGCCTATGCGTGGCGTGTTGTTGCGAGCATCGAAGGTATGCCAGTTGCCGTCCAGAAAAACCTCGAACCACGCAGCAAAATCCATCGTGCCATGCGGCGGCGGTGTGCCGATGTCGCCCAGATAGCCGGTGCAATAACGCGCCGGGATGTTCATGCAGCGGCAAAAAGCGACCGCCAGATGGGTGTAATCGCGGCAGACGCCGACTTTTTCCTGAAACGCTTCCAGCGCCGTGCGCGTCATGCGTGCGTTTTCATAGCCGAAAGTAATATGGTGATGGACGTAATCGCAGATTGCCTGCACACGGCCCCAGCCGGTGGGGGCATGCTCAAAGAGTTGCCACGCGGTTTCCGACAGGCGGTCCGTTTCGCAGTAGCGGCTGCCGAGCAGAAACAGCAGCGGCTCTTCCGGCAGATCTTGCACGGCAAGCTGTCGAGCCTGCGGAGAGAGCACATCGGGAATGCCGCTATCGTTGACGATGGCGTCGGCAGAAATGCGGATGCGGCCTTGCGGGGCGATGATGCGCGTACACCAGTTGCCGAAACTGTCGCGGTAAGCCATTCTCGGAACCGGCGGATCGAACATCAGATCGTCGCGGCTGACCAGATCCGATACCCGCGTGAAGTGGACGTTCAGGTTGAAAATCATGGGAGTGGGTTGCGGGCAATCGTAAATCATTTCAAAACCGATATGGATTTTCATGACAGGTTCCGGTGTTCAGCCGCCTTACATAAGCATGAAAAACGGCTGAGGTTAAGCTGCGGGAGGTAATAAGATCGTTTGCAATGAAGTGCGCCTGTTACGGAATAGCCATGGCGCATGCCGCGCGCAAGCTGTCCGGCAGCATGATGCCCAGCTCTGTCCACCGAGCAGCTTCCTGCTGCACGATATGCTGATTGACCTCCACTTCGATCCCGATATAGGCGGACGATGCGAAGCGCAAGCGCAGGTAGGCGGTCAAACCGTCGCCTTTGCCGGCATAAGGGTAGTTGCGGCGTACACGCAGCGTCGGCGCAAGTGCGGCCAGGCTTGCCTGCCAGTGTGCGCATAATCTGACTTCGCCATCCCGCGCGGGGTGATACAGCAAACCAACGTCGGCGCGTCGCACTTTGCCATTCAGTTCAGGCGTAAAACTGTGGGAAGAAATGTGTATCACGCGCTTTCCCTCAGACACTGCTTGCCTGACAAGGCCTTCGACTTGCTCGCGGTAAGGGCGATAGTATTGCGCCAGGATTTCTTTGCGCGTTGCCGGTAATAAACGACGCGTTGTCGTCGAGAAGAGTCGCGGATGACCAATCGAACGATTGAGGTCAACCAGCAAACGGCTCACGGTGGCAGTCACAAGCGCACCGTCGAAGGCCGTCGCCAGCTTCTGCGCCATCAGCAGTGCTCCGGCATCGTAGCCGCGGTGAGAATCGAGCAAAGCCTGCTCGTCCCGGAACAGGACGTCGTAGGGCGCGGGGATGCAATTGCCGCCGTGTTCGCAGGTGATGATGAAAGAATAAATCGAGACCCCTTCGCACTATGTGTTCAGATGCCCGACGAAACACCGTTACTACGCTGTGCCGACTGGAAGGGGGTGAGATTGACTGTTTTGGCGGTTCTGTAAAACAGCGAAAGCAGGGGCGCCGATACGCACGAACACACAGTAACACGTATGCGCGGAGAGACGCTTGTATCTGAGACAGCTAGCCCGGCAGTGTTCGATACCCGGCAAAGAATCCTGCACGGAATAAGGAGCCGCCGTCACGCCGGGGCCCGCCGATTGGCTTATTCCAGCATCGCATCCAAGCCCTCAGTCAACTCCTTCAACGGCGGCATCGCCCGGTCCGCCCGGTCCTTCGCATGCGCGATCAATGCTGGCGCCCAACTGGCGTCGACGCCGAGTTTCTTCGCGATGGCGACAGGATAGCTTTCCACCATTTCTTCATCGCTCAGTTCCAGCACTTCGGCGCGGGCGCGCCAGGCGCCGAGGTGGACCCAGGCGGCGGCTTTGTTGAACGGATTCGGTGACAGCGGATCAGGCACGTCTTGCAGCGCGGTGCTCAGCGATTCGGGGAAATTCCAGATCTTCGCCAGTTCGGCGGAAACGTCGGCGTAGTGGAAACCGAGTTTTTCCTTTTCGAGTGCGGCGCGGCCGGCGTCGAGGACGTTCATTTGCTTGTCCAGCGGCGCCATGTCGGTGGGCGCAACGGCGTGCAGTTGCAACTGGCCGATGCCGTGCATCATGCCCAGCGTGAAGACGGTGTCGCCGTTGTCTCCACCTTCGTGCGCCAGCCAGCGCGCGGCGCAGGCGGTGTAGAGGTTGTAGCGCCAGAACTGCTGCAGATCCATGCCCTTGGTGTTCTTGAAGGCGGCGACCATGCCGTTGCCCAGCACCAGGTTGCGCACCATCACGAAGCCGAGCATGCGCAGCGCGTCGTCGACCGTGCCGACCGTGCGCGAGACGTGGAAGTAGGCCGAATTGGCCAGGCGCAACAATTTGGCGCTCAGGGCCGGATCGCTGGCGATCAGGTGGGCGATTTCGTTGGCGGAAATGTCTTCGGAATTGAAGCTTTCAATAAGCTGCTGTACGACTTTGGGGACGGTGGGCAGCTTGTTCGGCTGATCGACCAGGCTCTTCAGTTCCATGCGGTGTTCCCTCTGTGTCAACGTTGCATCAATTCAGTAACTCTGACTTCACAAATTTTGCGTACACTCAATTCAAAGAATTGCGGTTTTATTGTCGCAGAGATCAGAGAATTTAATCACGTCTTTCTCGGTATGATGTTCCGGATCGTTGTATAAATCGTCGCACCACCATCGAAGGAGTGGCACCATGGCAACGCGTAAGAAACCTGGTCAAACCGAGGAAAGCGCGCCACAAACCGCTCCAGCTTTGGTTTTTCCGCAATTGGGCGACGTCGGTGCGTACATGACGGACGCCGTGCAGCGTACCTATCTGTTCCTCGACACCTTGCTCGATCGCGGCAACAACTATCTCGAACATCTCGACCAAGGCACGCCGCCGCTGCTGAAGTTCGAGCATGAGGTGGTGATGGACGGCCACGACCTGCCCAATCCCTGCAATTACGCCTTGCTGCGCCTGCAGCCGCCGGCCAGCATGCCGGTCAAGGCCGATGCACGTCCGGTGATGGTGGTGGATCCGCGCGCCGGGCATGGTCCCGGCATCGGCGGCTTCAAGTTCGATTCGGAAGTGGGCATGGCCATGCGCGCCGGGCACACGGTGTATTTCGTGACCTTCCGGCCCGAGCCGGAAGACGGCCAGACGCTGTTGACCGTGATGGACACCGAGGCGTTGTTTCTGGAGGAAGTCATCAGGCGCCATCCGCAATGCACGGCCAAGCCGGTGGTGATCGGCAATTGCCAGGCCGGCTGGGCGATGATGGCGTTGAATGCGCGCCGTCCCGATTTGTTCGGCCCGCTGATGATCGTCGGGGCACCGGTGTCTTACTGGGCTGGCAGCTCGCAACTCAATCCCATGCGCTACAGCGGCGCATCGCTGGGCGGCTCGTGGCTGGCGTCGATGACCAGCGACCTGGGCGCGGACCGTTTCGACGGCGCCTATCTGGTCGAGAATTTCGAGAAGCTCAATCCCGCCAATACCTGGTGGAACAAGTACTACAACCTCTGGTCCGGCGTCGACACCGAAGCCGAGCGCTTCCTCGAATTCGAGCGCTGGTGGGGCGGCTATTTCCGCATGACCGGCAGCGAGATCGAGTCGATTGTCGAGAACCTGTTCGTCGGCAACAAGCTCGCGCGCGGCACCATGATGGCCGGCGACAAGCCCATCGACTTGCGCAACATCACCTCGCCGATCGTGGTGTTCGCCTCGTGGGGCGACAACATCACGCCGCCGCCGCAGGCGCTGAACTGGATCATCGACACCTGGGGCGACGAGCGCGCGATCACCGCCGCGGGCCGCACCATCATCTATGTGCTGCACGAGAGCGTCGGTCATCTCGGCATCTTCGTCGGCGGCTCGATTGCGCTGAAGGAGCACGACCAGTTGGTGACGTCGCTGGACGTCATCGAAAGCCTGCCGCCAGGCTTGTATGAGATGAAGCTGGAAGCCAAGGCGGGCAAAGAGGAGCAACGCTGGGACGAGCTGGAGCCGGGCGACTACACGGTGCATTACGAGCATCGCACCATGGAAGACATCCGCAAGATCAATCCGGAAGGCCGCGAGGAAGAGGCGATGTTTTCCACCATCGCGCAATGGTCGGAGTTCAACGCCAATCTGTACAAGACCTATGTACGTCCCTGGGTGAAGATGACCGCCACGCGCGAAGTCGCCAACACCATGGTCAAGCTCAATCCCTTGCGCATGCAGCGGCAACTGTTTTCCGATACCTTCATGCTGGCGCCGTTCATCCGGCAGAAGGCCGCGGAAGCGCGCGCCAATCGCGTCACGGTCGGCGACGATCACCCGCTCAGGCAATGGGAAAAGAAGATCGCCGAACAGATCACCGACGAGCTCAACGCCTACCGCGATCGCCGCGACGCACGCACGGTGAAGATGACGCGCCAGATCTTCGGTCCGGAAGGCTTGGGCGCCTGGCTCAAGCCGCAGGAACCGGATGCCGTCATCGCGCATGAGCGCGCCTTGCGCGAGCTGGAAAGCTATCGCGAGTCGGCGCTGGGTCGCATTGCCGAGGGCGGTTTCGCCGAAGCGGTATGCCGCATCGTGGTCGCCGGGATGATTTCCATCGGCGCCTTCGAACGCCGCAGCCTGCGCCTGGCGCGCCTGCTGGCACAATTGCCGAGCATGCATGCCAGCGTGTCGGCCAAGACCAACTGGGTGCAACTGTTGAAGGAACAGGCGCGCATCACGGCGGTGGCGCCGATCGAGGCCCTGAATGCGCTGGAGCAACTGCTGCCCGATACCGGGACACGCGAGCGCGCGCTGGCGGTGTCGGCGGCCGTGATGATGATCGAGCCGACGCTGGCCAATCCGCGTTCGGAAATCATCGAATTCCTGATCGGCACGCTGGGCGTCGATCCGCAACGCGTGATCGGCCTGGCGCGCAAGCTGACCGATGCGCTGGAGAAGCCGGAGCCGAAGGTGGCGAAGGGGGCCGCCAGGCCCGCGGCGAAGCCGGCAGCCAAGGCGCCAACCAGGACGGCTGCCAAACCTGCAGTCAGGAAACCTGCCGCAGCGAAGGCAAAACCGGCGCCGGTTAAAAAAGCTGCCGCCAAGCCCGCGACAACACCTGCAACAAGGAGCAAGACGGCAGCAAAGGCGGCTTAGGCCTTCGGTTGCCAAGCCGCTTCCACAACTACTCTTAACGGGGTGCTGGTCGGACGACCCTTGAAGTCGGTCCAGCACAGGCGGTCGAAGTCATATAGCTTGCAGCGCCGCGCCGTGTCGAAGTACCAGCGCCAGGAAAACTTCTGGATCACGATGCGGCCGGGCAGCATGGTTTCCAGCATCTTTTGCGCCTGCTTCAGGCGGTACAGCGGCACGCTCATGTCGACGTGGTGGGCGGTGTGTTCCATGATGTGATGCAAGGCGGCGCCGATGCCGTGGCGGAAGCTCAGGTGCACGGTGGTCGAGACGAAGGGCTGGGCGGCGGCCCATTCCGCCTTGTCCCGATACCAGGCGACCTCGACGTGGGTGTGATGCACGTAGACGACGAAGCCGATCATCGCCTTCCAGAACAGCAGCGGCGCCACGAAGGCCGTCAGCAGCAAGGTCCAGAACGACTGGCCCGTCGCCTGCGCCGCCCATCCCAATCCGGCAATCCAGATCGCCGCCGCGGCGCTGACCAGCACGCCGTCCCAGACGAACTCGGCGCGGCGCGTCGGCATTTGCTTGCGCGAGGGGAAGTACATTTTCTTCCACCACATGTCCACGGTGTAATACAGCCACGGCGCCCAGCCGCTGCGATAGAGGCGTTCCAGCCTGCGGCGCCAGCGCGGCAGCGCCTGGAATTCCTGCAGCGAATGCGGCTGCCAGACGAAGTCGAAACCCTTGAGGTTGGTGTAGCCGTGATGCACGACGTTATGACCGATCGCCCACAGGCTGTAGGGCGTCAGCGACGGCATGAAGACCAGCCGGCCGAGCCAGGCGTTGAGGCGGCGATTGGCGGTAAAGCTCTGGTGGCAGGCGTCATGTCCGAGGATGAACAGGCGGCCGATGATGAAGCCGGTCAGCATGCCCAGCAGCAGCTTGGCGATCGGGTTGTACACCCACACGGTCGCCGCCAGCGACAAACCGAACAGGCAAAAATCCAGCAGCACCAGCGTAATGGCCAGCGGCGTGCTGCGCGCGACGATGGGTTCCAGCCAGGAGCGGATTATCTTGCGGTGCGGCATGGGCGCATAGGGAGAGATGGGTGTCAATTTGGAAGCAAGATGCGGCATGGGATAAAACCTTGGAAGCTTGTGCTGGTGTTGTTTTTCAAATCATGCGAGTGCGTACGACACTGGGTCCCAGCGTGCGCTGGGACGACGGGTTATGTCTTTGATGTCGTCAGGGCGATTGAGCAAAGAATTGAACAGGGTGCGTAAGCCATTGCTGGCAGTTATTCATCCGAATAGCCGAAATTTTCCTCTGTCGTCCCAGCGAACGCTGGGACCCAGTGGCGTCAATCAGCCATCGTTTGAGCATCGATCAGAACCGATAGCCCACGCCGACGCCGATCAGCCATGGATCGATCTTCACCGTGCTCAGCTTGCTGCCGTCGGCGGCCAGCACGTCGCTGCGGATTTGCACTTTTTTCACGTCGACGTTGATCAGCCAGTGGCTATCCAGCTTGAAATCGACGCCGGCCTGCAAGGCGCCGCCGATGCTGTGGTTTTCCAGGCGCGCGCCGCCGTTGAGCAGGTTGACGTCGGAAATGCGGGTGTAGTTGATGCCGGCGCCGACATAGGGGCTGACGGTCGACGAGGGCGTGAAATGGTATTGCGCCAGCAAGGTCGGCGGCAGGTGCTTGAAGCTGCCGATGTTCTGGCCGTCCAGGCGCACGTCGTGTTTTTGCGGATAGGTCAGGATCAGCTCGGCGGCCCAGTTGGGCGTGAGGAAGTAGCTGATGTCGACTTCGGGAATGGTCTTGGAGCTGACGCTCAGACGGTCGGACGCGCCGACGCCGCCGACCGGATCGGACTTGTTGTCCGGGCTGATGTTGACGGCGCGTACTCGCACCAGCCAAGAACCTTCCTGTGCGGCAGCGAAGGACGAGGCAGTCATGGCGCTAGTCAGCGCCAACAGCATTGCGGTCTTTTTCATGATGGTTTCCTCGCGCCTCCTCTCGATGAAAGCGCCTTGTTGTGAATCAAGTTGCGACGCAGCGAAATGTACGCGTGATGCCGGAACGGGGATTTGATGTTGATCAAAAAAGAAAAAGAAGCCGCCGGCACAGCAGCAAAGAACGCCTCGCCGGACCTCTCCGACAGGCGATTTCATCCGTGTTTTCGGCCCTTTTGATGTAGGTCAACATGGGTGAAGGCCGACCTCATTAGACTTGCGGTGATCGGCATCGCATGCCTTGCCACTTCGGCATGGCAACACTGCACGGTCGCATCTGGAGCTAAAAACATGGTGGTATCCGCAATGCCGATGGTCGCCGAACCATCCGTCGAATTCGACGCGCAACTGGTGCGCAAGCTGAGCCAGTCCGGCCCGAGATATACGTCCTATCCGACCGCCGACCGCTTCAGCGACGCTTTCGGCTATCGCGATTACCTGCAGGCGGTGTCGGGGCTGCGCACGCGCGGCAGCCGCAATCCCTTGTCGCTCTATGTGCACATCCCGTTCTGCGAAAACATCTGCTACTACTGCGCCTGCAACAAGATCATCACCAGGAACCGCGACAAGGCGGCGACCTACCTGAGTTACCTCAAGCACGAGATCGAAATGCAGGGCAAGCTGTTCGACGGCATGAACCAGGTCGAGCAGCTGCATCTGGGCGGCGGCACGCCGACGTATATCTCCGACGCGCAAATGGCGGACCTGATGGCGCATTTGCAGCGCTGGTTCCGCTTTGCCGGCGATGAAGCGGGAGAATATTCCATCGAGGTCGATCCGCGCACGGTCTCCGCCGAACGCGTCGCCAGCCTGCGCAGGCAAGGTTTCAACCGGCTCAGCCTGGGCGTGCAGGATTTCGACACGGTGGTGCAGAAGGCCGTCAACCGTCTGCAGCCCGAGCACCTGACGCTGGACATCATCCGCGCCGCGCGCGACGCCGACTATCGCTCCGTCAGCATCGACCTGATCTACGGCCTGCCGGGGCAGAACGTGATCGGCATGGCGCAGACGCTGAACAAGGTGATTCGCGCCGCGCCCGACCGCATCTCGCTCTACAACTACGCGCATCTGCCGCATCTGTTCAAACCGCAGCGCCGCATCGACGAACAAGCATTGCCTGGGGCGGAGGCACGGCTGGACATGCTGGCGCTGGGCATACGCCGCCTGACCGACGCCGGCTACGTCTATATCGGCATGGATCATTTCGCGCTGCCCGATGACGATCTGGCGATCGCCCAGCAGCAAGGGCGTTTGCATCGCAATTTCCAGGGCTATTCCACGCATGCGGAGTCGGACATGGTGGCCTGCGGGGTCTCGGCCATCAGCGCCGTCGCTTCGACCTACAGCCAGAACGTCAAGACGCTGGACGCGTACTACGACGCCATCGACGGGAACGAACTGCCCATCGTGCGCGGCATGCAGTTGAGCATGGACGATGTGCTGCGGCGCCTGATCATCCAGCGCCTGATGTGCAATTTCGAATTGTCGATTGCTTCCGTCGAGACGGCTTATCCGATCACCTTCGGCGACTATTTCGGGAGCGAGCTGGAGAGCCTGCACCGGCTGGCACAGGACGGCCTAGTGACGATCGACGACGAGTGGATCACCGTCACGACCAAAGGACGCCTGCTGATCCGCAATATCTGCATGGTGTTTGACCGCCACTTGCGGAGCGCGCGGCAGCGGCAGATTCAGCCGCAGCGGTATTCCCGCACGATCTGAGCGGAGCAGGATATTTTTATTGTCGTCGTCCCAGCGCACGCTGGGACCCAGTGTCGTGAAGAAGGTCGATACGACGCCGGGACCTGACTTTCGTCAGGACGACGGTGATTTAAGCCACAGGGCAGGCTTCCGCCCCGGCCGCCAGCGCCTTGAGGCGATCCGGGGCGAGCAGCTGGATTTCGCGCTTGTCGACGCCGAGCCAGCCCAGTTTGCGAAAGCGCGACACCAGGCGGCTGATGCTCTCTATCGTCAGGCCGAGGTAGTTGCCGATATCCTCGCGCGACATGCGCAGCTGGAAGCGGGTCGGCGAATAGCCGCGCGCCGCGTAACGCGAGGACAGATTGACGAGGAAGGCGGCGAAGCGTTGCTCCGCGCGCATGTTGCCGAGCAGGAGCATGGCGTTTTGCTCGCGCGTGATTTCCTGGCTCATGATGCGATGGAAATGGCGCAGCAGCATCGGGATGACGCCGAACAACTCTTCCAGCCGCTGAAACGGAATCTCGCATACCTCGCTGTCTTCCAGCGCGGCAACGTTGCAGTGATGCTTGTCGGTGCCGATGGCGTCCATGCCCATCAGTTCGCCCGCCATCTGAAAGCCGGTGATCTGCTGTTCGCCGGCGGGGTTGAGCTGGTAAGTCTTGAAGTGACCGAGACGGATCGCGTACAGGCTGCCGAACGGGTCATCCATGCGATACAGGCTTTCACCGCGGGCCACGCGGCGACGGCGACCGATGATCTGGTCGAGACGATCCATATCGGCATTGTCGAGTCCCATCGGCAAACACAACTGGTGCATGCTGCAGTTCGCGCAGCTGGTTTTCATGGGAGAAAAAGTGGGTGATCGCTGGATCGGCTGAAGCTTGCTCATGGCGTGGAAGCGCGAGGGCGTGCAAACACCCGCGCGGATGGTTGTTTTGTCCAATATAGCGCAGACGGGAGGGCGATGGATGCCGCGGACGAGGGTATCTGGCGGGTCTTTGATCTGGATCAAGAGAGCGCGTCTCAGCAAGCATTGGCGTCGTGAGTGCGAGTTCAATCTGGAAGGAATTGTAAAGATTTCGGGAAAATAACCGTAAAGCAGCTAACGATGAGCGATGTGCTTGTCGTCCATCAGATTGCCACTATGACAAACGTGTCTTCGCTGGGCGTATCGAGCCCCGCCGTCTCGTCGTCCGTACCGACGGATAAAGCAACAACGCCGGCGAGCAATTCTTCCGGGCAGAATACAACGCAGTCCGTCACCACGGTAACGCTCGGCCAGTCGGGGGCGGGCAGCGCGCAAATCTATACGCTGCCTGCCGTCAAGCCGCCACCGCCGCCGGTCTGGGAAAAGACCTCGACGGACGCCGTCAGCAAATTGATGGCGGGGAACAACAACGCCTTGCCGCTGGCCTTGCGCTTCAAAGACCTCGGCGCGGCTTTGCTGGGGCGTTTCGACACCGAGGCGAGCAATTTCTCGCAGTCGGTGATGCAGTTCGCGGCAGGCATGGCGCCCGGCAATCTGATGGAAACGACGATGCAGTCGCAATTGCACAAAACGCCGGACAATCAGATCACCCTGAACATCCAGACCGTCGGCGGCGCGCAGGTCGAATTGACGCTGGGCAGCACCGACACCGGCCTGGCCGTCGACGTGAAGGTCGCCAAGGGCGCGCTCAGCGACGGCGATCGCGCGGCGCTGTCCAAGCTGTCCGGCGCTTTCCAGAAGGCCATCGACGGGCTGGCAGCCAATCCGCCGCACATGGACCTGGCGGGCCTGACCCAGTTCGATACGACGGTGCTGGCTTCGGTGGACCTGCACGCCAGCGTGAAGGTCGGCGGCGACAGCCAGGTGATCGATTTCCACGCCGACAGCAAGTCGAGGTCGGTCAATTCCAGCGGACCGATGGGGGCCATGAAGGTGGCCGTCGACATGAGCAATCCGGCGATCCTCGGCAACGCCAGGCAGCAGGCCCAGGCCATCGCCGGTTACCTGAAACAGTTCGACTATGAACAGACGCGCGGGCATGGCGATCCTTCGCTGATGGCGATGTTCAAGGACGCGTTTTCAGAAATGAACAGCAACTATCCGGCGACGCAACAGCAGGCCGGCATGCCGGGCGTCTTCAAGCTCAACGCCGAAGACCACAGCGTGCTCACCGGCCTGGCCGATTTCACGGCATCGGTGACGCAGAATTCCCAGTTCACCAACCCGATGCACGGAAACGAGTCCGACAGCTTCGCCTATGATGTCTCGCAAAACAGCACCGTCAAGGGGAACGGCCAACTGAACCGCGCCATCACGCAGCGCCAGCAGTCGCACCTGAGCGCCAGCTATCACGAGTCGCTGATCCCGGGCCTGCCGTTGCGGCTGACGACGGACAAGAATTCGCAAAACTACCGCTATACCCAGATCGACGACCGCGCCAGCAGCGAAGCCAACATCGCCTACAGCCTGGGTGCGCTCACCAGGGCCTCGCTGACGCAGTCGGCCAGCCAGTCGACGCGCGTTCAGAAATATGTCATGGGGAATCTGGAATCGGATGTGACGACGCCGTCGTCTTCGACGTGGGTGATGGATTACCTCAAGCAGTTCAAGGCCGCGCAGAGCGGCGACAACAAGCGTACGTCGCTGGATGCCTATGGCTGGGAACAAACGCTGGCATCGATCAACAGCATGGTGGTTTTTCAGGTGGACCCGGCGCAACTGAGCGGCCGCAAGTCCACGTCATCGCAGTAATCTTTCACGCAGTCTGTACGCTCCAGCGCTTGAAGGGCCTTGTTGAAAGCGGTTTCCGATTCATAGCCGACGTTCTCGGCAATCGCCGCCAGCGCCCGGTCGGAATGCTGCGGTGCCCATAAAAAAACCGAAGCCCGAGCTTCGGTTTTTTGTTTTACGGCAACAGGCCTGAATCAGGTCGGCGCCGCAAATCGTACGGCCTGGCGCGCCAGCAGATGCCACTGACCGCCGGTTTTCTTCCAGACCATGAGGATCTTGAGCGACACGTTGCCCGGCTTGCCGGAGTCGTTGGTTGCCGCCGTCAGCGTGTGGCGCACGACCGCCACGTCTTGCTGTACGTTCACGGTCTGGTCGGACAACGTGATGCTGACGAAAGTCGATTCGCCGCTGACCAGTTGGCCGATGAATTCGGCCTTGGTCTGCACGACGCCACTGGAGTGGCCGTAGCTCAGGTGGTTGTCCACCAGTTGTTCCAGCGCAGCGCGGTCGATCGGCGAAGTCATGGCGGCGCGCAGTTTTTCAACGGCGGTCGCAACGGCTTGTTCGTCGGCGGTCGGCGCGGCGGCCGCGCCTTGAGCGATGACCATCGAGCATGCCATGGCGCTGCAGAGATACATCCATTTCTTGAACATCTTGTCTCCTTGGTTTTTTGTGGTGGTGCGTCATTCCAGCGGTAATTCTTATTGCGGACCCAGCTTGGCGATCAAGGCGCCGAGTGCATCGGACTCCGCGGTGTTCAGATCTGTCAGCGGCGGACGCACCGGACCGGCATCGTGGCCGACCAGGCGGGCGCCGGCCTTGACGATGCTGACCGCGTAGCCCTGCATGCGGTTGCGGATCTCCAGGTAGGGCATGAAGAACTCGCGCAACAGGCGATGCTGGGTGGTCATGTCGTCGTTGGCGACGGCGTGATAGAACTCCATCGCGGTTTTCGGGATGAAGTTGAACACCGCCGAGGAATACACCGGCGTGCCCAGTGCCTTGTAGGCGGCGGCATAGACTTCGGCGGTCGGCAGGCCGCCGAGGTAGGCGAAGCGGTCGCCCATCTTCATGTAGATCGAAGACATCAGTTCGATATCGCCGATGCCGTCCTTGAAACCGACCAGGTTGGGGCAGCGCTCGGCCAGACGGGCCAGGGTGGCGGGCATCAGGCGGCACTGGCCGCGGTTGTAGACGATGACGCCGAACTTGACGCTCTTGCAGACAGCTTCCACGTGCGCCGCCAGACCGTCCTGATCGGCTTCGGTCAGGTAGTGGGGCAGCAGCAGGATGCCGTGCGCGCCGGCTTTTTCAGCGGCTTGCGCGCATTCGATGGCGTAGCGGGTCGGGCCGCCGGCGCCGGCGATGATCGGCACCTTGCCGCGGCAGGTTTCCACCGCCGTCTGGATGATGGTCGGGTATTCCTGGCCGGTCAGCGAGAAGAACTCGCCGGTGCCGCCGGCGGCGAACAGCGCGCTGGCGCCGTAGGGAGCCAGCCATTCCAGGCGCTCGATGTAGCCGCGGCGATTGAAGTCGCCGTTGGCGTCGAAGTCGGTCAGGGGAAACGAAAGCAGGCCGGAGCCCATGATGGATTTAAGTTCTTGTGGCGTCATGATGGCGTAGGAGTGGCTGGAAGAATAGTCTCGCTTGGATTTCATTTTATTTGTTATCAGTCATCATACAATGCGATTTCAGCATTTGCCAATGGCGTTATGCGATTTTTTGATAGTGCAGGTAGCGCAAGGAGGGCGTCGTGGAAGGATTATTGCGGTGCATTCAGTGCCATTGCAGATGCCCTGCATATGGTGTTAATTTACTTTAAATTTGTATTTTAAGTTTATGTATTTATTAGTTATTTTAAACAATTTAAAGTTAATGTAATTTCTCATGTCGGGGCGCCGGCCCATCTTGTTTGCTCATCCGGATTGATGCGTCGCAATGCGATATTATTTTGATGGTGACGCGGACTTTGTTTGACAAGGAATTACAGCGAGACTGATAATCCTTGCTTGCGTTATAAGACAACGTAACACGTAAACAGATAACGCCAGCGCGGACCAGGCGCGCAAGGCCGGTCAATATAAGCGACAGACGCGACCGGCGACGATCCAGGCATGACCCGAGACACCCCAAAACTGGAAGTATTGAACATGGCAGACCAAGCAGCGCATGAAACAGCGCATGAAGCAGATTCAAGCAAGGAAGCACAAGAGCCGCAGCAATCCAAATTCGGTCGCCTGTTATTGACGGGCGCCGGCGGCGGCCTCGGCAAGGTCTTGCGGCCGCGACTGGCGGCGTTTGCCGACGTGCTGCGCGTGTCCGATCTGGAGGCAGCCTTGACGGGCGAGCCGGCGGCGCATGAAGAAGTGATGCCCTGCAATCTGGCCGACCGCGCGGCGATGGACGCGCTGATCGCCGGCTGCGATGCCATCGTCCATCTGGGCGGCGTATCGGTTGAACGGCCGTTTGAAGAAATCCTGGAAGCCAATATTAAAGGCATCTTCCATGTCTACGAAGCGGCGCGCCGTCACGGCGTCAAGCGCGTGGTGTTCGCCAGCTCGAACCATGTGACGGGTTTCTATCGTCAGGACGAGAAAATCGACGTGCGCGACCTGCGCCGTCCCGATGGCTATTACGGCCTGTCGAAGTCGTACGGCGAAGACATGGCGCAGTTCAACTTCGACCGTTACGGCATCGAGACCGTCAGCATCCGCATCGGCTGGTCGTTCCCGGAGCCAAAGGATCGCCGCTCGCTGGCCAGTTGGCTCAGCTATGACGACCTGACCGAGTTGCTGCGCTGCTGCCTGTTCACGCCCCGCGTCGGTCATACCGTCGTATATGGGATGTCTGATAATCCCTCGACCTGGTGGAGCAATCGCTACGCCGCCCACCTGGGCTTCCAGGCGCGCGACAGCTCCGAGGCGTTCCGGGCCAAAATCGAAGCGCAGCCGATGCCGGCTGCGGATGACCCGGTGCGCGTCTACCAGGGCGGCGTGTTCACGGCGACCGGACCTTTCGATCCGCAATAATTGCATCTATTGCATCTGAAATTGCACCTGAAAGCGTGCAGATCACGGCGAAACAAGCGCGTTGACGACGATAGGTGAATATGCACATTTTTTGATTGTATGTTATCGTACATCCATGCTATCTTTGCTCCGCTTGAGGCAAAAGCAGCAAGCAAGGGTGGGGTAGCAAGATAGCCAACCTGGTTCAGTATCCGGCAGGAGACAACGCAATGTTGCCGGTCATGAACGAGGAGTAGCGGACGGTAGTAGTGACGGTGAGCGACAGTAACCAATAACAACAACGCACACACCGCAGGCAAGCGACACGGCTTCGGGGTCGGCAGCACGGATCCGGTCGGCAAGGTCGCGAGCTCAGGGAAAATCGAGTTTTTCGTTTCACGGTGGATCGCCTTGTTGTTCTGTTCCTCGTGTCCTCCACTGTCATTACATCGCCGAACAAAGTAGCCACGTATAAAGGGCATCATCGGCATGGATTTTTCACTTAATTTTGGTCCTCTGGCGCCGTACTGGCCGGTCTTCCTGACCGGCGCCTGGCTGACGCTGAAGATGACCACGGTCGCGATCGTCGTCGGCGTGTCGGTCGGCACGCTGATCGCTTTCCTCAAGCGCGGCAGCAATCGCTATATTTCCAAGGCCTGTTCCGCCTATATCGAGGCGGTCCGCAATACGCCTTTCCTGGTGCAGATCTTCCTGCTGTATTTCGGCCTGGCCAGCCTCGGCATCCACATGCCGACGTTTGCCGCGGCCGTGCTGGCGATGATCATCAATATCGCCGCCTACGCTGCGGAAATCATACGCGCCGGTCTGGAATCGGTACCACGCGGCCAGATCGAAGCGGCGGAATGCCTCGGCCTGTCGCGCTGGCGCATCGCGTGGCACGTCATGCTGCAACCGTCGATCGAGCGCGTCTATCCGGCGCTGACCAGCCAGTTCCTGCTGATGATGCAGGCTTCGGCCATGGCTTCGCAGATCTCGGCGGAAGAACTGACCGCGATCGCCAACACCGTGCAATCGGACACCTTCCGTTCGCTGGAAACCTATATCGTGGTCGCCTTCATGTACCTGGCGCTGTCGATCCTGGTCAAGCTGCTGGCCTGGGGTTTCGGCGAATACCTGTTCAAGCGCCGCCGCGTCATCCGCCGCGCCGCACTGGAGGCCACCCGCCGCCGCCCGCCTGCAATCCCGCCGTTCCAGGCCAAGGTTGCCGCCGCAGCTGCCAACACAAGCAACACCAACGGGAGCGCATCATGATCGGCAGTTTCTCCTGGGGACATTTCCTTTATCTGGTGCAGTCGATCTGGTGGACGCTGGTGCTGTCCGGCCTGGCCTTCGTCCTCGGCAGCATCGGCGGTTTTGCCGTCATGCTGGCGCGCATTTCTCCGCGCCGATGGCTATGGATGCCGACGCTGGTGTACATCGAGTGCATCCAGGGCATTCCGCTGCTGATCCTGCTGTTCATCGTCTACTTCGGTTTGTCGGTGTACGGCTTCGCCTTGCCGGCGCTGGTTGCGGCCGGGCTGGCGATGATGGTCTATACCAGCGCCTATCTGGGCGACATCTGGCGCGGTTGCGTCGAAGCCATGCCGCGTCCGCAATGGGAAGCCGCCGAGTGCCTGTCGCTGACGCGCTGGCAGACGCTGCGCCTGGTGATCATTCCGCAGGCTTTCCGCCTGTCGCTGCCGCCGACCGTGGGTTTCCTGGTGCAGGTCATCAAGATGACTTCGCTGGCGTCGGTGATCGGCTTTATCGAACTGACCCGCGCCGGTCAGATTATCAACAACTCAATTTTTCAGCCTTTCCTGATTTTCAGTCTGGTAGGGGTGTTCTATTTTGTACTGTGCTACCCGCTCTCGCGCTGGAGTGAATCGATGGAGAACAAGCTCAATGTCAGCAACCGTTAATACCGCCGTGACCAATCCTATCGTCAGGCTCGACCAGATCTACAAGAGCTTCGGCTCGAACCAGGTATTGAAGGGCGTTTCCTTCGAGGTGCAAAAGGGCGAGATGATCGCCATCATCGGCGCCAGCGGCTCCGGCAAGAGCACCGCGTTGCGCTGCATCGACCGTCTGGAAAAGGTCGACTCGGGCACCATCGAAGTCTGCGGCATGCGCGTCGACGATCCGCATATCGACCTGCACAAGCTGCGCCAGGAAGTCGGCATCGTGTTCCAGAGCTACAACCTGTTCCCGCACCTGACCGTGCAGGAAAACATCATGCTGGCGCTGCGCCACGTCAAGCAGCAGTCGAAAGCGCAGGCCTTGACCGTGTCGATGGCCGCGCTGGAACAGGTCGGCCTGGGCAACAAGGCCGACGCCTATCCCGAGCAGTTATCGGGCGGCCAGCAACAGCGCGTGGCGATCGCCCGTTCGCTGGCAATGGCGCCCAAGGTCATGCTGTTCGACGAAGTCACCTCGGCGCTCGACCCGCAACTGACCGGCGAAGTGCTGCGCGTGATGGAAGACCTGGCGGCCGGCGGCATGACCATGTTGCTGGTGACCCACGAAATGGCCTTCGCCAAGCGCGTGGCCGATCGCATCATTTACATGCACCAGGGCACAGTATGGGAAGTCGGCCCGGGTGAAATGCTGGACAGCCCCAAGACGCCGGAACTGCAAGCCTTCCTCAACAACGGCCTGTAATCCGACATCCTTATTTTTTCATTGCAACACAATCAAACCAAGGAGACCTGCATGAAACTGAACCCACTCTTCGTCCGCACCTTTGCCCGTAGCTGCGTCGCCGCATTGCTGACCGCCGGTCTGGCGCACGTCGCCATGGCCGACCAGCTCGACGACATCAAGAAGGCCGGCAAGGTCCGCGTGGCGATCGCCATGGGTACGCCGCTGTTCAGCTTCGCCGACGCCAACCTCCAACCGGCCGGTTCCGACGTCGAAACCGCCGAGCAATTCGCCAAGGACCTGGGCGTGAAGCTGGAAATCGTGCCGGTCACCAACGCCGCGCGCATCCCGACACTGCAAGCCAACCGCGCCGACGTCGTCATCGCCGACTTGTCGATCACGCCTGAGCGCGCCAAGGTCGTCGATTTCTCGGTCCCGTACGCCGTCATCACCATCATCGTCGGTGGTCCCAAGAGCGTCCAGATCAAGGATTACAACGACCTCAACGGCAAGCGCATCGGTCTGACCCGCGCCACCGTCAACGACACCCTGACGACGGCGCAAGCCAAGGGCGCCGAAATCGTGCGCTATGAAGACGACGCGACGCTGATCACCTCGATGGTGACCGGTCAGGTCGAAATCTTCTCCAGCACGCCGTCCAACCTCGCTGAAATGATCAAGCGCGCACCGGGCAAGAACCTGGAATTGAAATTTGCCCAAAAGGACTTCGACCTGGGCATCGCCTTCAACCAGAACCAGCCGCGCCTGAAGGAATGGATCAACAACTGGGTGGTGTCGAATCACCGCAACGGCAAGCTGGACGCGATCTACGTCAAATTCCACGGCCGTCACCTGCCGGCAGCCATCACCAAGCAATAATGTTGCATAACTGCGCCGCATAACCAACAAAAACAGTTCTTGCATCGTTCCTGCGTTGGCGGGGACGAACTGAAAGCCGCTCCTCGGAGCGGCTTTTTTATTGCCCGGACAGGGACATCACGCCTGCGGCTTTGTCCGGACGGCGCTTTCCGGTGCTACCTGGCGGTGATGTCGCGGGCGATCTTGGCGGTGCCTACGATATTGCCGTCCTTGTCGCGCACCGGCGAGATGCTGACGGAAAGATTGACGGGCTTGCCGTTCTTGTGGATGCGCACGGTTTCAAAATGGGCGACGCGCTCGCCGGCGAGGATATTTTCGACAATGTAATACTCCTCGTCCAAGCGCTCGATCGGGAACAGGCGCAGCATCGGCTGGCCGATCATTTCTCTTTCGGTATAGCCGAAAATGGCTTCGGCGCCCGGGTTCCAGCTGGTGATGATGCCGGTCAGCGTATTGCTGATGATGGCGTCGCCGGAAGAGTTGACGATCGCTTCGTAACGCTCGTCCGGGACGGTCGGAGTGAACAGTTGCAGCGGTTTGAGGCGCTGCTTCGGTGGTCGCCGGTGCTGCATGCCGCCAAAGGTGCGGGCAGCGGATACGGGCTCACATAAGTTGGATTTCATGGATTGTCATCCTTTGCATGCAGTCGGTTGCGAGCAGTCGCGGCGCCGGTCGGTGCCATGTGAAAATAATACGCGGCGATGCGATGCGTTTGTATCGGGGATTTCCTGAAGAAATCGATGGAACGGGAAGGAACCGGGATCGGCTCCGATACCCGAGTCGGCAAAATAATTTACTATCTGGAATGCAACATATCCTCGGATCGCAACGAAACAGCAACGGAACAACAACGGAGAATTCATGCTCACGCTTCCCGAATACGGCGACGTCGTCGCCGCGGCCCAACGCATCGACGGGCACGCCAACAAGACGCCGGTGCTGACTTCGCGCACCGCCGACGACGAGATCGGCGCGGAAATCTTCTTCAAATGCGAAAACTACCAGCGCATGGGCGCCTTCAAGTTTCGTGGCGCCATGAACGCGCTCGCGCGCTTCACGCCCCGGCAACGCGCCGACGGCGTCGTCACTTTTTCATCGGGCAACCATGCCCAGGCCATCGCGCTGGCCGCCAGGGTGCTCGGCATGCCCGCCACCATCGTCATGCCGGAGGACGCGCCGGAAGCCAAGGTCGCCGCCACCAAGAGCTATGGCGGCAAAGTAGTGCGCTTTGACCGCTATACCGAAAACCGCGAAGAGATCTGCGCCGGCCTGGCGGAAAAGCACGGTCTCACCATGATCCCGCCTTACGATCACCCGGACGTGATCAGCGGGCAGGGCACCGCCGTCAAGGAATTGCTGGAAGAAACCGGTCCGCTCGACGCCTTGTTCGTCTGCCTCGGCGGCGGCGGCCTGTTGTCCGGCTCGCTGCTGTCGGCCAAGGCGCTGGCGCCGGACTGCAAGACTTACGGCGTGGAGCCGGAAGCCGGCGACGACGCCCGGCAATCGCTGCGCGCCGGCAAGATCATCCATATCGACACGCCGCGCACCATCGCCGACGGCGCCCAGACCCAGCATCTCGGGCAGTACACCTTCGAGATCATCAGGCGCGACGTCGAAGACATCCTCACCGTCAGCGACGAGGAGCTGATCGCCTGCATGCGCTTCTATGCCGAACGCATGAAGATGATCGTCGAGCCGACCGGCTGCCTGAGCTACGCCGCCGTGCGCAAGATGAAGGACCAGCTCAAGGGCAAGCGCGTCGGCGTCGTCGTCAGCGGCGGCAACGTCGACCTGGCGAAACTGGCCGGCTATTTTGCCAACGCATGAAATCACCCCGCAAGAACGCAACGTACCAATGAAACATAAGGAAACGCATCAATGACAAGTTCGACCACAACCGCTACCCAGACCTTGCGCACGCTCTATCCGCCTATCAATCCCCATGACAGCGGCATGCTCGACGTCGGCGACGGTCATCAGGTGTATTGGGAAGTTTGCGGCAATCCCGAAGGCAAGCCGGTGGTGTTTTTGCACGGCGGTCCCGGCGGCGGTTGCGGTCCGTCGCACCGGCAGCTGTTCAATCCGGAAAAATACCGCATCGTCCTGTTCGACCAGCGCGGCTGCGGCCGTTCGCTGCCGCACGCCAACCTGGACGCCAACACCACCTGGGATCTGGTGGCCGACATCGAGCGCCTGCGCGTCATGCTCGGCATCGACAAATGGCAGGTCTTCGGCGGATCATGGGGCAGCACGCTGGCCATCGCCTATGCCGAAACCCATCCCGAACGCGTCACCGAAATCATCTTGCGCGGCATCTTCCTGCTGCGCCAGCGCGAGCTCGACTGGTACTACCAGGAGGGCGCGTCGTGGCTGAGTCCGGACCGCTGGGAAGAATTCCTGGCGCCGATTCCCGCAGCCGAACGCGGCGATCTCGTCACCGCCTACCACAAGCGCCTGACCGGAACGGATGACGCCGCCAGGCTCGAAGCGGCGCGCGCCTGGAGCCGCTGGGAAGCCGGCACCATCACCTTGCTGCCGGACTACGGCATGATCGACAAATTCAGCGATGCGCACTTCGCCCTGGCCTTTGCGCGCATCGAGAACCACTATTTCGTGCACAAGGGTTTCATGGAAGAAGGGCAGTTGCTGGCCAACGTCGGACGCCTGAAAGATATCCCCGGCGTCATCGTGCAAGGTCGATACGACCTCGCCACCCCGGCGAAATCGGCCTGGGAGCTGCACAAAGCCTGGCCGGCCGCGCAATTCCATCTGGTCGAGGCGGCCGGCCATGCCTACAACGAGCCGGGCATCCTCGATAAACTGATCGGTGCGACCGACGCCTTTGCCGACCGATAAAGGAAGCTGCATGAACATCTTCGTCACCGGCGCCGGCGGTTACATCGGCGGCTCGGTTGCCCTGCATCTGATGAAATCGGGCCATCGCATCCGCGGCCTGGTGCGAGACGCCGCAAAAGCCGAGCGGCTGCGCGCACTCGGCATAGCGCCCGTCCTCGGCGATCTCGACGACAAGGAGCTGCTGATGCGCGAGGCGCGCAACGCCGACGCCGTCATCAACTGCGCCAGCAGCGATCATCGTCCCGCGATCGAGGCGTTGCTGGAAGGCCTGGCCGGAAGCGGCAAGCCCTTGCTGCATACCAGCGGTTCAAGTACCGTCGGCGACGCCGTCGCCGGCGAAGTATTGAGCGACAAGATCTTCGACGAAGACACGCCCATGATCGTCGCCGAAGGCAAGCAAGCCCGCTACGAACTCGACCGCCGCATCATCGACGCCGCCGGCGCCATGGGCATCCGCACCGTCATCATCTGCAACACCCTGATTTACGGCACCGGCAAAGGCCTGCATCCGGACAGCGTGCAAATCCCCGTGCTGGTCGACCACGCGCGCGCTTGCGGCATCGTCCGGATCGTCGGCCCCGGCCTCAATCGCTGGGCGACGGTGCACATCGACGACGTCTGCGCGCTGTATCAGCTGGCATTGGAAAAGGCGCCAGGCGGTTCCTTCTATTTTGCCGAGAACGGCGAATCATCGCTCGCTGATATCGCCGTAGCGATCGGCAAGCGCCTGGGCATATCAAAGATAGAAGGGTTGACCGAAGAACAGGCGATCGCAGTCTGGGGACTAGGCCGCGCGCGTTATTCGCTGGGCTCCAATAGCCGCATCCGCGCAGTCCGGGCCAGGAAGGAACTGGGCTGGCAGCCGGGGCATGCTTCGGCGATTGGGTGGATTGAGCGGGAGATGGTGGTTTAAGAGCTTGTTGCAGTGTGGTTGCGGCATTATGCGGATAACGCGGATCAAACCAGAACGAGATTGACGGTAATATCCGTAGTTGCCCGCATGTGAAAAATGATAAAAATGAAAAAAATAATCGTCCTGATGCATCCATCCCGAAAAGTAGCGCACGTCAAGGTCGGCTTCAGTTGGCCGGCCTTTCTGCTTGGTCCCTTGTGGGCGTTTGTCAAGCGGCTCTGGTGGCATTTTCTTGCGCTGATACTGGTGCTCAAAATGGTCAATTTCGCGACCTACTATGCACTTTCCACCGAAAGCCTGTTCTCTCTATTTTTAGATATCGGCATCTCGTTGACCTATATGCTTGTTTGCGGGATATATGGAAACAGATGGCTGATGAAGGCACTCTTGAAGCGTGGATACGTGGTTGTCAATTGACGCCAAAGAAAAATCTGTTTGATTGCCAAGAGTCTTAATCCTTCGATATGAAATTAAAAAAACGGCACTCTTATCTTTCGCTGTGCTGGTCATGAGCCAGTTTCCCGACTTCGCCGCAGAGACAGTCAAGCTCACTGCTGAATATCAGAAATGCAAAGATCGCGCCCAAAGTAACACCTCTCGATTTTCTGCAACCGGCCAGAAGTGAGCGATACAAAATCAAATGAAATCAATGTGCTAACCGCAATGAGATATTCCACCGGCTTCCTAGCCTGCCTAATCCTCAGTTTCACAAACCATGCACAAGGCGCCTCGTTCCCTAAAACGGATATTCCGGCCTTCGTCGCAAAGAACTTGAATCTGAGATCATTTCCCAACTCACTACGCCCTCGAATGGACGGCACTCGTTCTTCTGTGACATTTTCTGACCTTGCACTGACGCCAAGCCGTCTAACAAGCGACATAGTCGAATTTGACAGCGATGATTGGTTCTATAGTTTGCAGATTACTGAGCCGGGAAAAGAAATTCGGGACAATGAGCATTTATATGTTTGTTTTGTCGACCATGCCAAGGTGGGGAGTTATTCCACAGTCACCCCTTTGCGACTTTCATACTCAGCGGGAACGGTGACTGCGACGGAGGCCGCGTCATCAGCCGCGTGCAAGCGATTTTCGCGATAGTCCGCAACTGGCCGGAACGGTCATATAAAATACAAAAATCCAATCTCCAGACGCTACCATCACCCATGCATTATCAGATCAAAGAAGAAGTACCACGGATACTGGACTATATCGACATCAGGCTGGGCGCAGGTCTTAGTAGAAAATCCACCGAAGCGGCCACGATTGGATTGAAAAATGGGCTGTTCAGTGTTGTCGTCTATGCAGACGAAACCCCGGTGGGTATTGGAAGAATCATTGGCGATAGTGGCTGTTTCTTTGAGATCGTCGACATAGCAGTCCTGCCGGAGCATCAAAAGAAGGGGCTGGGCCAGCTGATCATGGAGCGCCTCATGCAGTTTATCCATGAAAATGCGTTGCCAACCGCTTACGTTAGCCTGATGGCAGATCACGGCACGCCAGACTTCTACAAGAAATATGGTTTTGAAGTCTCGCTACCACCCCAAAAAGCTGGCATGTTTCTACGCATTGTTTAATATCTTGTCGGCAAGGAAGCCCGCAACCGGCCAGGAGCGGGCATGGCCACGCAGGTTAATTTTGACTCGTTGCTTAACAAAGGATCGTCGTTCAGTACTGACTGGAAGCCCTGAATAAATGAAAAAGTCGTGCATGATAGTGCTTGCCCTGGTGGGCGCAACATTGATGTTGTCTCCCATTCCGTCTCCGTCAGTGGCACTTCCTGCCGAGCGCAACCATGAGGAGCAATCTTTTCCGGGAAAAGATTGGAGCCGTGCCAGTCCTGAGTCACAGGGCTTTTCTCAGCCAGGAATAGATCGTGCACTCGCTTACGCCAAGAATGAAGGTTCGACAGCAGGACTGGTCATCGTGCATGGCTTGGTGATGGCCGAATGGGGCGATATAGCGCGCAAGTCCAATCTCCATTCGGCGCGCAAAAGCTTCATGAGCGCTTTGGTTGGTATCGCCGTTTCGCGAGGGCAACTCAGCCTGGATGCAACGTTGCAAGAACTCGGCATCGATGATGAGACGCCATCGCTGACTTCAACGGAAAAACAAGCAACGGTGCGCATGCTCTTGCAGGCACGATCTGGGATCTATCATCCCACCGTTTACGAAACAGCTGGAATGAAAGCTTCCAGGCCACAGCGATACAGCCATGATCCAGGTACCTTTTGGTACTACAACAACTGGGACTTCAACACCATCGGGGCAATCTATGAGAAGGCGACTGGCGAGCGTATCTTTGATGCGATCAAGGTCCTGCTTGCCGATCCGCTCAATATGCAAGACTACCTGCCATCCGATGGTCGATATGTTGGCGGAGGCTTTACCACGCGTTACCCGGCATATCCATTTAATATGAGCGCCCGTGATCTGGCCCGCTTTGCATTGCTTTACCTGCACCGTGGGCGCTGGCGAGACCAGCAAATCGTGCCGGCGAACTGGGTGGATGAATCGACTCGTCCTTATTCCGACACATCAACCGGAGGGTATGGTTACATGTGGTGGACAAGCATGCCTGCACACGGCCAGAGAACAAAAAAGATGGCATTGCTGCGGCCGACCTTCTGGGCCGACGGGCATCTAGGTCAATATGCGGTGGTGGTTCCGTCGCTTGACCTCGTGGTGGTCAATTTGGTTGACGCGCGATTGACATCCAAGCACATGGGGCAATCGCAAATGGAAGAGCTGATGTGGCTGGTTGAGCATGCAGCGGGTGTCCCCGATATCGGTTCGGAGCCAGGTCGCATCGATTTATCGGTTACGCCAACTCAGCAGAACTAGATGGCAGAATAGCCGTTTTACTTGGGCTGGCATGAATCGAGTCTCAAGTAGCGCAAGTATCCGTTCTTGAAATCAAGGCCAACGTGCCGATGTTTGAGAGCCACGTTTGGGAAGTGTAGAAGCTGTGGAATTGCAGATGGATTTTCCGCCGCGAATACGGATGGAGAGGTGGCTCTGTCAGTTTCCAGGGATGCCCGCCATCGGCCACATGCTGACGTTTCTCAATCCCACAGGATTCAGGAGACGTGTTCACAGATGCATGCATCTCATCACCGCCCGCATATCGGGCAATTCTCCTGGCCTCAACAGGATCCAGGCGCCTTGAGAGACAGTTTCGCGATGTTCGCTATCACCCTTGCCGGTCAGGAAGGAGCAAATTTTACTGAAGCGGATTCTTCTCATTTTGAAAGCATCAAGGAAACAGTCCCGCTTGGCGATAGCCCTCGATGATCTGGTCGTAGACAGCAATATCTCCCTGACCGCGTGCAATCAGCTGAGCACCTTCGATCGCGGCAAAAATGGCAAGCGCACGGTTTTTCGTTTGTTTGAGTTCCCTGGCGTCATTGCTGCCGCCTGCAAGCAATTCGCTCAACCAATCAACATTCACTTGATTAAAGCGATGAATCTCCGCGCGTACTTCTCCCGGTAGATCATCGTGCTCGGCTGACATGATTCCGCACAGGCACATCCGGTTATCGTCCAACAACGCCGATCGGAAGATAGCGGTGTACTGCTGCATCGCTGCTCGCGCACTCCTGCTGCTTGCCTTGATCGCGGCGAGGCACTCGCTTCCATCCTCCGAGTAGCGTCGTGCAAGGGCGGCCCCCAGATCTCCTTTCGTCGGGAAATGGTAATGCACGCTCGCGCTCTTTATGCCCACTTCTGCGGCCAAATCCCTGAAGCTCAAAGCGTTGTAGCCTCGCGCCTGCACCGTCTTGCGGGCGGCACTCATTATGTTTTCCCTGGTATCGGCAGCGCTCATGAAAATCTCTCTATCGATAGATAGTTGTTGACAATGAGATTATACCCGACTATTGTCTATCTATCGATAGGTCAGTTTGCAAATCGATGTCCAATAAATGAACAGGAGTTTTAAATTGAAGATTTATGATCGCCCAGGTTTTCCCAATCCGACCAGGATTCGCATTGTCCTTGCGCAAAAAGGGCTGGATTCCGACATCGCCTTTGAATCCGTGGATCTGATTGGCGCCCAGCACAAAGGGGACGCCTTTCTTGCCAAGAATCCCTCAGGAGTATTGCCATTGCTGGAGTTGGACGATGGCACCCTAATCGCGGAGAGCACCGCCATCACCGAATATCTCGATAACCTCGATGGAAATCCCGTTCTGACCGGCAAGACGCCCAAGGAGAAAGGGCTGATTCACATGATGCAGCGCCGTGCCGAAAGCGAATTGCTGGACGCCGTGGGGATCTATTTCCATCACGCTACGCCTGGCTTAGGTTCGGAATTGCAGAAACACAAGAGCCCGGAATGGGAGCATCGAAAGGAATGGGGAGAGCGCGAAGGCGATAAAGCGATAAAAGGCATGCGCTATTTTGACGAGGTATTGCGTGATCGAGCGTTTGTTGCCGGCGATATTTTCTCGATGGCCGACATCACGGTTTTCGCCGGATTGGCATTCGCGGACGCAGCGGGCATCCCTATCGCCGAGGAGCTGGTTGCATTGAAGGCTTGGCGGGCCAAGGTTTCCGAACTTCCCGCGGTCAAAAACCGTAGCGGTCAGCATTTCGAAGCGGAGGATCTCCGTCGCCTGGGATTCTGAGCACCGGCGCGAACAAGCAACCTGGCCGAAGCGGCATGCCCAAAGCATGTTCGCCATCGGCCAGAAGCGGACCGTCATTCCTGCATCTCTTTCGCGATTGAGATGCCGGTCTCTTTCGATCAGACAGGGAGATTATTTACGTATTTTTTACGCAAATCACATTAAATAGAATCCGGTTTTTATGCTGAAGATTCTAAATTGAGGTCTCCATCACTACAGGCTTGTTGATGCAAGCCGCGACTCTATGAGACCAATCGCTATTCTTCAACACGAATCAACGCAAGGGCCGGGTGTACTGCGCGATCATTTAGATGAAAACGGCATTCCGTACCGACTCATTTCTCCTGCGTCGGATGGAAAAGCGCCCGTCGATGCAAGCAAGTTTGGCGGCATTGTCGTGTTGGGAAGCGATCACTGCGTTAATGAGACTTTGCCGTGGATCGAGGACGAGCGGACATTGCTGCAAGATGCCATAAGGCGTGACGTTCCGGTTCTCGGGCATTGTTTTGGCGCGCAGATGCTTGCGCGCGCCATGGGCGCGAAGGTCAGCCGCAATATCTGTCCGAATATCGGCTGGAGCCAAATATGGATCACCCCGCACGCGCAACAGCTTATGGGGCTGCCCAGGCAAGCGACGATCTTCAACTGGCATTACGATACTTTTGAAATTCCCGTTGGCGCCGTCCGCACCATGTACGGCAGTCATTGCCTGAACAAGGGTTTCAGCCGTGGTCGCCATTGGGCATTTCAAGGTCATCTGGAAGTGACCGAAGAAAGCATCAGGAATTGGTGTGCAGCCGGGCGAGCCGAACTCCTTCGCGCGCATGGACCTGCCGTGCAAGGCGAGACGCAAATTCTGAAAGAATTGCATGATCGCATTGAGGCATTGCACGTGATAGCGGATCAAACTTATCGAGCCTGGACCTGTCAGTTGGACAGACCAGCCTTTGTTGCACTGGGCTCCGCTTCTTCATATGCCCGAACAACAATCATCCGGAGCGCTGGTTTGCGCTGATGAAATGCTCAGCGTGAACAAAACGGGTATCCGCTCTCGGCCTGACGCAGATACCCATATTTCAGCCCTTAGCGACCATCCCCCGGCAACGGCGCATTCGGCGCCACCAGCCCTTGCTCACGCAGCTCATGCCAGAAGTCCGCGGGAATGGATGCGGACAAGGCCTGCCGGTCTTCCGCGATGCGCTCCGGTTTGCTGGCGCCGGGGATGACTGCGGCAACGGCGGGGTTGGCGAGGGAGAACTGCAGCGCCGCCGCTTTGATGCTCACGCCGTGACGCCCGGCCGCCGCCTTGATGCGGGCAACCTTGGCGATGATCTCCGCCGATGCCGGTTGGTATTCAAAGTTGGCGCCGCCGGCGAGGATGCCTGAGCTATAGGGGCCGCCGACGACGATTTCCATGCCCAGTTTTGCGGCGGTCGGCATCACGCGCTGCAAGGCGCGCTCGTGGTCGAGCAGGGTATAACGGCCGGCCAGGAGGAAGCCGTCCGGCCTGGCTTCTTGCAAGTCCATCGTCAGTTCCACCGGTTCGACGCGGTTCACGCCCAGGCCCCAGGCCTTGATGACGCCTTCGTCGCGCAGGCGGGTGAGGACGCGGAATGCGCCCGTGCGCGCCTCTTCGAAACGCGCCAGCCACTCGTCGCCATAGAAGTCCTGGGCGATGTCATGCACCCAGACGATATCCAGGCGGTCGGTGCCCATGCGTTTGAGGCTGTCGTCGATGGAGCGCAGGGTGGCGTCCGCCGAGTAGTCGTTGATGACCTTGTTCTTGCGACCGTGCTCAAACACCGTTCCCTTTTCGCCGAACTCCTGGGGGCCCGTCACGATTTCATCGAGCACGATGCGGCCGACTTTGGTGCTGATGACGTAGTCGTCGCGCTTGTGTTCGGCCAGGGCCTGGCCCAGGCGGATTTCCGCCAGGCCGGCGCCGTAGAAGGGCGCGGTGTCGAAATAGCGGATGCCGTGTTCCCATGCGGCGCGCACCGTTGCGGCTGCTTCCGCCTCGGGGATGTCGCGAAACATGTTGCCCAGCGGTGCCGTGCCGAATCCGAGAACACTGCCTGCAAGTTTGTCCTTGATGCTCATGATCAACTCCTGAAATTGGTTAAGGTGAGGCGAGTTTAGAGTGGCTAATTGAGTCTGTCCAAGACATAATATGACCTGGTTGAGTCCTTGGAGGTCTGAAATGTTGGATATTCGGCAATTACATTATTTCGTCACGGTGGCGGAGGAGGAGCACGTCGGGCGCGCGGCTGAGCGCCTGCATATTTCGCAGTCTCCGCTCAGTCGCCAGATCGCCCAGCTCGAAGACAGGCTCGGGCTGACGCTGTTCGAGCGCAGCCAGCAGCGCATCAGACTGACGGCGGATGGGCGGACATTCCTGGCGGAGACGCAGGCGTTTCTGACGCACGCCAAACGCCTGGAATCGATGGCGCGCCGGCTCGGCAGCGGCGACGACGGCGGTTTGTGCATCGGCTACCTGGAAAACGCCATGCACTCGGGCGTGCTGAACGGCGCGCTGCGTGAACTGCTGGCCGAACGGCCGTCGATCCACATCGCGCTCTACAACTACTCGAACACGGCCCAGCTCGAAGGCCTGCGCCAACGCAGCCTCGACGTCGGACTTATCTGCGAACCGGTTTCCCCCGATGATCCGGAGCTGGTGTCCTATCAGGTCTTGAGCGACCCGATGTTGCTGGCGTTGCCGGTCAGCCATCCTCTGGCCAAGGCAAGGAAATTCACGCCGCAGGACTTGGCGGCGCAGAAGTGGATCGGCGTCATCCACAAGGAAAGCGTCCGCACGCACGACAATTTCATCGCTGCGTGCGCGCAGGCGGGGTTCGCGCCGAGCATCACGCTGGAGGTCAGCGAGCCCTTGGCCGCGCTGGGCTTGGTGGCGGCAGGGTTGGGCGTGACGATGGTGCAGAAAAGCCTGCATCAGCAAGGGCCAGAGGGCGTGGTGCTACACGACATTCCTTGGCTTAACTATCGCGCTTCGCTGTGGGTGGCATGGCATAAGGTGGCCTTGCGCCCGCTGGTGACGCATTTCCGTGAGCTGCTTCAGCGCTCCCGGATGATCGTCCCGATTGCCAGGGCCGCCAAAACAAAATCTGCCGCTCTTGTTTAACGCCTTGGAACGGATGCCCGAGATGCGACATCAACCGATCATCAGATCGCATCCTGACGTACTCGCTGCTGCAGCAGTGCTCTGCTTTCGCGCCGTTCGCTATAGCGGTCCGTCAAAAATGCCGTGGCGTCGCGCGTCAGGAGGGTGAACTTGTACAACTCTTCCATCACATCCACGACGCGGTCATAGTACGGAGACGGCTTCATGCGTCCGGCCTCGTCGAATTCCTGAAAGGCCTTTGCAACGGAAGACTGATTGGGAATGGTGAGCATGCGCATCCACCGTCCCAGGATGCGCATCTGATTGACGGCATTGAACGATTGCGACCCGCCGGATACCTCCATCACCGCCAGCGTCTTTCCCTGGGTCGGGCGCAAGGCGCCGGCGGCCAGCGGAATCCAGTCGATCTGCGCCTTCATGATGCCCGTCATGGCGCCGTGGCGTTCGGGGGAACACCAGACCATGCCTTCCGACCATTGGGCGAGTTCGCGCAATTCGGCTACTTTGGGATGCGTGTCCGGTTCGGCATCGGGTAGCGGCAGGCCGCGAGGATCGAAGATTCTCGTTTCCGCGCCCATTGCCTGCAAGAGTCGTTCGGCTTCTTCCGTCAACAGGCGGCTGTAAGAGCGTTCGCGCAATGATCCGTACAACAGCAAAAAACGCGGTGCATGCGTGACCCGGTCGGCATTCGCAAAGTCGGTCGCAGCAGGCCGATGAAACAAGCCCGGGGCGATATTGGGCAAGTCAGGAAGCGTCGGCGACACGTCGGCCCTCCGCGTCAATCACGACTTCTCCGTCTTCTTTGCTGAAAGGACCTCTTTGCGGATTCGGCAGGATATCCAGCACCAGTTCCGACGGCCGGCACAAGCGGGTTCCTTTTGGCGTCACGACGAACGGACGATTGATCAGAACCGGATGCGCAAGCATGGCGTCCAGCAACAGGTCGTCGCTCAGCTGCGGATTGTCGAGGCCAAGTTCTGCGTAAGGCGTTCCTTTCTGACGGAGCGCATCACGCACCGTCAGGCCGGCGTCGCGGATGAGTTTGATCAAGGTCTCCAGTGAGGGAGGATGCCGGAGGTATTCGATGATTTCCGGCTCGTCGCCGGAGTTGCGGATCATCGCCAGCGTGTTGCGGGACGTGCCGCATGCAGGGTTGTGATAAATCTGAATAGGCATGATAGCTCCTCATGGTTGCAAAGCGGCCTCTGCCGTTGCGAAATTAAATGTAAATGAATGCGGTAAATGCAAATGGATGCGGCGAAGCACTTCCCGTCATTGGCCCGCCTCATACCAGCCGCGCGTGCGATTGACGACGCCGACGATGAGCAACATCAACGGCACTTCGATCAGCACGCCGACGACCGTTGCCAGCGCGGCGCCCGATTCGAAGCCGAACAGGCTGATGGCGGCAGCGACGGCCAGTTCGAAAAAATTGGATGCACCGATCAAGGCCGAAGGACAGGCTACGGAGTGCTTTTCTCCGACGGCGCGATTGAGCCAATAAGCCAGGGCCGAATTGAACAACACCTGAATCAGAATGGGCACCGCCAGCAAGCCGATAATCAGTGGTTGCCTGAGGATCGCGCCTCCTTGAAATGCAAACAGCAGCACCAGCATCAACAGCAAGGCCGCCATCGACCACGGCTGAATGCGCGCCATCAATTCGTCGAAGACGCGTTGCCCGCGCCGCAACACGGCAGTGCGCCAGACCTGGGCAATGATGACCGGCACGACGATGTAGAGCAGGACCGAAGTGATCAGCGTCGCCCAGGGAACCGCGATGCTCGATACGCCCAGCAATAAAGCGACCAGCGGTGCGAAGGCAAACACCATGATCAGATCGTTCATGGCCACCTGCGACAGGGTGAAATAAGGGTCGCCGCCGGTCAGGCGACTCCACACGAACACCATTGCGGTACATGGCGCCGCGGCAAGCAGGATGAGTCCGGCGACATAGGAGTCGAGTTGCGCCGCCGGCAAATAGGGCGCGAACCAATGCCGGACGAACAACCAGCCGAGAAAAGCCATCGAAAACGGCTTCACGGCCCAGTTGATAAAGAGCGTGACGCCAATGCCGCGTACGTGTCCTCTTATCCGTTTCCAGGCGGCGAAGTCGACCTTCAGCAACATGGGAATAATCATCACCCAGATCAGCAGGCCAACCGGCAAGTTGACCCTGGCGACTTCAAGACCGCTGATCGTCTCCACGACGGCCGGGAACGCTTGTCCCAGCAATACGCCGGTGACGATGCAAAGCCCCACCCACAGCGTTAAATAGCGCTCGAACGTGCCGAGCGACGCGGGCATTTCGCGAACGGCGCCGCTCTCGACGGGAATTGACATGGATTCGCTCCTCTTAAGCCATTCGTCAGCAGCAGGCTTTGCCGCTGCAGCAGTTTTCAGTAAGAAAAGCGATGAGGCCGTTCATCGTGTCGAAGTTGGCGGAGTAGATCACGAATCGGCCGTCCTGCCGCGACGTCACCAGCCCGGCATGCGACAACTCCTTCATGTGAAAGGACAGCGCGGAAGGTGTCGCCGAGATCCGTTCGGCGATCTTGCTGGCGGCCATGCCTTCGGGACCCGCCTGCACCAGCAGGCGAAATACGGCGAGTCGCGATTCTTGCGCCAGGGCGGCAAGGGCCGAGATGGTTTCTTTGGTATCCATGGTCATGCGCCTGATTAATCCAATATTTCAATAATAATTGAAATATTGGATTAATGCGAGAGGCAAGGCAACAATCAGCGTTCCGCCTTACTCAGGGGCAGCCATCAGGGATTTCGACTCACGGTGAACAACAGCATTGCCAGGCGATGGCGCGAGAGGTCATTCGCCGCGAATATAGTGATCGCACATCTCGATCAATCCGGACAAGCTCGCGGCGTCTTCCCGGGCCAGCATGATCAGTCTGGCTTCAGCGATCTGAGCGCGGCTTGGAATGATCTCCGTCACGCTGTTGCACATCCAGGCCACCATCACTTGCCTGATCTGCAGGGGCGACAGCGTCGCCACATCCTTGCGGCTCGGCACATCGACGTTGAATTCATGTTTTTTCTGTTTTTTTCGGAATTGGTGTGCAGCTTGCAGATTGGTTTCCGGAATGCCGAAGTATTCGTAATTATCCATAACAACTTTCTCTGGTGATCTCGCCATTCCGCGCGCAGGCGCAGGATCAGCAAGGCAAGGCGTAATCATGAAGTCACAAAAACCAGATAGCGTGCCGGTGTCTCCTCCAGGTCTATCGAAGACATGGATTCAGCCCGCCGGCCTTCCGGTCAGCGGGCTTTTTTTGTGTGGATCGCCAGGGCATCTGCCGGCATCAGGAAGAAGCATAAAAGAGAAGCATAAAAGAATTTTTCATTGCAAGGAATCTTGAGGATAGCGCGAAAGCGCCGGTCATGCTTTTTCTCCATGGCAATGGTGCTTGATTGTGATGTGCATTTTGTCGATGAGCCGGCAGCAAAAATCCCGCCATCCCATGCTCACCCGCGACCGGAAACAGGAATCAGGTTGGCGACGGTTCTTTTGATGGATGAAAATCGACTGAACGTGGTCGGCAGGTTCTCGCCGTTCTGCGTGGAAACAGAACGATTCGTCTTGAAAAAAGACATTCCCCTGGTCAGTTTTTCCGCCTGAAAACTCAATTCTTCGGCGGTCGCCGCGAGTTGTTCCGAGTTCGCCGCGTTGTGCTGCGTGGCCTCGCTCAACTGGCTGATGACGGAGTTGATTTGCTCGACGCCGCTCGACTGTTCTTCCGAGGAACGCGATATCTGCTGCACCAGCGTCGCCGTGCGCTGAATGGCCGGGACGGCCTGTTCGATCAACTGGCTGGCGTCTTCCGCCAGTTTGACGCTGTTGTCGACCAGTTCGGTGACCTCGTGCGCGGCGACCTGGCTGTGTTCCGCAAGCTTGCGTATTTCCGAGGCAACGACGGAAAATCCTCTGCCATGCTCTCCGGCCCGGGCGGCTTCGATGGCCGCGTTCAATGCCAGCAAATTGGTTTGATAGGCAATGTCGTCGATGATGGCGATGCGTTTTGCAATCGAGTTCATCGCCGTCAGCGTCGAACACACCTTGCGATTGCCTTCCGCGGCGCTTTCGGCGGCAACGAGCGCAACGGTGTCGGTCACTTTGGCGTTTTTTGCATTGGAAGCGATGGTGAGGCTGATCTGATCGAGAGAGGAGCTCGTCTCCTCTATGCCGACGGCTTGTTCGCTGGCGGCCTGGGACAGCGATTGCGCCGCTGCGCTGACCTGACCGGAGGAACTGGCCAAAGCCTCTGCATGGGAAATGATCTCATCGATCACGTGAGACAATTTTTCCGTCATTTTTTTCACGTCGGCCAGCAGGCTGACTTCGCCGGCCTTTCTCTGGCGGATGTCGACGGCCAGGTTGCCTTCCGCGACCTGACGCACGATCTCTGCTGCGTAAGTCGGTTCTCCGCCCAATTGCGATATCAGTCCGCGGGCGATCAACGCAGAACACAATACGCCGAACAGTATGCTTGCCACGACGGAAACAAGGTTGGTGTTCAAGATGCGCGCACTCGTTTCGACGGCCTTTTCGTATTCTTCTCTGGCGATCTTTGCCTGGATGTCGTTCAGCTGGCTGAGTATATCGTGCGGCAGCCTTAGCTGTTCATCGGCGACGACCATCTCTTTTCCCGCATCCCACAAATCGCCGGCCTTGATCAGTGCTGCAATATGAGACCTGCTCTCCGAATAGGTCTGCCACGATTTGGCGAAGCTGTCGCCCAGGCGACGCTCCTCGGTGGTCAGATAGCTCTCCCGATATGCTCGCCATTGTTCTTCGAATTTCTTTTCAAAGACCTCCATTTCCTGGAGGCGCCTGGCCGCATCGGGAGGGGAGTTGGCATTCACGGCGTCGTTCAGGCTATTGCGGATGCGATAGCTGAAGTCCATGACACGCGATAACTGGACCAGACAAATCGTGCGATCTTCATATACCGATTTGAGCCGTTCGTTGCTATAGCGCATTCCAAACATGCTCTGGACCCCGACAAATACGAGCGCCACGGACATGAGTGCAATCAGAATGCCCAGACGCGCGCCTACCGTCATTTTGTGAAGCATTTTTTCTCTCATTTTTAAAGATGCTGGTATCTTTAATGGGTTTTGTTGGGAGCATTTGATCTCTCCGGCATCAGGCATTGGCGTCGGAAAGAATATTTCAAGGGAGCAATGACAGCGCTCTTTGATGATCAAAGGTTACGCCGGGACTATGACCGGCGTATTAAAGAAGTTTCACTGCAGCCGGCCAGGAGCGGGCGATGAAAATACAGAATGGAAGCATGGAAGAGTCTCAAGCGTGCCAAGTCGATGCAGGGGCGCCGGAATGGCTGACGATAGCGCGTTCTGAAGTGGGTGTTGCGCAGTATCCGGATGGCGAAAGTAATCCGAGAATTACGGAATACCATCACGATACCAACATTCGCGGATACGACGACAAAGCATCCTGGTGCTCGTCGTTTGTCAATTGGAGCCTGGTTCAGGCCGGCATCGCGGGTACCGGATCGGCGCTTGCCCGATCATGGCTGGAATGGGGAAAAACGTTGGACACTCCTGAATTGGGATGCATCGCCATTCTGTCCCGCGACGATCCTTCCGGTTGGAAAGGACATGTCGGATTCTTCTTGCGGGCAGATGAAGAATATATCTATCTTCTGGGCGGCAACCAATTAGGGAAGGTTTGTGAAAACGGCTACCCCTTGGCGTCCTTGCTTGGCTATCGTTGGCCTGAAGTGTAGGTGCCTGCAATCGGCCGGAAACAGGCCGGACGGCAAGCTTCCGGCCTGTGCGTTTTTTCTCCGCTGACAAGATCGGCAATACGCGTCGTGCCCCTTGTGACTATCCGTTCGGTTGAAACGAAAACAGCCCTCTGAGCGAGGGCTGTTTTGGGTTGCGGGCGGAGGCTTATTTTGCTTCAACGTACTTCTTGAAGTTATTCAGGATGCTTTGCCATCCTTGTCGTTGTTGCTCGACCGGATATTGCGTCTCGGCTTCGAAGCTCACGCTGATCTTGACGCCGTCCGACGTATCGGTGAATTCAACCTGCGCGGTGCGATCGCCGAAAGCGTATTCGATCAGCTGGTTCTCCACGACTTTTGTATAGGTCCCCGCGAAATCGAATCCCATGCTGCCGTCCTTGGCCTCCATCCGCGAGGAGAAGGCGCCGCCGACGCGCAAATCCACCGCGGCGGCGGTCGTGTGCCAGTCATCGGACGCGGCATTCCATTGTTTGATGTCTGCCGGCGTCGTATAGGCGTGCCAGACTTTTCCTGCAGGGGCGGAGATGGTGGTTTCCACAGTGATTTTCATGAAGGCTTTCCTTTCGTCTTTGATGAGGGGAAGAAGGGGCAGGGGGCAGTCAGCGCAATGCGGATGCGAAGTCGTCGAGTTGGGTGATGACGGTGTCCCAGCCGTCGAAGAAGCCCATCTGTTCATGTCGTTCACGCGTGGCCTCGTCCGGGTGCATGACGGTGGCGATATAACGGCTTCCCGCGCCTTCGTCGGTCATCGTGATGATGGCCGTGAAGCCCAGCCATGGCGTGGCGGGGCGCCAGCCGCCGG
>NZ_AKJW01000066.1 GCF_000282135.1 Herbaspirillum sp. CF444
TACGATCGAGTTTCAATAAGCCCTTGCGCCGGAGAACCGGACGGACCGATTGCATTGCTGTCGGGCATGAAGAAAAATGCGCGCTGCGGCAGAGCGCGGCAAGCAACGCAGGGAGCGCAGCTCCGGATTGTTTTTATCGTTTTGGCGAAGTTTGAATCGACACGCAAACTTAGCGCGCAAACGGCAGTCCCGGCACCTCTTCCGACGGCATCACCGTCACGGCGACATCCATCGTCTGCTGGCCGCCGCCGATCAACACGCCGCGTAACGGCGATATATCGAGGAAGTCGCGCCCCCAGCCGAGCGTGATGTGGCTGATATCGGGAAAAATACCGTTGGTGGGATCGGCATCGATCCAGATGCCCGGCTGGCCGTCGACACCCGGGCAGTACACCGACACCCAGGCATGCGAGGCGTCCGCGCCGATCAGGCGCGGCTGCCCCGGCGGCGGCTGCGTCAACAGATAGCCGCTGACATAACGCGCCGCCAAACCCAGCGACCGCAGGCAGGACAGCATGAAATGAGCAAAGTCCTGGCACACGCCGCGACGGTTGACGAACACCTCTGTGACCGGCGTCGACACCGTGGTCGCCTCGGGATCGAAGGTGAATTCGTTGAAAATGCGTTTCATCAGCAAATCGATGCCGGACAACAGTGACAAGCCGGGCGTGAAACATTCGGCGGCATAGCGCGCGAATTCACGCTTGATCCGGACATGCGACGATTCGAACATGAAGCGCGACGCTTCCAGCATATCGGGCGGCAGACTGTGACCGGCACGATACGACAGTATCTCGGCGGCCTGTTCCCACGACAGCGTGGATGCGGGCAACAAACGCGGCGAGATTTCCACCCACGACTCCGCATACACCTCGAGGCTGCTGTGGTCCTGATCGAGAGAGAAGGCCTGCAGCGCATTGCCGAAGCTGTCCGTGTACAAGTTGATCAGGCTGGTCGGCCCGGGCAGGATATTGATGAAATGGGACGTGCACGTCTGCCATGGCAAGGAACGCGGCGTCAGCCGCAACACCTGGTGCGACAGGCGCACCGGGACCGCGTACCGATAGTTCGTTTCGTGAATGATGTGATAGGTCGCCTGGTTCATCGTCATGCTCAGACTCCCTGGATCACGGGGGCGGTCAGCGGCGTGAAGAAATGCCGCGCCAGATCGTCGGTCAGCGAAAAACCGGCGGCGGTCGCTTCGCGCATGAGCTGCATGAGCCGTGCATTGGCCGCCGTGGAAGCCGCCGAGTCGCGCGAAAAATCAGGCAAGGCGAAACTGTTCAGCTGCTCGCTCAGATGCGCCGGAATATTCATGCTCAGGATGCCGAGCTGTTGCGCGATGTCGCTCAGGTAATGCTGCAGCATGCGGAACTGATAGGCGATGCTGTGCGGATTGCTCACGTCGAACACCAGCAGATGCAAGACCTGCAGCCACTCCGGCGTGCGGCGATAGCGCACGCGATACGTCACGATGCTGCTCGACGACTCAAGCAGCCAGGTCAGCGCCGCATTCTGGCGCGCCGGTTCGAGTTGCATGAACTGGTCGAACAAGGTCGCCAGATGCACCATGCGCTCGATGTGACGGCCGATCATCAGGAACTGCCAGCCTTCATCGCGCGTCATGTCGTCCAGCGCATGGCCGGCCAGACCGGAACAGGCCTGGATGACATTGTTGAGGACGTGCAGCATGACGGTGGGCGAATTGATCTTGTCCTGCACCATCGGCGGCATGCGGTTGAGCGCGTGCCAGTTGTCGAGCGACAGATGCTCGCGCACCTGGTAGCCGGAATGATGCAGGTGACGCAGGTGCGTGGCGATGCTGACGTTGGCGCTCGGATCGGATATCGCAGCTTGCAGGCTCTGCTGCAAGGCGGTGATGGTCGGATGCGCCTGCTCCGATTTCGGCATCAGGATGCCGAGACGGAAGCACACCTCGCTGACGCTGCGCAGGATCGCGCGGTTCTCGCTCTGCGTTTCGGTCGTGCATTGCAACGTGGTGCGCAACAGGCGCGCAAGATTGTCGGTGCGTTCGGCGTAGCGCCCCATCCAGAACAGGTTTTCGCCGGCATGCGACGACACGTCCACGGTGGTGCGGATCAGATCGGAAGTACGCGACACCGGATCCGTCATGGCGCCCGGTCCGACGGCGACGCTGGTCTCCGCGGTGGCGGCGACCGTACCGGATGGATCGCTATCTTCGTTACGTTCGCCCAGCACCCAGACATCCTTGCTGGTGCCGCCCTGCTGCATCGACACGACGTCGCGGCGCTGGCGCGGCGCCACGCGCGTGAGTCCGCCCGGCATGACGTGGTAACCGCCCTCGCCGTCGGCCACGGCGAACACGCGCAGGCTGATGGTGCGGTTCATGAGGCGATATTCGCCGCTGCGCGACAGCACCGGCGCCTGCGACAGGCGCACCCATTCCTGTGCGACATAGGCATGCGGCTGCAGTTGCAGACTTTCCACCAGATGGCGGCGCGCCTGCGCATTCAATGTGTGGCCAAACACCGGCTGCATGCGCATCGATGGAAAAGCCGGCATGATCACCAGTTCTTCCAGATGGGCGAGCGTGTATTCCAATGCAGGCTTTTCGCCGCACCACCAGGAGGCGACCGCCGGCAAAGCCAATTCTTCGCCCAGCAGGCGCTGGCAAATCGCCGGCAGGAAGCCATGCAAAGCCGTCGACTCCAGCACGCCGCTGCCGAGCGCATTGGCGATCAGCACGTTGCCGGAACGCGCCGCCTGCGTCAGGCCGGGAATGCCCAGCGCGGATTCGGAACGCAGCTCAAGCGGGTCGCAGTAGTCGTCGTCGAGACGGCGCATGATCGCGTGCACGCGGCGCAGGCCGGTCAGCGTCTTCAGGTAGACCATGTCGCCGCGCACGGTGAGGTCGACGCCTTCGACCAGCGGGAAGCCCAGCGTATGCGCCAGGAAGGCGTGTTCGGAGTAAGTTTCGTTGTACGGTCCCGGCGTCAGCAACACCACCAGCGGCGGTTCGCCGCCTGTCGGCGCCAGACGCGTGAGGCATTCATGCAATGCGTGAAAATAATTGAGCAAGGGCTGCACGTGCATGTCGCGCAAGGCCTCGGGCAAGGCGCGCAGCATGATCTGGCGGTTCTGCAAGGCATAGCCGGAACCGGATGGACCCTGCGTGCGATCGGCGATGACCCACCAGTTGCCGTCCGCCGAACGCGCCAGGTCGATCGCATACAGATGCAGGTGCACGCCGCCCGGCGGACGCACGTCGCGGCACGGCCACAGGTAGCCATGCTGGCCGAACACCAGCGCCGGCGGCAACAATCCCTCGGACAACAATTGCTGTTCGCCGTAGAGATCAGCGAGTACGGCGTTGAGCAGGCGCGCACGCTGCGTGACGGCGCCCGACAGTTTCTGCCATTCGTCGGCGGCAACGATCTGCGGCAGCAGGTCCAGTTCCCATGGACGATTGACGCCTTGCGGATCGGCATAGACGTTGTAAGTCATGCCGTCGGAGGCAATCGCATCGCGCACTTCATCGGCGCGGCGACGCATCATCTCGGGCGAAAGATTTTCCAGCTGATCGATCAACGTACGCCAGTGCGGCCGCAAACCGCCGTCGGCAGCCAGCATCTCGTCATAACGATCGGCGTCGGCGGTGTAACTTTGCAGGAGGCGCTGATACATAGAATTCAGTGGCGCAACCGCCGCCGTCATGCGATGAAGCATGACGGACGGCGGCGGCTAAACAGGGTGCGTTAGAAATGTCTCAAGTCTAACGTAAATGGGAACTCGATTGACGGTCTTGAAGCGGTAACTTCCATCTTTCCTGGCGTGTGATTGAGACGGAAATAACGCGCCAGGCGGCGGCTTTCCGCTTCGAATGCATTGACCGGGAAAGTTTCGTAACTGCGCCCGCCCGGATGCACCACGTGGTACTGGCAACCGCCCAGGCTGCGGCCGTTCCAGGTATCCACCAGATCGAAGGTCAGCGGCGAATCGATGCCGATGGTCGGATGCAGGGCCGACGGCGGCTGCCAGGCGCGGTAACGCACGCCGGTAACGAACTCGCCGACGATGCCGGTCGGCTGCAACGGCACGGCAACACCGTTGCAGGTAAGCACATAGCGGTCCTTCGCCATGCCGCTGACCTTGACCTGCAAGCGTTCCAGCGAGGAATCGACATAACGCGCGGTGCCGGACGAGCTGCCCTCTTCACCCAGGACGTGCCATGGTTCCAGCGCCGTACGCAATTCCAGCTCCATGCCCTTGACCGCAAAGTCGCCGATCTTGGGGAAGCGGAATTCGAAATGCGGCGCGAACCACTCTGCCTGCATCGGATAACCGGCTTCCTGCATGTCGTCCATGATGTCGCTGAAATCCTGCCAGATGAAATGCGGCAACAGGAAGCGATCGTGCAGCTCCGTGCCCCAGCGCACCAGGCGTTGCGGCTTGTACGGCGTCTTCCAGAAGCGCGCCACCAGCGCGCGCAGCAACAGTTGCTGCGTCAGGCTCATGCGCGCGTGCGGCGGCATTTCAAAGGCGCGCAGTTCCAGCAGGCCGAGACGGCCGGTGGCGCTGTCGGGCGAATACAGCTTGTCGATGCAAAATTCGGCGCGATGCGTGTTGCCCGTCACGTCGATCAGCAGATTGCGCAGCAGGCGATCGACCAGCCATGGCGGACAGCCGCCCTTGGCGATCTGGTTTTCCATCTCGGCAAAGGCCAGTTCGATTTCCACCGTGGAATCGTTGCGCGCTTCGTCGATGCGCGGCGCCTGCGAGGTCGGCCCGATGAACATGCCCGAGAACAGGTAGGACAGCGACGGGTGGTTATGCCAGTAGCTGATCAGGCTGCGCAGCAAATCCGGACGGCGCAGGAACGGCGAATCGCCGGTGGTGACGCCGCCCATCACCATGTGGTTGCCGCCGCCGGTGCCGGAATGATGGCCGTCGAGCATGAACTTTTCGGTGGTCAGGCGCGACTCGCGGCCGGCTTCGTAGAGATGCGTGGTCTGATCGACCAGCTCGGTCCAGTTGGAGGCCGGCTGGATGTTGACTTCGATCACGCCCGGATCCGGCGTGACGCTGAACTTGCGCACGCGCGGATCGTGCGGCGGCTCGTAGCCCTCCATCAATACCGGCTGCTTGAGCTCTTCCGCGGTCGCTTCGATGGCGGCGACCAGTTCAAGATAGCTTTCCATCTTGGCCAGCGGCGGCATGAACAGATACAGCACGCCGTTGCGCACTTCTGCACACAGGGCGGTGCGCGTGATCCAGTCGGCCGATTCGAAGGCGCCGGGGATGCCGCCGGTTGCGCCTGTACGCACGCCATCACCCTTGCCGGTCGTCGCAGCGCCGCGCTGCGTGGCGTAGTAGTCCTGCAGGAAGGCCACCGAAGTGGCGCCGGTCAGCGAAGGACGCTTGGTATATTGCAGGCGGATTTCAGAAGCTTGCGGCAGCGTCTGGAATTGTTGCGACGGATCTTCCGGGTACACATACGGATAGTCGGTCGTTGTGACCCAGGGCTGAGAATCCAGCGGCAAGCGATAGCCCAGCGGCGAATCTCCCGGATACAGGTAGCAGCGCTCGCTGCGCAGGAACCAGTCGCCGGTCTGCCAGCCGCTCTCATCGGGGCGGCGCGCCACCGGCAAGACATGGCCGGCGATCTTGTCGAGACCTTGCGAGAAGACGCGCAGCAGTCGGGCACGCTCCTGCTTGTCTTCCAGTTTGGAATCGAAGGGATCGACATTACCGGGCAGACGGCGCTCGCGCCACATGTAGTAGAACACGTCCTCATACGCCGAGAACACGTGCTTGCCGTCGAGCGACAGGCGCGCGGCGACGCCTTTGAGGAAACGCTCGGTGATGCCGTCGTCCGTCACGTTGGGCTTGGTTTCATCGCCGATCAGGTCGCGGTTGTGCCAGATCGGCTGGCCGTCGCGGCGCCAGTAGCAGTTGAGCGCCCAGCGCGGCAGTTGCTCGCCGGGATACCACTTGCCCTGGCCGAAATGCGGCAAGCCCTTGATGGCGTATTTCTCGCGCATGCGATGGTAGAGATCGGCGGCCAGCGGTTTCTTGGTGTCGCCGAGGGCCGCGGTGTTCCACTCCGGCTCGTCGGGATAATCGAGCGAGACGAAGGTCGGCTCGCCGCCCATGGTCAGGCGCACGTCGAGCGCATCGAGATCGTCGTCGATGGCGTGGCCGAGCTCCTCGATTTCGCTCCATTGCGCTTCGGTGTAAGGCTTGGTGACGCGCGGCGCTTCCCAGAAACGCGACACGCTCATCGCATGTTCGAACTCCACTTCGCAAGGATCGACCATGCCGCTGACCGGCGCCGCCGATGAGGGTTCAGGCGTGCACGACAAGGGGATATGGCCTTCGCCGGCGAACAGGCCGGAGGTCGGATCGAGGCCGACCCAACCGGCGCCCGGCAGATAGACTTCGCACCAGGCGTGCAAGTCGGTGAAATCGGCTTCCGGTCCCGACGGGCCGTCCAGCGACTTCTGATCGGCGGTGAGCTGGATCAGGTAACCGGACACAAAGCGCGCGGCAAGACCGAGATGGCGCAGCAGCTGCACCAGCAGCCAGGACGAGTCGCGGCACGAGCCGGAACCGATCTTGAGCGTCTCTTCCGGCGTCTGCACGCCGGGCTCCATGCGGATGGTGTAATTGACCGCGTCGGCCAGTTTCTGGTTGAGCGCGACCAGGAAATCGGCGCTGCCCATCTTCTCGCGCGAAATGCCGTCGAGAAACTGTTGGAACAACGGTGTCAGCGGTAGCGTCTTGCGATACGGCGACAATTCGTTTTGCAGTTCCTTGGCGTAGTCGAAGGGAATCTGCTCGGCATACGGTTCAAGGAAGAAGTCGAACGGGTTGATGACCGACATTTCGGCCACGAGGTCGACTTCGATGCGGAATTCTTCGGTCTTTTCCGGAAAGACCAGGCGCGCCATGTAGTTGGCTTGCGGATCCTGCTGCCAGTTGATGAAATGCGGTTCCGGCAGGATGCGCAGGGAATAGCTCAGGATGCGGGTACGGCAATGCGGAGCCGGTCGCAGGCGGACGATCTGGGGTCCGAGGTTGATAGCACGGTCGTAACGGTAAGACGTGACATGGTTCAGCGCCACATGAATTGACATGAAGATCCTTTACAACAAACAAGTTGAGCTGACGGACTGCTTTGATCGGGTTGCGCGAGGAAACGATCACCTCTGGTGCATATTAATGAAATCCCTCATGCGTGGATAGATTTCATTTTCCCAGCGGCGCCCGTTGAACACGCCATAATGGCCGACCGCTGTTTGCACATGGTGCAAACGCATGTAGGGGCGAATGCTGCTGCACAGATCTTGTGCAGCGACGGTCTGGCCGACGGCGCAGATGTCGTCTTTTTCACCTTCTACCGTGAATAATGCGGTGCGCCGGATGGCCTTGAGATTGACCGGCCGGCCTTTGTATTGCAACAGGCCGAGCGGCAGCGCGTGTTCCTGGAACACGATGCGCACCGTTTCCAGATAAAACTCCGCCGGCAAGTCCGACATGGCGAAGTATTCTTCGTAAAAAACTTTGATGGCCTCGGCTTTTTCGTGCTCTCCCTCGATGAGATAGTTGTACAGATTGCGGAATGCGTCGACATGGCGATTCAGGTTCATGTTCATGAACGCCGCCAGCTGCATGAAGCCGGGATACACCTTGCGGCCGCCGCCGGGATGGCGCGCCGGCACGGTGCTCACCAGATTCTGTTCGAACCATTCGATGGGCTTGCTCTTGGCCAGTTCGTTCACGGTGGTCGGATTGACGCGCGTGTCGATCGGACCGGCCATGAGCGTCATGCTGCGCGGCTGCGCGGCGTCGTTGTCTTCCGCCATGACGGCAACGGCGGTAATGGCCGCCACCGTGGGTTGGCAGACCGCGACGATGTGCGCGCCGGGACCGATGGCCTGCAGGAAACGGATCAGATGGGCGACGTATTCGTCGAGGCCGAAGCGGCCGTGCTCGAGCGAGATGTCCCGGGCGTTGTGCCAGTCGGTGATGTAGACGTCGTGATCGCGCAGCAAGGTTTTGACGGTGCCGCGCAGCAAGGTGGCGAAGTGCCCCGACATCGGCGCGACCAATAACACGGCGGGTTGCTCCGCGGCAGTTTCCTTGCGGAAACGCAACAGGCTGCAGAACGGCGTCTGGTCGACCACCTGTTCCCGCACCGCAACGGTGCAGCCACCATCCAGCACGCTGTCGATATCGAACGGCGGACGCTCGTGCGTAAGTTGCGTGCGGGAAAATACTTCGTATGCAGCAGACATTTTGCGCAGCGTCAGACTGGACGGGAAGCCCGGCCAGCTATGCCCCAGAAACGGTGCTGCTGCGCGTGCCGATGCCCGCAGCGGATCGGTGGCATCGGCGTATTGCTGATATGCCTGGTAAATATTTGTCATAGAACCCATTCCCTCTGTTCTCACCAGTCCTTCACTCGATGCAATATGCATGCCATTGACCTTCGATGCCTTCCATACGATACGGCCGGCACGCTTTCCGATGCGAGCCGCTGGCACGCCCTTTGCAAGTACCGGAAATGCAACACCAGGAAACATCGACGCGTCCATGCAAACTGCGCGTCAACGCATCGACGCGCCAAAGTCAGAAGCACCTACACAGATAAAGGACTGACATGCCTAAAACGACTTTGCGCATCACCAGCAAGAATTATTCTTCGTGGTCCATGCGCGGCTGGCTGCTCGCCAAATTTGCCGGACTGCCGTTTCAGGAAGACATCGTCTCGCCCGATGATCCCGATGCACGCGCCGAAATACTGTTGCTGTCTTCCTCCATTCTTGTGCCCAGCCTGAAACATGGCAACATCTTCGTCTGGGACACGCTCGCCATTGCCGAATATCTCAACGAAATCCGCCCCGCCGCCAAGCTGCTGCCGGCCGACCAGGCCGCGCGCGCGCACTGCCGCGCGATCTGCGGCGAGATGCATTCCGGCTTCAGCGCGCTGCGCTCGGCGCTGCCGATGAACCTCAAGGCGCACTTCCCCAATTTCAAAGTGTGGTCGCGCGCGCAAGCCGACATCCAGCGCATCACGACGATCTGGAAAGAATGCCTTGCGACTTACGGCGGCCCCTACCTGTTCGGTGAGCGCACCATGGCCGACGCCATGTATGCACCGGTGATCACGCGCTTCATCACTTACGACGTCGCGCTCGAACCGATCTGCGCCGCGTACAGCAAACGCATCATGGCCATGCCGGAAATGAAGGAATGGATTGCCGCCGCGCAGAAAGAGCCGGAAGATATCGATGAACTGGATGTGGAGTTCTAATAGCAATAGCCTCGCCGGGAGAACAAGAGGAGACACAAGCAACGTCATTCTCCATCGCGTCAAATGCGGGACGCCGCAGAAAGGATCAGTGTGATGACTACGATAGCCGAGACAAATCCGACAGCCCTGAATGTGTTTTCCCATGTCAGCGAGGGCGATACGCCATATGAATCCGGCGGCCTGCGCGACTTCTTCCTGTACCGCGACCTGGGCATTGCCGCGGCCACCGGCGGCCAGGTGATCGCGCAACTGGTCAAGGCCAACATGGCGCCGGAGACCGGCACCGGCTGGCACCGGCATGAAGCCAACTTTCATATCGTCATCATGCTCAAAGGCTGGGCGCGCTTCATGTACGAGGACCAGGTGACGCTGGTGAAGACCGGCGACTGCGTGCACCAGCGACCGGGCATCGTGCACTTCCTGTTCGACTATTCGCCCGACATGGAATATCTGGAAATCGTCAGCCCCGCCGATTTCACCACCATCGACATGCCTGCGCCGTGCGCCGTTCCCGCGCCGACGCCGTGGGCATGAACGAGTTCTTTTTTTGAAAGGAGAATCGCATTTTCAATTATCTATTCCCTGTCGTGGCGCCCATCGCTGGCGCGGATTGCGCCCGGGACTTCACGCAATTTTCGCTGTCCAAAAACAGAAATGGCGTGATAGTCTTAGTCTACGTTCACCAGCGATGAGGATGCCGGCCAATACAACTCTACAAATAATATTCGCTTGATCAGAAGCCCCAAAATCCCCCAGCATCAGCACCAGAAAACGAAGCAAATTTATGGCAAATTTTTTCGATGAGATGTATTCCGATGGAGCCGTTTCCGTACGCCAGCATTATGATGAATTTGCTGCCTGGCTCTCCGCACAATCCGCTGAAACCATTGTTCGCAAACGAGCAGAATCGGACCTGATCTTCCGTCGCGTGGGCATCACCTTCGCGGTCTACGGCAACGATGCAGGTACGGAAAGGCTGATTCCCTTCGACATCATTCCGCGCATCATCCATGCCGCGGAATGGACTAAACTGGAAGCCGGTCTGGTGCAGCGCGTCAAAGCGCTGAACATGTTCATCCACGATATTTACCACGGGCAAAAAATCATCAAGGCGGGCGTCATTCCCGCCGAGCAGATTTTCCAGAACGCCCAGTATCGTCGTGAGATGCAGGATGTAGACGTCGCCTCCGACATTTACGCGCACATCGCCGGCGTCGATATCGTGCGCGCCGGCGAAGGCGAGTTCTACGTGCTGGAAGACAATTTGCGCGTGCCGTCGGGCGTGTCGTACATGCTGGAAAATCGCAAGATGATGATGCGGCTTTTCCCCGAACTGTTCACGCGCCACAAGATCGCGCCGGTCGATCACTACCCCGACATGCTGCTCGACAATCTGCGTTCGGTCGCGCCGGTCGGCGTGGTCGATCCGACCGTCGTGGTGATGACGCCGGGCATGTACAACTCGGCGTATTTCGAACACGCTTTCCTGGCGCAGCAAATGGGCGTCGAACTGGTCGAGGGGCAGGACTTGTTCGTCAAGGACAACACCGTCTACATGCGCACCACGCGCGGCCCGAAACGCGTCGACGTGATCTATCGCCGCATCGACGACGATTACCTCGATCCGCTGGCTTTCCGCGCCGATTCGTCATTGGGCGTGCCGGGCCTGCTGTCGGCCTATCGTGCCGGCAAGGTCACGCTGACCAATGCCATCGGCACCGGCGTGGCCGACGACAAATCGATTTATCCTTACGTGCCGGACATGATCAAGTTTTACCTGTCCGAAGAGCCCATCCTCAACAACGTTCCGACCTACCAGTGCCGCAAGAAGGAAGATCTTTCCTACACGCTGGCCAACCTGGAAAAACTGGTCGTCAAGGAAGTCCACGGCGCCGGCGGCTACGGCATGCTGGTCGGCCCCGCGTCGACCAAGCAGGAAATCGAAGATTTCCGCCAGCGCGTGATCGCCAAGCCGGACGGTTACATCGCCCAGCCGACCTTGGCTTTGTCGGTGTGCCCGACCTACGTCGAATCGGGTATCGCGCCGCGCCATCTTGACCTGCGTCCCTTCGTGTTGTCAGGAAAAACCGTCTCGATGGTCAAGGGCGGCCTGACGCGCGTGGCCCTCAAGGAAGGCTCGCTGGTGGTGAATTCGTCGCAAGGCGGCGGCACCAAGGACACCTGGATTCTGGAGAAATAAAACATGCTGAGCCGCACCGCTGACCACCTGTTCTGGATGGCGCGCTACACCGAACGCGCCGAAAACACCGCACGCATGCTGGACGTGCACGTACAAACCGCTCTGCTGCCGCAATCGGTCGACGACGCCGAACAAGGCTGGCGCGCCGTGCTCGGGATTTCCGAGCTGCTGTACGGCTACAACCAGAAGTACGATGCACTCACGCAAAAAGACGTCATCGACTTCATGGTGCGCGATCCCGGCAATCCGTCGTCGATCGCCTCCTGCCTCAAGCAGGCGCGTGAAAATGCGCGCGCCGTGCGTGGCGCCCTGACCACCGAAGCATGGGAAATCCAGAACGCCACCTGGATCAAGATGCAGGGCTATCTGCAAACCGATGCGCTGGAGCAAAACCCGAGCGAATTTTTCGAATGGGTCAAGCACCGTTCGCACCTGTCGCGCGGCGTGACGATCGGCACGATGCTCAAGGACGAGGCATTCCACTTCATCCGCCTCGGCACTTTCCTGGAACGCGCCGACAACACCGCCCGCATCATCGACGTCAAGTTCCACGGCGCCAAGGAGACGGCCGGCAAACAGAGCCAGCAGCAATCGCAACAATTGAGTCAGAGCCTGCTGAGCAAAGACAACAAGGGTCAGGACAGTCAGATCGACTTCTATTACTGGGCGGCGATCCTGCGCTCGGTATCCGGCTTCGAGATTTACCGCAAGGTCTATCGCGACGTCATCACGCCGGAACGCGTGGCCGAATTGCTGATCCTGCGCGCCGACATGCCGCGTTCGCTGGCGGCCTGCATGGACCAGGTGCTGAGCAATCTGAAGCACGTGCACAACGATGTTTCCGCCGACACCGAGCGCTTTGCCGGCAAATTGCATGCGGACCTCAAATTCAGCCGCATTGAGGAAGTCCTGGATGCGGGCCTGCATGATTACCTGACGGTGTTTCTGGAACGCATCTTTGAGTTGGGAAATCGCATCAGCAAGGACTTTCTTGTTCCTTTGGCAGCATAATTTTTGTCATTCTGCCAATCTGACACAGACGGACACTTAAGAATTATCTGAAATTTGCCGATAATGTGTCAGGTCCACGACATTTAGCCCCGCCCACGCTCAGCGTTCGGCGGGGCTTCCTGTAAAATTCGGTTTTTACATTTTTAGCTCACATCATGACTTATTGCGTTGCCATGCGCCTGAACGAAGGCCTGGTCTTCTTATCCGACTCGCGGACCAATGCGGGCGTCGACCACATCGGCACCTTCCGCAAGATGAACGTCTACGAGAACCCGGGCGAACGCGTCATGGTGATGATGACCGCAGGCAATCTTTCCATTTCGCAATCGATCCGCCAGATCGTGTCCGAAAAGACCAACGCCGAAGGCCGCACCATCTGGACAGCCCACTCGATGTACGAAGCGGCGCAAATCCTCGGTGATGCCATTCGTACCGTGCATCAGCGCGATGCGGAAGAGTTGGGCAAGTTCGGCATCGACTTCAACGTCAGCATCATTTTCGGCGGCCAGATCAAGGGCGAGCGCTGCCGCCTGTTCCAGATGTACTCGGCCGGCAATTTCATCGAGTCGCACGACGAAAACACCTATTTCCAGATCGGCGAAGCCAAGTACGGCAAACCGATCATCGACCGCGTCGTGACGCCGCAAACCTCGCTGGACGAAGCGGCGAAGTGCGCGCTGATTTCCATGGATTCGACCTTGAAGTCGAACATCTCGGTCGGCCTGCCGCTGGACCTGCTGGTCTACAACAGCAACGACCTGGCCGTGACGCGCTTCGTCACCATCGATGAGCAGAACCAATACTTCCAGATGATCCGCCGCAGCTGGGGATCGCAACTGAAGCGCGTGTTCGAAGCGATCGATGATCCGGTCTGGGACGCAGCGCCTGAAGCCACGCTCAATGTGCTGTCGTCGTCCATCGACCACAGCCAGCCGGTGCGCGTACAGCCGCCGGAAGCACTGGTGCGCGATGCGCAGCCGGTGACGCGTCAGACCCTGGCCGGCGATGGCGAAGCGGATGTAGCGCAGCAACCGGCCTGATCACGGCATTCCTTAGCGTCACCCAAAACAAAAACGGCTGCAATTGCTTGCAGCCGTTTTTTATTGCCCGGCGCGAACCGGGCCATGCCTGATTTTTTAAACGACGATCGTCTGCGCTTCGCCTTCGGCGCGTGCGCGGATTTCACCGATGCGGAACACGGTCTCGCCGGCCGCTTTCAGTTGCGCCTCGGCGGCGTCGGCGTTTTCTTTCGACACGATCACGGTCATGCCGATGCCGCAGTTGAAGACGCGGTGCATTTCGGCGTCAGCCACGCCGCCATGCTGCTGCAGCCAGGTGAATAGCGGCGGCATGGTCCAGGCTTTGCTGTCCAGCACCGCAGTCAGGTTGTCTTGCAACACGCGCGGAATGTTTTCGACCAGACCGCCGCCGGTGATGTGGACCATGCCCTTCACTTCCATAGCTTCCATCAGGGCCAGCAGCGGCTTGACGTAGATGCGCGTCGGTTCGAGCAGCACGTCGGCCAGCTTGCGGCCGTGGAAGTCGGCGTTCAGGTCAGGCTTGGCCACATCCAGGATCTTGCGCACCAGCGAATAGCCGTTGGAGTGCGCCCCCGACGAAGCCAGGCCCAGCACGACATCGCCCGGGACGATCTTGGTCCCGTCGATCAGCTTGGATTTTTCGACCGCGCCGACGGCGAAGCCGGCCAGGTCGTATTCGCCGTCCGGATACATGCTCGGCATTTCAGCGGTTTCGCCGCCGATCAGCGCGCAGCCGGCTTGCTCACAGCCCTTGGCGATGCCCTTGATGACGTCGGTGGCGCTGGCCACGTCCAGCTTGCCGCAGGCGAAGTAGTCGAGGAAGAACAGCGGCTCGGCGCCCTGCACCAGGATGTCGTTGACGCTCATGGCGACCAAGTCGATGCCGACGGTGTCGTGCCTGTTGAGGTGGAAAGCCAGTTTCAGCTTGGTGCCGACGCCGTCGGTGCCGGATACCAGCACCGGCTCCTTGAACTTCTTGCTGATCTCGAACAAGGCGCCGAAACCGCCAATGCCGCCCAGCACGCCTTCACGGGTCGTACGCTTGGCAAAAGGCTTGATGGCCTCGACCAAAGCGTCGCCTGCATCGATATCGACACCGGCGTCGCGGTAGGAAAGGGAAACATTGGATGATGAAGTCATGATGATATTGGCACTAGAGGCGGTAAAATAGAGGTCTGAAGCGTAGAAGAGTAAAACGGCCGGCAAGGCTGCTGAATTACTGCGTAAACCATGATTTTATCAAACCGATTCACCTAAAGCCCGATTTCCATGCCTTTTTCTTTCTCGGATGAGCAAAAACAAAGCTTGTTGTGGCTCATTTTAGGGCTTTTGTTAATAGGCCTCCTGGTGCTGCTGGGGCCCATGCTGACTCCCTTCGTGACCGCGGCCATCCTGGCGTATGCCCTCAATCCGGGCGTCGACTGGCTGGCCGGGCGCCGCATCGGCCGTTTCCGCCTGCCGCGCGTGCTGGCGGTGCTCGTCGTCATCCTGTTGCTGGTGCTGGCCGTGCTGGCCATGATCCTGGTGGTGGTGCCGGTGCTGGTCAAGGAAATCCCGCTGCTGCAACAGCAAATCCCGAATTTCCTCGACAAACTCAACGCCACCGTGGCGCCGCGCCTGGGCGAATACGGCATCCACGTGCGCCTGGACGTCACCGGCATCAAGAAGATCATGACCCAGCAGCTGGCCACCAGCGGCGATGAAATCTGGGCTTCCGTGCTGGCCTCGGTCAAGATCGGCGGCACCGCCGTGCTGGCCTGGCTGGCCAATCTGTTGTTTATTCCGATGGTGTTGTTTTATCTGTTGCAAGACTGGCATCCTTTCATCGGACGCCTGCGTGGCATGATTCCGCGCCGCTGGGTCGCCAAGATCAGCCACATGGCCGAAGAAGTCGACGACCTGCTCGCGCAATACCTGCGCGGACAATTGCTGGTGATGCTGATCCTGGCGGCCTATTATTCAATAGCGCTGGCCATTGCCGGCTTCGACATCGCCTTGCCGGTCGGCATCCTGACCGGTTTGCTGGTTTTCATTCCCTACGTCGGCTTCGGTCTCGGCCTGGTGCTGGCGCTGATCGCCGCCGTATTGCAATTCACCGGCCCATACGGGCTGGTCGCCATTGCCATCATCTATGGCATCGGCCAGGTGCTGGAAAGCTTCATCCTGACGCCGCAACTGGTGGGAGAACGCATCGGCCTGCATCCGCTGGTCGTGATCTTCGCCCTGCTGGCGTTCGGGCAGTTATTCGGTTTTGTCGGCGTGCTGCTCGCCCTGCCAACCTCGGCCATCATTTCGGTGATGGTGCGGCACCTGCGCCAACATTACCTGAGCAGCAGTTTCTACAATAGCGAGACATGAGACAACTTCTGCTGGATCTGAGCGCGCAGCAGCCGCCGACTTTCGATACTTTCGTCACCGGCCAGAATGCAGAATTGCTGCAACGGTTGCAAGGCATCGCCTCGGCGCAGGCGCAGCCGACATTGAACGACCGCTTCATCTACCTCTGGGGCGAGAACGGTGCGGGCAAGACGCATCTGCTGCATTCGCTGGCGCATGCCAATGTCGCCAGCCGCCTGATCACCGCCGCCGACGCCTTCGATAGCGCCTTCGACTACACGCCCGCCGTGCAATGCTATCTGCTCGACGATTGCGAACAGCTCTCGCCGGATGCCCAGATTGCCGCCTTCGCGCTGTTCAACCAGATCCGTGAACTGGGCGGCTATCTGATCAGCACCGGCACCCGGCCGCCGGCGCAATTGCAGGTGCGCGAAGATTTGCGCACGCGGCTCGGCTGGGGCCTGATCTATCAGTTGCACGGCCTGACCGACGACGAGAAGATCGCCGCCCTGACGCAATCCGCGCAAGGCCGCGGCATGACCGTGTCGCCCGGCATCCTCTCGTACCTGCTGACCCACTACCGGCGCGACATGCCTTCTCTGTCGCGCATGCTCGACGCGCTTGACCGCTATTCGCTGGAAACCAAGCGTCCCATCACCCTGCCGCTGCTACGCGATCTATTACAACAGGAAGCTGAAGACGAAACGCCATGAATCTCGCCTTATTTGACCTCGACCATACCCTGATTCCCATCGACTCCGACCATGAGTGGGGCGAGTTTCTGGCCCGCACCGGCGCCATCGATGCAACCGCTTTCCGCAAAGCCAACGACGAGTGGTATGCGCACTACCAGGCCGGCACGCTGGACCCGGTGAAATATCTGGAATTCGCCTTCGGCACGTTGTCCAGATTCCCGCGCAAGCAACTGGACGACTGGCACGCACAGTTCATGGAAGAAGTCGTCAAACCGGCCATGGTCCCCGCCGCCGTCGCCGTGGTGCAAAAACATCTGGATGCCGGCGACACCGTCGCCATCATCACCGCCACCAACAGCTTCGTCACCGAACCGATCGCCAAACTGTTCAAGGTGCATCACCTGATCGCCGCGCTGCCGGAACTCGACGCCGAAGGAAACATCACCGGTCGCCTGCTGGGCACGCCGACCTACGCCGAAGGCAAAGTGACGCACACCGAAGCCTGGCTCAAGAGCCTCGGCAAGACGATTGCCGATTACGAACAAAGTCACTTCTACAGCGATTCGCAAAACGACATTCCGCTGCTCTCGCGCGTCACGCACCCGGTCGCCACCAACCCCAACGACAAGCTCAAGGCACATGCGATCGCCCAGGGCTGGCCGATTCTGAATCTCTTCGACGCGCAATGATAAAAATCAAACTGAAACGCAATGATTAAAAAGTTCATCCGCTCGATCCTCGGCAAGAACAAGAAGGACGCAGCCTCCGCCACCGAGCCGACCATCCTGAGCCAGAAGCAGCACGGCATCGATCCGCAGCTGGTGTCGCCCAACGCCATCCGCGTGACGCAGACGCTGCAGGACGCCGGCTTCAAGGCCTTCATCGTCGGCGGCGCCGTGCGCGACCTGCTGCTGTCGGTCAAGCCCAAGGACTTCGACGTCGCCACCAACGCCACGCCGGAACAGGTCAAGCAATTGTTCCGCCGCGCCTTCATCATCGGCCGCCGCTTCCAGATCGTGCACGTGATGTTCGGCCAGGAGCTTATCGAAGTCACCACCTTCCGCGGCGCCTCCGCCGACATGGCGCCCAAGGATGAACACGGCCGCGTGCTGCGCGACAACACCTTCGGCGAGCAGCACGAAGACGCGGTGCGGCGCGACTTCACCATCAACGCGATGTACTACGATCCGGCTTCGCAAAGCGTGCTGGATTATCACGGCGGCATCGCCGACATCCGCGCCAAGACCTTGCGCATCATCGGCGTGCCGGAAGAGCGCTATCGCGAAGACCCGGTGCGCATGCTGCGCGTGGTGCGCTTCGCCGCCAAGCTCAAATTCTCTATCGACGCCGCCACCGGCGCGCCGATCGCCGTCATGGCGCCGCTCATCAACAACGTGCCGGCGGCGCGCGTGTTCGACGAAATGCTCAAGCTGCTCATGAGCGGCCACGCCCTCGCCTGCCTGCAGCAGCTGCGCAAGCAAGGCCTGCATCACGGCTTGCTGCCGCTGCTCGACGTCGTGCTGGAGCAACCGCTCGGCGAAAAATTCGTCACGCTGGCGCTGGCCAATACCGACGCCCGCATCAAGCAAGGCAAGCCGGTCTCGCCGGGCTTCCTGTTCGCCTCGCTGCTGTGGCATCAGGTGCTGGAAAAATGGCGCGCTTATCAGGCAGCCGGAGAATATCCGATTCCGGCGCTGCATCTCGCGGCCGACGACGTGCTCAACGCACAGACCGAAAAACTCGCACTGCAACGCAAGATCGCCTCCGACATGCGCGACATCTGGGCCATGCAGCCGCGTTTCGAACGCCGCACCGGCAAGGCGCCGTACAAGCTGCTGGAACATCTGCGCCTGCGCGCCGGCTACGACTTCCTGCTGCTGCGTTGCGCTTCCGGCGAAATCGATGCCGAGCTGGGCGACTGGTGGACCGCATTCATCGATGGCGATGCGCCGGAACGCGAAGTCCTGCTCTCGCGCAAACCAACGACTTCCGGCGGCGGCAATGCCGCTGCGGGCGCGGGAACAGGCCCAGGCGCCAACGCCGGTCCGGCCAAAAAACGCAAGCGTCGCGGCGGCCGCAATCGCAGCAAGAGCGGCAGTGGCGCCGACAAGCCGACCGACGGCGACGTATAACCGTGACCGCACCGGCAACAGCCTACATCGGCATCGGCGGCAACCTGGGCGACGCCCGCGCGACGGTGGAAGACGCGTTGCGCCGGCTGGCGCAATTGCCGCATACCATCCTCTCCGCACAATCGCCCTTGTATCGCACCGCGCCGGTGGACGCCGGCGGCGACGACTACGTCAACGCCGTGGCGCAACTCTTCACTTCCTTGACGCCGCATGATTTGCTGCAGGCGTTGCAGGACATCGAGCAAGCACACGGACGCCAGCGTCCTTATCGCAATGCACCGCGCACCCTGGATCTGGATATTCTGCTGTACGGCGATCTGATCATCGCCGACGATGTGTTGACCGTGCCGCATCCGCGCATGACGCAACGCGCCTTCGTTCTGATTCCGCTGCTGGATATCGCCCCCGCCGTCGCCATCCCCGGCATCGGTGCGGTACGGGACTTGCGCGCAGGCGTGGCGGATCAGCCGATTCATCCGATCGGCAACTGATCAGCAACGAATACAAGCTGCAAGGAAAGCTCCGGGCGTTTGCACGCGCTGTGCGAGCGCCGCTCAATTGTCGTGATCGGCTCCGCCGGTGCCGTTTGCTGCATCCTGCTGCGGACGCAGCTCGGCCAGACGGCGATGATGCCCCTTGAGCCAGATGGGCAACTCGCTGGGCAGCATCGGTTTGGCAATCAGGTAACCCTGTCCCAGCGTGCAACCCGAGTCCTGCAGCAAACGCCAGTCTTCGATGGTCTCGATCCCCTCCGCCACCGTCACGAGTTCCAGCCGCTTGGCCATATCCAGAGCCGACTGCAGGATCACGCGCAGATTCTGGCGCGCATGTGCGCCATGCACAAACGAGCGGTCGATCTTCAGTTCCGTGAAAGGAATGCGCGCCAGCTGCTGCATCGATGAGAAGCCGGTGCCGTAGTCGTCGATCGACAAACCGAATCCCTTGAGGCGGAAACGCGCCAGTGCACCAAGCGCACTTCCCAGGTTCGCCACGACCGAACTCTCGGTAATCTCCAGCACGATCTGTTCCGCCAGCAAGGCGTGCTGCGCCAGCAGGTCGGACACCTTCTGCACGAAGCTGGGGATGTCGAGCGACAACGGCGACAGGTTGACAGCCACCTTCAACGACAAGCCGCGTTCGTTCCACAAGGCCGCCTGCGCCATGGCTTGCTCGAACATCGACAAGGTCAGTTCGTGGATCAGGCCGCTGCTTTCGGCCAGCGGAATGAAGTGATTCGGCGGAATCATTCCGGCTTGCGGATGTATCCAGCGCGCCAGCGCTTCCACCCCTTTGAGCATGCCGGTACGGATATCGACCTTGGGCTGGTAGTAGGCGATGATTTCGTGATTGCGAATAGCCGCCGCCAATTCCGCTTCGGTGATGGTCGGCAAGTTCGGATCTTTTTGCGGCAAGGAAAGATTGCTGCCGGAGGAATTCAATGCACCGAGAAGTTTTTCCTGATTCAACGGTTTCTGCAACGCGCCCAGCACATGCATGCCCAATGCTTCAATCATGGTCTCCACCGACGCCAACAGGGATCTTTCGCGACTGGAGGCGACAATCAACGGGAAGTGCAGATTCCTTGCCTGCAATTGCTGGATGAACTCAACGCCGTCCATGCCCGGCATTTCCAGGTCCACGATCACCAGGCTCGGCGGCAGGCGCAGCAAGGCCAGCAGTTCCAGCGCTTCATGCCCGTCGCCGGCTTCGTAGATCATCTCGACGCCGAGGTCGCGCATCAGGCCGACCGTGTGCAGACGCTGCAACGGGCTGTCATCGACAATCAACAAGGTTTCTATTGGAAAGGGCGTCAATTTAGTAACCATATCTGTCAATCACGGAAGAGATGTCTTCAAGGGAAACAACATCGCCCACACCGCCGAGCAACACCGCTTCCTTCGGCATGCCAAACACCACGCAGCTGTTTTCATCCTGCGCATAGGTCGCCGCACCGCACTCGCGCATTTCCTTCATGCCGCATGCGCCATCATCGCCCATGCCGGTCATGATGATGCCGACGGCGTTCCTGCCGGCAGCCTTGGCCATCGAACGAAACAGCACATCCACCGACGGCTTGTGGCGGCTGACGAGAGGCCCGCCGACTACTTCTACATAGTACTGCACGCCATCGCGCCTGACCATCATGTGCGAGCCGCCGGGTGCAACTAATGCGCGTCCAGGCAACACCAGGTCATGATGTTCGGCCTCCTTGACCTGAATTCCCGAAATCGAATCGAGGCGTTTTGCAAAACTCTGCGTGAATTTCTCCGGCATATGCTGCACGATCACCAGCCCCGGGCAATCCTTCCGGACCGCCCGCAGCACCCTCTCCAGCGCCTGCGGGCCACCGGTTGAAGCGCCGATCGCCACCACTTTCGGCGTAATCGGAATCAATCCGTCCTGGAAACCAGGCGGCTCCAGCATCGCGTCGGCGGTCAGCCGCATGCCGTCCAGTCCGGACGCAGGAGGCATATCCGCGCGCATCATCTTCTCGGCATCGCTGCCGATATTGCCTGCGGCGACGTGCGCGCGGCGCAAACGCGCATGTGCTGCCGCGCGTATGGCGGCGATCAGGTCTTCCGAGCTGTCTTGCAGAAAATCGCGAATGCCGAGCGACGGCTTGGTGATGACCCCGACCGCGCCGGCCGCCAGGGCCTCCATCGTGACCGCCGCGCTGCGTTCGGCCAACGATGAGCAGATCACCACGGGCGTAGGCCTGATGGCCATGATCTGACGCAGGAAAGTGATGCCGTCCATGCGCGGCATTTCGATGTCCAGAATGATCACGTCCGGCCAGTTGGCGCGCATCTTCGCCATGGCGAAGATCGGATCCGGCGCCGTGGCGATCACGGAAAGATCGTGGCACGGCTCGATCAGGTCCTGGATCACCTGACGGACCACCGACGAATCATCGACAATCATCACCTTGATCGTCATCCGCGCCCCCTGTCCCGCAACATGCCTGCGGTGTGTGCCGCGACACCGGACCGCACTGCCGGGACTTTTTCCAGGTCGTGCACGACGCCATGTCCGCGCCGCACCCAGACGTCGCCGCTGTTCAGATCGAAGCGCAGGTAGCGATAGCCGTCGCCGGCGATGTCCTGCGCCGTGATCGGAATCTGCTGCCGCTGCAGCATTTCCAGTGCAAAGTCGGCATTGGCCTGCCCGACCCGGACTTTCGAGGCCGGCAATCCCAGCACGTTGCCGCCGCCAAAGACTTTTACCCGATAGTCGGCGAGCTGCGTGTCATGCTTGCGCACTTCGTCGAGCAGGCGCACCAATGCCTCATCGCCATAACGGCCATCCGGTTCCGCCTGCCCGTCTTGCGCATTTTGCCTGCGAGGCAAGCGCCGCGCCGGCAACAGGAAATGGCACAGTCCGCCCAAACGCCGGCCCGGATGCCAGAACGTGATTGCCACGCACGACCCCAGCAAGGTCTCGACCTGCAAGTCGCCCTGGCCGAAATACACCTCCCCAAGATTGACGAAGACGCGTTCGCTCACAGCGGTCTCCTGTAAATGGAAGGAGCGTACATCTCCAGCTCGAGCGGCATGCCGTGCAGTGATTCCGAATGCCCGACGATCAGCCAGCCGCCGGGCCGGATTTTGCGAACGACGGACTGGATGACTTCGACCTTGGTTGGAAAATCGAAATAGATGATGACGTTGCGCAGGAACACGATATCGAATCTCGTGTCCATGTCAGTCGGCAGATCCAGCAGGTTGCGCTGCTCGAAGGAGACACGCTTGCGAATGCGCTGGTCGATCAGAAAATGTCCTTCATATTCGCCCGTGCCGCACAGGCAGTAGCGCGACAGGTAGGATTTCGGAATATGCTCGCCGCGCACCATCGGATACAGGGCCCGGCGCGCGAACGTCAGCACGCGCTGACTGATGTCGGACGCATAGATGCTCCAGGGATGATGCGCGCGACAGTCGTCAAGCAGCATGGCGATTGAAAAGGCTTCTTCGCCGGTGGCACTGGCGGCGCTCCAGATTTTCAGTTCCTGCCGTGAAAACATCTCCGGCAAGATATCGTCGCGCAAAGCGTCGAAGTGCTTTTGCTCACGAAAGAAATAAGTCTCGTTGGTCGTGATCAGGTCAATGGCGCGTTGCCGCTCCATCTCCTCCTGCGGCGCCGAGATCAGCGCATAGTACTCCCGCAAATCACGCAGCCCGAGCTCGCCCAGCCTGCGCGACAGGCGACTGCACAGCAACGCCTTCTTCGAGAACGGCAGATACAAACCGATGTAGTGCTTGAAAAGCTGCTGGAATAGCAGCATTTCCTGATCACTGACATCCAGTGCCATGGACTCGATGCTGGAATTCATCTATCGACTCCCTCGATTGACATGCTGCATCTCCTGGCGGCCGGTTTGTCGCAGCCGGCGTTGCCCGCCGGCATGCTTATACCGATCATGATCCCATCATAGCGTCAGCTACCCGATTGTGCATTGAGTTCTTCGACGGCAGTCATTCCCATCAACGACGACAGTTCGTCCACCGACAAGACCGCGCCGACATCCAGCACAACGATGAAACGGTCCTTGATGTTGATCATGCCTTCGATAAAATCGGCGCGCAGCCGCGAGCCGAAACTCAGCGGCGGTTCCACCTTGTCGTTTTCCACCATCAGCACGGCGCGCACGGCGTCGACCATCACGCCCAACAGCATGGTCTGTTCCTCCTGCGCGACTTCCATGATGACGATGCAAGTGCGCTTGGCAATCGGCGTCGGCGCGCGACCGAATCGCACCGACAAGTCGATGACCGGCACCACCGCGCCACGCAGGTTGATCACGCCGCGCAAAAAATTCGGCATCAACGGCACTTCCGTCAGGCTGCAGAACTCGATGATTTCGCGGATGTCTCCGATCGGCATGGCGAACATCTCTTCACCCAGCACAAAAGTCAGGAACTGGCGGCTCAGCACCGCTTCCTGTTGCTGCGACCTGGCGAACGACGATTCACCGTTCAGCGATAAACTGGGCATACACGTACTCCTCAAACATCTGACAACACCGATTCCCGAACACTGCCGCCGGCAACGCCCCCGCCGCCTGAACCGCGAGGAAAGTATTTTCCCTCAATGAGGGTCTGCTCCGACACGTCCTGCACGACATCCTCATTGATTTCATCCAGCGAAAAATACCGCATCATGTCGCGCAGCTGATTGGCCTGATCACTCATTTCTTCCGAAGTCGCGGACAACTCCTCCGACGCCACGGCATTCATTTGTATCGCCTGGGCAATCTGCCCGATTGCATTGTGGATTTGCGCCAGATTGGAATTCTGATCGCGCGCCGACAACGATATGCCATCGACCAGGTTCGCGGTTTGCTGAATCGACGGCAACATGTTCTCCAGCAAGCCACCTGCTTTCTCCGCCAGTCCGACACTGCGTTGCGACACTTCCAGGATCTCCTGCGCGGCGACCTGCGAGCGCTCGGCCAGTTTGCGCACTTCATTGGCGACCACGGCAAAACCCTTGCCGTTCTCGCCGGCGCGAGCGGCCTCAATGGCAGCATTCAGCGCCAGCAAGTTGGTCTGATAGGCGATGTCGTCGATGACGCTGATTCTGACGGCAATCTCGCGCATGGCATCCAGCGTTTCGCGCACGGCATCCCTTCCTGCGGCAGCCGTGCGCGCCGATTCGCCGGCGATCTCATTGGTGCGGTTGGCGTTGGCGGTATTGATGCCGACCGTGCCGGCGATCTGACCGATGGCATTGGTGGCTTCCTCGGAATCGGCTGCCTGCTGCGACGAGTTTTTGCTCAACTGTTCCGCCGCCAATGTCAACTGGCCGGCAGCGGAAGCCAGCGTCACCGTCGCCGCATTGACGTCGCCCAGCACTTCCGTCAACCTGCCCTGCATTCTCTGCGCGCTATGCAACACGCTCCCTTTACTGATTTTCTCGGCATCGAGCACGACGGCGAGATTGCCATTGGCAATCTTCAGCAAGACTTTCATCACTTCTCTCGGATCGCCGCCGATCTGCCGGACAAAGGCACGGCGCGTATACATTCCCAGAATGATCGCCGTCAGCAAGGCCAGCGCAATGACGCCGACGCTTTGCTCCAGATTCTGTTGCTCCAATGCGGCCGCTCTCTGCCTGTTGACGGTTGCCTGGCGCACGTTCTCGTCTATCAATGCGTTCAACTGCACGTGCAGGCCGTCGGCATCTTTCCGGATCGCATCGGGATCGCCGCCGTTGTCGTCGTCGCGCAATAAATAATCGCGGCGCAACTCGACTTTCCTGATATAAACCGCCACCAGTTGATCGGCCTGCGCTTGCAGTGTTTTTTCCAGGTCGCTCAACATCGTAGTCGACTTGTAGCCGGCATAAGCATGCTTGAGTTCATCGAGCTTGAAGCGCAGGGCGTCGGCAATTCGTTTGCGTTCGACGTGCTGATCCGATTTTTCCATGGCCTGCATGAAGCTTGAGATGTCGAAGGTAAGTTTGTTGGTCCGGCTCAGATTGACGATGGTGAGAAGATTGGTGGTATAGATTTCCTCAAGCATGCCGTTGACGCGAAACAGATTGGCGACGCCGTAGCCGCCCACGGCCACGGTCAGGAGCGCAGCAAAGGCAAAACTGGCGGCAAGCTTGTTGGATAGCTTCATTTCCGTGTCTCCTCCGGGTACTCCTTCGTGCCTTGCTCCCTGCGTAGTCGCATCAAAAACGCGCATCAAAAACGCACATCAAAAACGCTTGAACGAAGACTCGTCAACCGGATCATCGCCGTCATCCAGCATGGAAATGCGGGTCGGCTTGACGAACTTGGTGCTGATCGCCGGCGGCTCGTTGACCAGCTTGCCGGTCTTGCCGGCGTTCTTCACCGGCCCGCGTTTTTCCTCGCCGACCTGGAAGAACAGGATCAGATCCTGCAACTGCATGGCTTGGGCGCTCATTTCTTCCGAAGTCGAAGACAATTCTTCCGATGCGGATGCAGTCAGTTGCGTGGTCTGCGCCATCTGGTGCACGGCGTTGTTGATCTGCTCCAGTCCCGCCGATTGCTCGCGCGAGGCGGCGGAAATTTCCTGCACCAGATCCGCAGTCCGGCGAATCGACGGCACCATCTGGTCAAGCAAGCCGCCGGCCTTTTCCGCCAGCATCACGCTGTTCTCCGCGACGGCGATGATTTCCTGCGCGGCGGTCTGCGAACGCTCGGCCAGCTTCCGCACTTCGGCGGCAACCACCGCGAAGCCCTTGCCATGCTCGCCGGCGCGCGCCGCTTCAATGGCCGCGTTCAGCGCCAGCAGGTTGGTCTGGTAGGCGATATCGTCGATGATGCCGATCTTGCCCGCGATCTGCTTCATGGCCTGCACGGTCTCGCGCACGACTTCGCCTCCTTCGGCGGCCGAATTGGCGGACTTGCTGGCGATGCTGTCGGTGACGCGCGCATTCTCGGCATTCTGCGCGATGGTGGCGGTGATCTCTTCCACCGAGGCGCTGGTCTCTTCCACGTTGGAAGCTTGCTGCGACGCATTCTTGCTCAGCGCCTGGGAAGACGCCGAGATCTGTTCGGACGCCGACGCCAGCGAACTCGCCGTGCCGCTGACGTCGCCGATCACGGAAGTCCACTTGGCAACCATTTGCTGCGTGCTGTGCAAGACGCTGCCGGTATCTTTGGGCGACACCGGCACCTTGACGGTCAGATCGCCCTCGGCCACTTTACGCAACACCATCATGGCATCCTTCGGTTCTCCGCCCAGTTGCGAACGAATCACGCGATAGGTGAAGAACAGACAAACCAGCAACAGCAGCATGGACGCGCCGAGCAGCGAAAAAATCATCATCTCCAGTTCCGAGTAACGCATCTGCGCAATGGCCACGCGCTTCTCGGTACGCTCGTCGACCATGCGCAAGAAATCATTGATCGGCACCATCACGCGACCGACCATGTTGCGATAATTCTGGTCGAACATCAGTTCCTGCGCCATCGCCTGATTCGGCGCGCCGGTCACGGTGAAATTGCCGGCGCCGTCGTCGAACTGCCCCTTCACGGCGTTGAATGCAGTAATCTCGATCTTGTTCAAGGCATCGGAATTGGCCTTGGCCTCCTGCATCTTCGCCAGTTCCTGCGTGGTGAAGCCGGCCTGCTTCATCAAGTCGATGAGCGGCATGGCAGGGTCGGACGGCATGCCGTTGACCTGCTTGGCGGTGACCAGGTCGAGATTGAAGCGCTCGTAGTTCTTGGGGCGTGGACGCTTGCCGTTGCGGATATCGAGGACGATGTAATAGCGTTCCTCGTCGTTGGGGTCGCCCGTGGTGACGTAAGCGCGTCCGAACTTGGTCAGGTCTTCCGAGCTGCGCCGCATTTCATTGGCCAGCACGAACGAGTAGTAGCGGGACTCGTGCGCCCGGTCCAGGTTGGAGTTGGCGTCCTTGAGCGCCCGCGTCACGCTGACGATGGAGCCCATCAGCACGGCCAGCACGATGACCAGCCAGATGAAAAGCTGCCGGATGCTCATTCGTTGCGTCAATTTGTTCTGCATGACAACTCCCTTGTTTCCCATACTGTCTTTCTTATCGGCCCGGCCTGAAGGAATTCCCTGCCGTGATGCCTGCTATTCACATTCGTTCGCCAAACTCAACCTTGATCTCCGAACGCCGGATGCTCACCTGCTCCATCTGTCCGGTATGCGCGATCAGATGCGGCACGTCCAGGATCAATGCGACGCGACCGTCGCCGAGAATGGTCGAGCCGCTCAATCCCTTGACCTTGCTGAACAATTTTCCCAGCGGCTTGATCACGGCCTGGCATTCGCCCAGCAAATTGTCGACCAGCAAACCGGCGCGCATCTGGCCGTACTGAACGATCACGAGGCTCTTGCGCGGCGACTCCCGGGAGGGAAGATCGAACAACTCGCGCAACGGAATGAACGGCAAAGGTTCGCCGCGCAAGGTCACCACGTTGTCGTGCACCTGATGCGCCGTCAAATTGATGCATTCCACCACCAGATCCAGCGGGATGACGAACACCGCGCCGCCCACCACCACCTGGAAACCGGCAATGATGGCCAGCGTCAACGGCAGGCGAATGCGCACCATGGTGCCCTTGCCCGGGTTGCTGAAAATGTCGACCTCGCCATGGAGGGAATCGATGTTGCGCTTGACGACGTCCATGCCGACGCCGCGTCCGGACAGGGCTGTCACCTGCTCGGCAGTCGAAAATCCCGGTTCGAAAATAAGGCGGAAAATATCCTTCTCCGACAAGTTCGCATCGACGGCGATCAATCCCTGTTGCGTCGCCTTGCGCACAATCTTTTCCTTGTCGAGGCCGCGGCCGTCGTCGAACACTTCGATCACGACGCTGCCGGATTCATGCGTCGCGTTCAGGCGCAGCACGCCCGCCTCCGGCTTGCCCATGTCACGCCGGATGTCGGCTGCTTCGATGCCGTGGTCCATGGCGTTGCGCACGATATGCATCAGCGGGTCGGAAATCTTCTCGACCATCGACTTGTCCAGTTCGGTGTCGGCGCCAGTGACGATCAGTTCGATCTCCTTGCCCAGCTCGCGCGAGATGTTGCGCACCACGCGCGGAAAGCGCTGGAAGACCTCATTGATCTGCACCATCCGCAACGTCAGCGCGGCATCGCGGATCTGTTCCACCAGGCCGGAAATAAGCTGCGTCGCTTCTTCAAAACGCTGATCCTTCTTGCGTTTGGCGACCAGGCTGGCACCTGCGCCGGCGATCACGAGTTCGCCGACGAGATCGATCAACTGGTCGAGCTTGGAGACTTCGATCTTGATGAATTTCTGCTCCTGGCCCTTTTTGTCGTCGCCCGATTTTTGCCGGGTAACGGCGCCATTGTCCGCCACGGCATGCGGCGCCAACTCGAACGATCCGGTCTTGGCCACGGTCTTTGCGGCCGTCTTGGCAAATAAAGTCGCCGCGTCGCTGTCAGTGACAGTCCGGCATGGAAGAGGTCCCTCGCCGTTCAGGAACTGGCATTCGGCGTCGGTCAATGCACCCGACTGCAGCAACATCCGCATCATCCGATCGCGTTCGGGCATGCGCGCCAGCCAGCACCGGTATTGCTCCAACGAACAATGCGGCGAAAAGATGTTGATGTCGCTGCCTTCGCGGACGAACTCAAACACGCTTTCGATCGCTTGGCGATCGGCGTTGCTGTCAAAGCCGATCTCGAATCCGATATAGCAAAGCTCAGGATCCATTTCGTCGGCGGTCGGCATGGTGTGCTCGACCGTATGCGCGTAGACGCTGCGCCCCATCGTCAGCAAGTAGCGCAGGAACGAGAGCGGATCGAGGCCGTCGCGCAGTACGTCCTGGCTGAAGCGCAACGACAAATGCCAGTTGGGATTGGCTACGGCGGGGTGGTCGTCTTCGGCGTCCCCATCGCCATCGACGTCTGCGTATTGTGCATTCCCCGCCAGCGCGGCGGCCGCCGCGGTGACGGCAGCGACGGTTTCCGTCAGGCCGGTGGCATCGACCACCGGCACGTCCCTGGCGTTGGCTTCTTCCGCCACGGCGACCTGTTCGAGATGGGCATTGAGCGCCGCTTCCAGCTCGGTCCGGCGCGCCAGATCCGGTTCCTGATCTTCTTGCAGTTTTTCGATGGCGTCGACCAGATCGCCCATGTAGTCGCCGCAGTTCAGCAGCAGCGACATCATGGCATCGTCGAGCTTCAGGATGCCGTTGCGCACTTTGTCGAGGACGCTCTCCAGCACATGCGTGAAACTGACGATGCTGTCGAAGGCAAACAACCCCGCCGATCCCTTGATGGTGTGCGCGGCGCGGAAGATCGCATTGATCGCATCCTTGCTGGGGCCTTCGCTCTCGATCTGCAGCAAGGCCGCTTCCATGGCAACCAGCAGTTCGCGCCCTTCCTGCACCAGCGCATCGCGGGCGGCATCTTTTTTCATGCGAGCCCCTGTATGGATGGTTGAATGTCGAATGTTCCCTGCAGATGCAGCATGTCGATCACGTTTTGCACGGCAGGACTGATGCCGTTGAAAAATAATTGCTTGTACTGGAGCGCGGCCTCGCGCTTCATCAGCAACAGCAATTGCAATCCGGTGGTGTCGATTTCATCGACGCCGCTCAGGTCCATCTCCAGCATTTCATCGGCATTGTCGATCACGCCGAGCAGCTGCGGCTTGTACTCGGCCGCCTGGAAAATGGTAAAGCCGCCATTCACCAGGAGTCGCAAGTGTCCGTCGCGTGTGCTTTGCGTCAAAGGCATCGTCGTCTTCCTTATGGCGATACCAGCTTGGCGACTGCTTCAAGCAGGACCGGCGGCAGGAAAGGCTTGTGCACCCAGGCGCGCACGCCGATGGACTTGCCTTCCTGCTTGCGCGAGTCGCCGCTCTCGGTAGTCAGCATCAATACCGGCGTGAATTTGTAGTTCGGGTTTTGCTTGAGCTCGCGCACGAAACTCAAACCGTCGAGATTGGGCATGTTGACGTCGGAGATGACCAGGTTGTATTTGCGCCCGTCGAGCTTGTTGAGCGCATCGCGCCCGTCGATGGCTTCGACCACGTCATAACCTGCGCCCTGCAGCGCCATGCAGATGGTCTGGCGCAGACTGAACGAATCATCGACGATCAGGATGGTCTTGGCGCTCATTTCAGCGCCCTCCCCGAAAAGACGCCGCCGGCACGCCGCCGTGGCTGCCGGTATTGCGGATGCCGATCGTCAACATCAGTTCTTGCATGCATGCCACCCTCTTCAAAAGAAATCAACTTGCGATTGCATGGACTTGTCGGCCTGCCGGCCGGCGTGTATCTGGCGCTGCTCCTGCGTGGTATAGGTCTTTTCGAGATCGGCCAGCCAGGTCGCGCGGTCCGGCAATGGCTGCGCCTGTTCGACCAGGCCTACCAGCTTGATCATGTCGAGTTGCACGTGGTCGAGGATCTGGCTGATGCGGTCCTGGAATTGCAGGTTGACGAGGATGTCGCACACCTCCTGGTCGACTTCGCGGCTATCCTCCTCCAACTGGCCGACGGTGCCGCTCAGTTTGAGGGCGGACTGGCGAAAATCGGCGATGACGGTGTCGATGACGAGGCGCGAATCGTCCATCATGCGGCTGGCGTCGCTGTCGAGCTGATTGGCCGACACCAGCGTGGTCTGTATTTGCTGCTGCACGTTTTTTGTTTTGGCGACGATTTGCTGGCCGGCCTCGGCGGAACGCGCCGCCAGTTCGGCCCAGCTTTTTTCATCCGAGAACAGATCGGTGACGCCGGTGCGGCCGGCGATCCGCTCGATCTCCAGGCCCAACTGGCGAATGTCTTCATTATGCTGGCCCAGGTTTTCGATCTTGCGCAGCAAGGCCTCGCGCGTGGACAAGACTTGTTCCAGGGCCTCGGCGATGCCGCCGAGTTGCTGCGCCGCTTTTTGAATGACTTGCAGCACGTCGCCGTTCCTGCCGCCTTCCGCGAGGCTGACTGCGCCGCCGAGCCGCTGATGGATGCCGACGAAACGTTGCGTCAGCTTGTCGATGGCTTCCTGCGTCTGCGAACGGGCCAGTTGCACGTTGTTGCGCCAGGCCGGCACGACGCCTTGCAGCAGCTCGAACGGCACTGTCTGCGACGTTGCGGCATTGCCGTCGACGGAGACGGACAGCACCGGAGACTCCCTGGAGGCGGTGGATGCAGCCGGCGCATTCTTGCCCGTCAGCGCCCAGGCTGCAGCAGCGATGAGCACGCCGGCAATGAGGCCTTGCCACCATCTCGGCGCCAGCAGCGCCAGCAACAGTGCATTGATCCCCCAGACCAATAGCATGGCTTGGTGTTTCGACTTCACGATATCCCAATCAGAATGTTTGACTTTTCCCAGGTACGACAGACCCGGCCGCCCAGCACGAGCCCACATGCATTAACGGCAACAATTCGCCGGTCTTTTATACATTCGCCACGATTTATTATTCTTTACATCAGCTTGCCCAATGGCAACACTGGTCTGCGTCTGCACGGATGCCCGCGCCTCCCTCAACTCATACTTCAGCCCATACTGCAGCCATTTTTACTATTTCCTTATTCTGAGGGGCGGGTGTCTTGGCCTGTCGGGGGAATAGAGGCAGAATTCAGCTTGATTTATCAAAGTTAATTTTTCCATAAAGAAACAATTTCCCGGTAATAACACGCATGCAAATTCCTGTCGCCTTCCAGACCGTCGGCCTGCTGGCTTTGTCCAATATTTTCATGACCGTGGCCTGGTACGGCCATCTCAAAAGCCTTGCGTCCAAACCCTGGTGGATCGCGGCGTTGATCAGTTGGTCGATTGCCCTGTTCGAATACTTGTTGCAAGTGCCCGCCAACCGCATCGGCTACACCCAGTTCAGCCTGGCGCAACTGAAGATCATGCAGGAGGCCATCACGCTCACCGTGTTCGTTCCCTTTGCCATGATTTACATGAACCAGCCGTTCAAGCTGGACTATGTATGGGCGGCGCTGTGCCTGGTGGGGGCGGTCTATTTCATCTTCCGCAGTTGAGGCCGGCCGGGGTGATTGCCGGCGGCTTGATGCACTGCACTGACACATCCGCGGCAATCTCCTACAATGCGGACTTGCTGTCTTTCCTTGCAGCAGCAACGCCCAACCGCGAAGACCACGAATGGATCTAAACAATTACAAATACATCGTCATCGAAGGCCCGATCGGCGTCGGCAAGACGACCCTGACCCGCAAGCTGGCCGAACACCTCGGCGCGCAAGCCGTGCTGGAGCAGCCGCAGGAGAATCCCTTCCTGGAAAAATTTTATCGGGACGCGGCCCGATATGCCTTGCAGACGCAGATGTTTTTCCTGTTCCAGCGCATCCAGCAATTGCAGGAGCTGGCGCAGGCCGATCTTTTTCAGACGCGCTTCGTCGGCGATTTTCTGCTGGAAAAAGACCCTCTGTTTGCACGCCTGACGCTGGCCGATGAAGAACTGAAACTGTACGAGCAACTCTATCAGCACATGCGCCCGCATGCCGTGCAGCCGGATCTGGTGATCTATCTGCAGGCGCCCGTGGAGACACTGGTGGAACGCATCAGGAAGCGCGGCATTCCGATGGAAGCATCGATCTCGCCCGATTACCTGCAGCGCCTGTGCGACAGCTACAGCCGTTTTTTTTACAACTACGATGCCGCGCCGCTGCTGATCGTCAACAACGAGCACATGAACATGGCCGAACGGGAAGACGACTTCCGGCAACTGCTGTCGCACATCGTTGAAATGCGCGGCAAGCGCGCCTTTCTGAACCGAGGAGAATAATTTGGCAGCCTATCTGCAAGAAGCACCGGCACCCGCGGCGCGCAAGAAACCCGTTACCGTCCACACGCTGCAGGCGATGCGCGACAAGGACGAAAAGATCAGCATGCTGACCTGTTACGACGCCAGCTTTGCTGCACTCATGGATCGCAGCGGCGTCGACACCGTCCTCATCGGCGATTCGCTGGGCATGGTATGCCAGGGCCATCAGTCGACGCTGCCGGTGACCATCGTCGACATCGCCTATCACACCGCCAGCGTGGCACGCGGCAACCAGACCATGCTGATCGTGGCGGACATGCCGTTCGGCACTTACGCCACGCCGGTGGCGGCGTTCGACAATGCAGTCAAACTGATGCAGGCCGGCGCACAGATGGTCAAGCTGGAAGGCGGTGCCTGGCTTGCCGATACGATTCGCTTGCTGACTGAGCGCGGCATCCCGGTCTGCGCGCATCTCGGCTTGACGCCACAGTCGGTGCATCAGATGGGTGGCTACAAGGTACAAGGAAAAACGCTGGAAGGGGCCGAGCTGCTGCATGCCGACGCCAAGGCCGTGCAGGCGGCGGGCGCATCGCTGATGGTGCTCGAAGCGATTCCGGCAACGCTGGGCGCGGAAGTGACGGCACAATTGCGCATCCCCACCATCGGCATCGGCGCCGGCGCCGGCTGCTCCGGCCAGGTGCTGGTGATGCATGACATGCTGGGCGTGTTTCCGGGACACAAAGCGAAATTCGTGAAGAACTTCATGGAAGGTGCGCCCAGCGTGGAAGACGCCGTGCGCGCGTATGTGGCGGCGGTGCGCGATCAGCGTTTCCCTGCGGCCGAACATTGCTTCTGAATGACGGCGCCATACCTGCCACCTCATCTCGAAGCGGACAAGAAAAAAGCCTGCGTTGCAGGCTTTTTTCATTTGTCGTCGAACACTCTTCCGAGCATCAATTATCACTGATGTCGCGATAGCGCTCCAGGCTTTGCGCCAGGTGACGGCCGCATTCGTCGGCATTGCTGATGGTCGGCGACAAGGCTTCCAGCAAGCCATCGTGCACGCCGTACACCAGCGCATGAATACTGAGCTCCTGACCGCGTTCCCAGGCGTCGGTGACGATGGTGGTGCGGCAGATGTTGGCGACTTGTTCCAGCACGTTCAGTTCGCACAGGCGATCATGCTGGTCGCCTTCGGACATGTGGTCGTGGAAACAGCCGACGTGCTTCTCATGCACGTCTTGCACGTGTTGCAGCCAGTTGTCGGCCAGGCCCACGCGACGCTTGGTCAATGCAGCCTGCACGCCAGCGCAACCGTAGTGGCCGCAGATGATGATGTGTTTGACCTTCAGCACGTCGACGGCAAACTGCAGCACCGACAGGCAGTTCAGGTCGGTGTGCACGACCACGTTGGCGATGTTGCGGTGGACGAACAGTTCGCCCGGCAACAAACCCAGCAGATCGTTGGCGGGCACGCGGTTGTCCGAGCAGCCGATCCAGAAGTATTCCGGAGAGCGCTGCGAACCGAGCTTCAGGAAGAAGTCGGGGTCGCGCGCCGTGATGTCGGATGCCCAGCGGCGATTGCCCTGGAGTAGGAGTTCCTGAACCTGGTCTTGTTGGCTTGTTTTGGTCATAGTCGGCAAGATCGAGTGTCACGCTTTCCGTCGTACAGCGCATGAATGAAGCGATGCGATGTGACGGCATGCATGGTGGTGAATGAACGAAAGACCGTACACATGCACCCTGTCTCAGCCGAGTCGGCTGGACTGCGCAACCTTGGCGCATGCAACGATGTCTTTCGGGAAATGCCCGGCAATCAGGATACAACACTGACCGCCGCGACTGCATTGTATAGAAAAATACATGCAAAAACCGGCGGCCGCCCGGCTCATGCCGAAGCGCCGCCAACTTCAGAGCGACTTACTCGAAGAATTCCTTGACCTTGTCCTTCCAGGTCTTGGTCTGCGGGCTGTGCTTGGCGCCGCCTTCGATGGTCAATTTTTCAAACTCGCGCAACAGGTCTTTCTGGCGTTCGGTCAGCTTGACCGGCGTTTCCACCACGACGTGGCAGAACAGGTCGCCGGCATAACCGGAACGCACGCCCTTGATGCCCTTGCCGCGCAAGCGGAAGGTCTTGCCCGATTGCGTGCCTTCGGGAATCGTGAAGGACGCCTTGCCGCTCAGGGTCGGCGCTTCGATGTCGCCACCCAATGCCGCCTTGGCGAAGGAAATCGGCATTTCGCAATGCAGGTCGTCGCCGTCGCGCTGGAACACTTCGTGTTGCTTGATGTGGATTTCCACATACAGGTCGCCCGGAGGACCGCCGTTCATGCCGGGTTCGCCGTTGCCGGACGAACGGATGCGCATGCCGTCGTCGATGCCTTCCGGGATCTTCACTTCCAGCGTCTTGTTGCGCTTCAGACGACCGGCGCCGGCGCAGGTCGGGCATGGCTCGGGAATGACTTTGCCGCTGCCGTGACACTTCGGGCAAGTCTGCTGGATGCTGAAGAAACCTTGCTGCATGCGCACCTGGCCGTGGCCGCCGCAAGTGCCGCAAGTGGTCGGCGAGGTGCCGGGCTTGGCGCCGGAACCGTGGCAGGTATCGCACTCGTCCCAGGACGGTACGCGAATGGTGGTGTCGAAACCGTGGGCCGCTTGTTCCAGCGTGATTTCGAGGTTGTAGCGCAAGTCGGCGCCGCGATACACCTGCGGTCCGGAGCTGCGACCGCGACCGCCGCCACCGCCGAAGATGTCGCCGAAGATGTCGCCGAAGGCGTCAGCGAAACCGCCTGCACCCGCGCCGCCACCGCCGCCCATGTTGGGATCGACGCCGGCATGACCGTAACGATCGTAGGCATCGCGCTTTTGCGGATCCGACAACATCTCGTAGGCTTCCTTGACCTCCTTGAACTTCTCTTCCGCACCCTTGCTGTCGGGGTTGCGGTCAGGATGGTATTTCATCGCCAGTTTGCGATAAGCCTTCTTGATTTCGTCGTCGGTGGCGTTTTTCGCCAGCCCCAGAATTTCGTAAAAGTCGCGTTTTGCCATGTTTTATAACACCTTGTTATTGGATTTCTCTTGCGGGCAGCGGGCACCGACAAGAAACCAACAATGTGAAAAAGCCGAGAGACGATCTCGCGACCATCTTGCTCGGCGTGCCGCCCGGCAAAGCCGGCCGACGTGTTCCTGAATGACTGCTTCGCTTGCCGGCGGGGAGAAAGCTGCGAACTCCCCTGCCTGCAATCGAAATTACTTCACTTCCTTGAAGTCGGCATCGACCACGTCGTCGTCCTTCGGACGCGATTCGCCTGCACCTGCGGCACCCGCAGCGCCGGCCGCACCACCGGCCGCTGCCTGCTGCGCCTGCTGGTCGGCGTACATCTTTTCGCCCAGCTTTTGCGCTGCCACGGACAGTGCTGCCGTCTTGGCGTCGATGGCGGCCTTGTCGTTCGCCTTCAACACTTCTTCCAGTTCCTTGACGGCGGCTTCGATGGTTTCCTTCTCGCCTGCGTCCAGCTTGTCGCCGTATTCAGTCAGCGCCTTGCGTGTGGAGTGGACCAGCGCGTCGCCCTGATTGCGGGTTTCGGCCAATTCCTTCAGGCGCTTGTCTTCTTCGGCGTTGGCTTCGGCGTCGCGCACCATCTTTTCGATCTCATCTTCGCTCAGACCGGAGTTGGCCTTGATGGTGATCTTGTTTTCCTTGCCGGTGGCCTTGTCTTTGGCGCCGACGTGCAGGATACCGTTGGCGTCGATGTCGAAGGTCACTTCGATCTGCGGCGTGCCGCGCGGCGATGGCGGAATGCCTTCCAGATTGAATTCGCCCAGACCCTTGTTGCCGGCGGCCATTTCGCGCTCACCCTGATAGACCTTGATCGTCACGGCAGGCTGGTTGTCGTCGGCAGTCGAGAACACCTGGCTGAACTTGGTCGGGATGGTCGTGTTCTTCTTGATCATCTTGGTCATCACGCCGCCCATGGTTTCGATACCCAGCGACAGTGGCGTGACGTCCAGCAGCAGCAAGTCCTTGCGTTCGCCCGAGAGGACCGAACCTTGAATGGCAGCGCCGACGGCGACTGCTTCGTCAGGGTTGACGTCCTTGCGCGGTTCCTTGCCGAAGAATTCCTTGACCTTCTCTTGCACCTTCGGCATGCGGGTCATGCCGCCGACCAGAATGATGTCGTCGATGTCGGTGACCTTGACGCCGGCATCCTTGATCGCGGTGCGGCATGGCTCGATCGTCTTGGCGATCAGTTCTTCCACCAGCGATTCCAGCTTGGCGCGGGTGATCTTCAGGTTCAGGTGGACCGGCGCGCCGTTGGCCATGGCGATGTACGGTTCGTTGATTTCGGTTTGCTGCGACGACGACAATTCGATCTTGGCGCGCTCGGCCGATGCCTTGATGCGTTGCAGGGCGATCGCGTCTTTCGACAGGTCGAGGCCGTTGATTTTCTTGAACTCGTCGATGATGTAATCGATGATGCGTTGGTCGAAGTCTTCGCCGCCGAGGAAGGTGTCGCCGTTGGTGGACAGCACTTCGAACTGCTTCTCGCCATCGACGTCGGCGATTTCAATGATGGAGACGTCGAAGGTACCGCCGCCCAGGTCATACACCGCGATCTTGCGATCGCCCTTTTCGGTCTTGTCCAGGCCGAACGCCAGCGCAGCCGCAGTCGGTTCGTTGATGATGCGCTTGACTTCCAGGCCGGCGATACGGCCGGCGTCCTTGGTTGCCTGACGTTGCGAGTCGTTGAAGTAGGCAGGTACGGTGATGACCGCTTCGGTCACTTCTTCGCCGAGATAGTCTTCGGCTGTTTTCTTCATCTTGCGCAGCACTTCCGCGGAGATTTGCGGCGGCGCCAGCTTGTTGTCGCGCACGCCGATCCAGGCGTCGCCGTTGTCGGCTTTGACGATCTGGTAAGGCATCAGGGAAATATCTTTTTGCACTTCCTTTTCGTCGAACTTGCGACCGATCAGACGCTTGGCGGCGTAGATGGTGTTCTTCGGATTGGTGACGGCCTGGCGTTTGGCAGGCGCGCCGACGAGGATTTCGCCGTCTTCCTGATAAGCGATGATGGAAGGCGTGGTACGCGCGCCTTCGGAGTTTTCGATGACTTTCGGCTGACCGCCTTCCATGACGGAGACGCACGAGTTGGTTGTACCCAAGTCAATACCAATGATTTTGCCCATGATTTTTCCTTCGATCCTTAAGTTCCCGAATAGGGAACAACAATAGTTTTGATAGTTTTAATATGTGGAGAAAACGGTCGCTTTCAAGCGCGGAACGTCACTTAAAAGCAAATTTTGTGCCGTTTGTTCTCTTTTTTTCGTTTCGTTGCTGCCGAGGCTGCTTATTTGTTGCTTAGTTGCGGCTTACTTGCGGCTTACTTGCCTTGCGCCACAGTCACCAACGCCGGACGCAGCAAGCGTTCGGAAATCGTATAACCCTTTTGCAACACCGCCACGACGGTATTGGCTTCCTGCTCTGCCGGCACGGCGGAAATCGCCTGATGCTTCATCGGATCCAGCTTTTCGCCGGCTTGCGGATGAATTTCCAACAGCTTGTTCTTTTCGAACGCCGACGACAGTTGCTTCAATGTCATGTCGACGCCTTCCTTGAGCGATTCCACCGACGGTGTCTCAATCTTCAACGCCATTTCCAGGCTGTCCTTGACCGCCAGCAGCGACTCGGCAAAACCTTCGATCGCAAACTTGTGGGCGCGGCTGATATCGTCTTGCGCACGGCGACGGATATTCTCGGCTTCGGCCTTGGCGCGCAGGAAAGCATCCTGCATCTCGGCAATCTTCGCCTCGGCGGCGACGAGCTGCTCTTCCACCGTCGGCTCAGCTGCAGTTGTTACAGCCTCGGCCTGATTCTCCTGGCCGGCTTGCGCCGTCTGCACCTGTTCGTTTTCCGCTTGTTTTTCCGTATCTTGCATATTTAACAATCTCCAACTGGTAATGCGTGTTTAAGCATGTTTGGTTTTCAGCGCCTGAACGGATTGACCGCCCTTCGCGCCTGGCAAAGCACATGAGGCTTTATCCCTTGATTTTCAAGGGTTATTACGCCCGTAATGTCCGGAGAGCACCCCCGAATGTTTAATTGAGGCAAAAAAGTCATATGCATCCAACCAAACGTTCTAAGCCGCCACTAACGTCTTGTTACAGAATTTACTACACTGGAAATAGCAAATCGCGATGCAACATTTATCATGTGGCTATCTATCCCTTGCCCTTCTTTGTCCCTCTTTTATCCACCAACCTTCAAGGAGACGTCATGAAATTGCCGCTTATCTCCGCCACCATCATTGCCTACACCTTGCTGGCAGCCGCCTGGATCAGCTATTCGCAACTAGTCGCACTGTATTGAAGCTGCTTCCCCAGCCATGCGCCAGGCCAAGCTTGCTTGACAACAACACAAAGATTTCCGCAACGCAATAGCTGTACAGCCCATTATTTTAACAGGCTGACGCTCGCTTACATCCATTTGGCCTATTGAGTCGCGCCCAGGCGACGAGCTTGTGCGACCGAAATTTCCGCCTGCTTCTTTTCTTCTTCACGCAGTGCGGCGCCGGCCATAGTCGGCCAGCCCACCATATGCAACTCGGCAATTTCCATCATGCCCTGCACCCAGGCCGCATCGCCGTTCAGGCATGGGATGAAACGAAACTCCTTGCCGCCGGCATGCAGGAACTCGGCCTTGGCTTCCATCGCAATTTCTTCCAGGGTTTCCAGGCAATCGCTGGTAAAACCGGGACACATCACGTCCACGCGCTGCACGCCCTGACGCGCCAGTTCCTGCAGCGTCGGCGCGGTATACGGTTGCAACCACTCGGCCTTGCCGAAACGCGACTGGAAGGTCACCACGTAGTCGGACTCGCTCAAACCCAGCGCCAACGCCAACAGGCGTGCCGTCTTGTGACATTCGCAATGGTAGGGATCGCCGAGCAGCAAGGTGCGCTTGGGCACGCCGTGAAAACTCATCACCAGCTTGTCCGGCTGGCCGTTGGCATCCCAATGCGCCAGCACCGACGCCTTGAGTGCCTGGATATAAGTGTCGTGATCGTGATAATGCTTGATCAGGCGCAGCTCGGGAACATTACGCACTTTGGAAAAATGGGTGAACACGGCATCGAAAATCGATGCCGTTGTCGTGCCGGAATATTGCGGATACGCCGGCAGAATCAGGATGCGGTCGCAGCCCTGCGCCTTGAGGCGGTCCAGCACGTCGGGCAAGGCCGGTTGTCCGTAACGCATCGCGTACGTCACCTGCACCCGATGGCCGCGTTCCTGCATGCGCGCGCGCAGCAGCGTCGCCTGGCGCTCGGTATTGACCTTGAGCGGAGAACCTTCGGCGGACCAGATCGACGCATATTTTTCCGCCGATTTGCTGGAGCGAAACGGCAGGATGATGCCGTTCAGGATGAACCACCATACCGCCTTCGGAATTTCCACCACGCGCGGGTCCGACAGGAATTGTCTTAAATAGCGCCGCACCGCGCGCGTCGTCGGCGCATCGGGCGTACCGAGATTGACCAGCACGATGGCGGTGCCGGCCGGCGTGCCGTGCGTATAAGAAGGCTCTTTGCGAAATGACATGGAAATCCGTGACGAGTCTGGCGATGGCTGGAAGAATGGAATGTCAGAGCGCGAGCAATTCGCGCGCGTGTTTGCGCGTGGTCGCGGTGATTTCCAGGCCGCCCAGCATGCGGGCGATTTCTTCCACGCGCGACTTGGCATCCAGCGGCTCGATCTGCGACACAGTCTTGCCGCCGTCGTTGCGCTTGCTGACCTGGAAATGCTGGTTGCCCTGGCTGGCGACCTGCGGCAAATGCGTCACGCACAGCACCTGCCTATCCTGCCCGAGGCGCTTGAGCAGACGACCGACCACTTCGGCCACGCCGCCGCCGATGCCGCTGTCGACTTCGTCGAAAATCAAGGTCGGCGTCGCCGTCGAGCTCGATGCGATCACGGAAATCGCCAGCGCAATGCGCGCCAGCTCGCCTCCGGACGCCACTTTCGCAAGCGGACGCGGCGCCACGCCGGCATGACCGGCAACCAGAAACTCGACCTGCTCCAGGCCGTAGGCCGCCGGCTCGCACGCTTCCAATGCGATCGAAAAACGTCCGCCTGACATGCTCAGGTCTTGCATCGCCGCTGTCACCGCTTCGCTCAGGGCTTTGGCTGCTTTGGCGCGGCCTTTGGACAATTTCTGTGCAGCGCCGGTGTAAGCCGCCTTGAGCTTTTCTTCCTGCGCGCGCAAGGCGTCAAGGTCGCTGGCATCCGCCAGTTGCTTCAATTCTTCGGCCAGCTTGGCATGCTCCTGCGGCAGCTCGTCGGGCGTGACGCGGAATTTGCGGGCAGTCGAATGGATGGCTTCAAGACGCCCTTCCACTTGCTGCAGGCGCGCCGGGTCCAGCTCCACGCGGCCGAGATAATCGTTGAGCGCGTAGACCGCTTCCTGCAGTTGGATCTGCGCCGGTTCCAGCGCATCCATGACCGGCTTGAGGGCGGCGTCGACGTCGGTCAGCTTGCCGAGTTTTTGTGTCAGCGACGAGAGCTGCGACAGGATCGGCGACTCCGATTCGGAAATCGCGCTCAGCGCTTCCTGCGCGCCGTCGATCAGACTCGCGGCATGCGACAGGCGACTGTGTTCGTTGCTGATGTCAGCCCATTCTCCCGGCTTGACGGCCAGCTTTTCCAGCTCGCCGACTTGCCATTCGAGACGCTCGCGTTCGAGCAGGACGCTCTTGGCGTTCACTTCATATTCTTCACGCTGCTTTGCCAAAGCGCGCCAGGTCTTATAGGCAGCGGCGACGGCTTTCGCTTCGTCGAGCAGGCCGGCCTGGTTGTCCAGCAACTGACGCTGGGCGTCGGCCTTGAGCAAGGACTGGTGCGCATGCTGACCGTGAATATCGACCAGCAGTTCACCCAGTTCGCGCAACTGCGTCGCGGTGGCCGCGATGCCGTTGATGAAGGCCTTGGAACGCCCGGCGTTGTCGATCACGCGACGCAGCAGCACGGCGCCGTCTTCGTCGGCGAATTCATGCGCATCAAGCCAGGCGGCAACATCTTCGCTCACGCTGAAGTCGGCCGTGATATCCGCCTTGGCCGCACCTTCGCGCACCACGCTGGCGTCGCCGCGACCGCCAAGGGCCAGCGCCAGCGCATCGATCAGGATCGACTTGCCCGCGCCGGTTTCGCCGGTGAAGACGGAAAATCCGGGTGCGAACTCAAGTTCGATGGCATCGACGATAACGAAATCACGAATCGACAGGGTACGCAGCATGGGGTTTTGAGAATTGATGTTTTGGAAATATTGCTTGCCGCGTCCGCGCGGACGAGCCACGGACGCAGAGATTGGTCGTTATTGTAAACGGCCTTCTACCGAGGGGTATTCGTTCCAGTGCAATTTTTGCCGCAAGGTGTCGTAGTAGCTCCAGCCTTCCGGATGCAGGAAGGTGATCTTGTGCGCCGAGCGCTTGATGACGATCAGATCGCCATGCGTCAGGCTGGTCAGCGACTGCATGTCGAAATTGGCGCTGATGTCGCGGCCGTTGACGACGCGGATCGATATCTCGCAAGAATCGGGAATCACAATCGGACGATTCGACAAGGCATGCGGCGCAATCGGCACCAGCACGATGCCATGCAAGCTCGGATGCAGAATCGGGCCGCCGGCCGACAAGGCGTAGGCGGTCGAGCCGGTCGGCGTGGCCACGATCAAACCGTCGGAACGCTGGTTGTACATGAAGCGGCCATCGACCTCGACGGTCAGTTCGACCATGCCGGAAGAGGCGCCGCGCGCCACCACCACGTCATTGAACGCCAGTGCGTTGAAAATCTGTTCGCCATCGCGAAAGACCGTAGCCTCCAGCAGCGAGCGCGTCTCGGCATCCACTTTCCCATCCAGCATGTCGGCCAATACCGGTATCATGCGGTCCAGGGAAATATCCGTCATGAAACCCAGCCGGCCCTGGTTGATGCCGATCAGCGGCACGTTGAAGGGTGCAAGCTGGCGCGCGATGCCGAGCATGGTGCCGTCGCCGCCGACCACGATGGCGGCATCGGCGAACTGGCCGATCTGCTCCGGCGACATGGCGTCGTAGCCTTCCAGCGCGACGTTTTGCGCGGTCTCGGCTTCAAACACGATCGTATGACCGTGCGCTTCCAGAAACGCCGCGATATCGGACAAGGACTGAGCGATGCCGGCGGCATGAAACTTGCCGACGATCGCGATGGTTTTGGGCGTTGCCGCCTGCACGGGTAATTTGATGGGCCACATGCTGCGGATTAAAGCATAATTTAGACAATTCTGAATCGATTTTCATGAACAAAACAAACATACGGGCCGTCCTGTTCGACCTCGACGATACCCTGTGGGCCATCGAGCCGGTACTGCATCTCGCCGAAAGCCAGCTGTACGACTGGCTACGCCGGCACGCGCCGGGCGTGACCGAACGCGAGACGATAGAAAGCCTGCGCGCGCGCCGCCAGTTGCTGGCGAAAAGCGACCCGCGATACAAGATCAACCTGTGGGCGCTGCGCCATGCAGCGCTGACCGCCGTCTTGGCCGAGCACGGCGAAGATCCGGCGCTGGCCGATCCGGCCATGGCAATCTTCACCACCGGCCGCAATGCAGTCACGCCGTTCGATGACGTCGTCCCGGGGTTGCGGCAACTGAAACCGCGCGTGAAGCTCGGTACGGTATCGAACGGTTTTGCCGACCTCGGCCGCATCGGGCTGGCGGAGCATTTCGAAATTTCCATTGCCGCGCACCAATTCGGCACGGCCAAACCCGATCCGACCATCTTCCACGCGGCCTGCACGGCGCTCGGCGTGGCCCCGGAACACACCGTCTACGTCGGCGACGACCTCACGCTGGACGTGCTGGGCGCCCAGCAAGCCGGCTTGCGCGCCGTCTGGATGAACCGCTTCAAACGCGAGCTGCCCGAGCATGTGCGTCCCGATGCGGTCTGCGCCGACCTGGCCGAACTGGCAATCTGGCTGGCGGCATGACATCCATCAATGAGATATATAAATGAGAAGACGCTGGCAGGCCTGCCGCCGGGTCGTTAGAATGAAGACATGCAACTAGACAATCGCGCTCAAACCCTGCTCAAGGCACTGGTCGAACGGTATATCGCCGACGGCCAGCCGGTCGGCTCGCGCGCGCTCTCCAAGATTTCCGGACTCGAACTGTCGCCGGCGACCATCCGCAACGTCATGGCCGACCTGGAAGACATGGGCTTCGTCGCCAGCCCGCACACCTCCGCCGGGCGGATTCCTACGCCGCGCGGCTATCGCGTGTTCGTCGATACCTTGCTGACCATCGAGTCGATCGACGCCATCGACGAGGCCACGCTGGAAACCAAACTGCAATCGCGCTCGCAGCTCAACTCGCCGCAAAAGATCATTTCCAACGCAGCGCAGGTGCTGTCGTCGCTGTCGCAATTCGCCGGCGTGGTCATGACGCCCAAGCGCGAGTCGATCTTCAAGCAGATCGAGTTCCTGCGCCTGTCCGAAAAACGCATCCTGCTGGTCATCGTCGGGCCCGGCGGCGACGTGCAAAACCGCCTGCTGCTGACCGACGTCGACTACACGCCGTCGCAACTGGTGCAGGCGGCCAATTACATCAATCAACACTACGGCGGCCTCGGCTTCGATGAAGTGCGACTGCGCCTGCAAAGCGAACTGCGCCAGCTGCGCGACGACATGACCAGCCTGATGCAGGCCGCGGTCGAAGCCGGCAGCGACGCCATGGCGGACGAGTCCGACAACGTGGTGATTTCCGGCGAACGCAATCTGCTCAGCGTCTCCGACCTGTCATCGAACATGACCTCGCTGCGCAAGCTGTTCGACATGTTCGAACAAAAGACCAGCCTGATGCAATTGCTGGACGTATCGAGTAAGGCCACCGGCGTGCAGATCTTCATCGGCGGCGAATCGCAACTGGTGCCGATGGACGACATGAGCATCGTCACCGCGCCGTACGAAGTCAACGGCAAGATCGTCGGCACGCTGGGCGTGATCGGTCCGACGCGCATGGCTTATGAACGCGTGATTCCCATCGTCGACATCACCGCCAAATTGCTGTCGAGCGCATTGAGCAACACCTGAGGCGGCAAGCAAGGGGAATGTTGCAAACGCCTTACCCAACTTTACGCGTGCAGGACAGACAATAAAAAAGCCATCCGGCATTGCTGCCGGATGGCTTTTTTACAAGTAAATCTGAACTCTCGCTGAACTTACTTCTTGGTTTTCTGGCAATCCCGGCAATGTCCGTACAGCGCCAGCGCATGGTCGGCGATCTCGAAACCGTGCTCCTGGGCAATCTTGACCTGGCGCTTTTCGATTTCGGCGTCGAAGAATTCTTCGACCTTGCCGCAATCCAGGCAGACCAGATGGTCATGGTGCGAGCCTTCGTTCAGTTCGAACACGGCCTTGCCGGTTTCGAAGTGATTGCGCTGCAACAGGCCCGCCTGCTCGAACTGGGTCAGCACGCGATAGACCGTCGCCAGTCCTACGTCGAGGTTGTCGGCCAGCAGGATTTTGTAGACGTCTTCGGCACTGAGGTGACGCACCTCGGTGTTTTGGAAGATTTCCAGGATTTTCAGACGCGGCAGGGTGGCTTTGAGACCGCTGGCTTTCAGTTCGGATGGATTATTAGGCATGTTTCAGTAAAAATCGGGTTATCTGCTTTATCATATAGCGTTTTAGCACAATTGCTCAACCAATTGAAATCTTTATGCGAATGTTGCCTTCCTACCGTATTACCGCCCTCGCGTTGATCGCGCTGGGCGTCCTGTTGTCCGGCTGTGCATCCAAAAAACCGGCGGAAGGCGCGGCAGCCAATAATGCAAGCGGCTTGCAAGTGGTCAAGAACGCCAGCCTGTTCGGCTTCCTGAAACCTTACCGCATCGATATCCAGCAAGGCAATTTCGTGTCCAAGGAAATGGTCGCCCAGCTCAAGCCAGGCATGACGCGCGATCAGGTTCGTTTCGTGCTCGGCACGCCGCTGCTGACCGACGTGTTCCACTCGGATCGCTGGGATTATGAATTCCGCCTGGCCAAGGGCAACGGCGAAGTGTTGACCAGTCGCGTTTCGGTGTTTTTCAAGGAAAACCTGCTGGATCGCTACGAAGGCGGCAACGACCTGCCGACCGAGCAGGAATACCTGTCCCTGATCGCCGGTTCCAAGAAAGGCGCGATGCCTGAACTGTCCGACACGCCGATCGCCCCGACCATCACGAACAAGTAAAAGTAGCAATATGAGCGCACTGAAAATCGCCGTAGCCGGCGCGTCCGGCCGTATGGGCCGCATGCTGATCGAAGCGATCCAAAATGCCGACGACATGGTATTGGCCGGCGCACTGGACGTGCCGGGCTCGCCGAGCCTCGGTACCGATGCGGCAGCTTTCCTCGGCAAGCCTGCCGGCGTCGCCATCGAATCCGACCTGGCCAAAGGCCTTGCCAATGCCGATTTCCTGATCGACTTCACGCGTCCGGAAGGCACGCTGAAGCACGCCGAATACTGCGCCGCGCACGGCATCAAGATGATCATCGGCACCACCGGCCTGGAGCAGGAAGCCAGGGACGCCATTGCCGTCGCCGCGCAAAAGACCGCCATCATGCAATCGCCCAACATGAGCATCGGCGTCAACGTCACGCTCAAGCTGCTGGAAATGGCCGCCAAGAGTTTCACCCACGGCTACGATATTGAAATCATCGAAGCGCACCATCGCCACAAGGTCGATGCGCCGTCCGGCACCGCACTGAAGATGGGCGAAGTCATCGCCGACGCCATCGGCGTCAAGCTCGACGACGTTGCCGTCTACGCCCGCGAAGGCATCACCGGCGAACGCGATCCGTCGTCGATCGGCTTCTCCGCCATCCGCGGCGGCGACATCGTCGGCGACCATACCGTATTGTTTGCCGGCATCGGCGAGCGCATCGAAATCACCCACAAATCGTCCAGCCGCGTCACCTACGCCCACGGCAGCCTGCGCGCCGCGCGCTTCCTGGCAGACAAGTCGACCGGCTTGTACGACATGCAGGACGTGCTGGGACTGAAGTAAGTCATCCGATCCGGCGCGCTTGTTTGTATCGCGCGCCGGCTTGTATCTGCAGCGAATCTGATACGAATCTGATACGAATCTGCTGCGAATCTTTTCACGGATGACCGCTCCAACGGATTGCCATTCCTCTGCTCTTCCATTGCATTTAACCCAGAGAACACACCATGGAACAAACCGTTGGATTCGCCCATTACTGGGCACAGGGCGACGCCGTTTCACATGCCGTCGCATACGCCTTGCTGCTGATGTCCATCGCCAGCTGGTATTACATTCTTTCCAAAACCTGGAGTTCCTGGCGCATCCGCCGCAGCAGCAATGCGCTGGACGGTTTCTGGCGTGCGCCGACGCTGACCGACGCCATCGCCGTCATGCGCACCGTCGACTCCGAAGAAATTTACACGCCGCTGGCGCAACGCTCCTCCGAAGCCGCCAGCATCTCGTCCAAACAGCAAGGCGCGCCGTCGCTGAACGCCGCCACCGATCCCGGCGAACTGATCACGCGTACCCTGCGCCGCGAAATCAACCGCGTCTCGGCGCGCCTCGAACGCGGCCTGACGCTGCTGGCGTCGGTCGGCTCGACGGCGCCCTTCGTCGGCCTGTTCGGCACGGTCTGGGGCATCTATCACGCACTGGCGGCGGTATCGGCCAGCGGCACCGTGCAAATCGACAAGGTCGCCGGTCCGGTCGGCGAGGCGCTGATCATGACGGCGCTCGGCCTGGTGGTGGCGATTCCCGCCGTACTGGCCTACAACGCCTTCACCCGCATCAACCGCCTGACGCTGGCCGAACTCGACGGCTTCGCGCACGACCTGCACGCTTACCTGACGACCGGCGAGCGCGTCGGCGAGAGGCAATCATGAGCTTCGGCGGTTTCAACGACAATCAACACGCCGGCCCGATGGCCGAGATCAACGTCACGCCGATGGTCGACGTAATGCTGGTGCTGCTGGTGATTTTCATCATCTCGGCGCCGCTGTTTACCCACTCCCTGCAACTCGACCTGCCAACCGCCAAATCCGCACCCGCGCCGGAAAAGCCGCAGACCGTCAGCGTCGCCATCGACGCCGCCGGCAAACTGTACTGGCAAGACCAGCCCGTCACGCTGGCCGATCTGACCAAGCGCATGAGCGCTGCCGCCGCCAAACAGCCGCAGCCTGAAGTGCAGCTGCGCGCCGACAAAGCGACGCGTTATGAAGTGATTGCGGATGTGATGTCGGCGGCGCAAAGCAACGGCCTCAACAAACTCGGTTTTGTCACCGATCCCAAACCCGATGCGCCTGCCGGTGCGGAGAAAAAATAATCATGCCGACCGCCCGCCTGAACGGCGAACTCATCACCGATTGGGACAGCTTCCATACCGAATGCGAAAAGGTATTCGGCTTTCCCGATTTCTACGGCCGCAACATGAACGCCTGGGTCGATTGCCTCAGCTACCTGCGCGACGACGACGGCATGAGCAAGTTCGTGCTGAAAGAAAATGAAGTGCTGACGATCGAAGTCCAGCACAGCAACAAGCTGCGCGCCGCCGCGCCGGACATCGTGGAAGAATTGCAATTCTGCGTCGCCATGATCAACGAACGCTGCGAAGACTACGAAGAAACGGCAACGCTCAGACTGGCCTTGCTGTAGTCTTCACAGCAGATGACTGACGGCTCAGTCGATCAGATTGTCGCCGTCATAGAACGGATAAGGCCCGTCGAACTCGCCGACGTAAGCCGTATGACTGATCAGTCCGGCCTGCTCATTCCACAAATGCAATTGAAATCCCGGCGGCTCCATGACGAACTGCGACGCCGCCTGCGGATCCAGATCCAGCACCACCTGATGCGACACGCCCGGGCAGGTTGAGGCAATCGTGCCGCCGAAGCGCGTGTAAATCGGCCGATGCAAATGGCCGCACAAGATGCGTTCGACCTGAGGATGGCGCCGCACCACCTGCTCCAGCAACTGCGGATTCGCCAGCCCGATATCGTCCATGTGACCGATGCCGGTCTTGAACGGCGGATGGTGCATCACGATCACCGTCGGTCGCTGCGGCTGTTCGCTGAGGACGCGATCGAGCCAGACCATGCTGGCAGGCGCCAGCTCGCCGCCGCTGGCGCGCGGAATCACCGTGTCCAACGCGACGATGCGCAATGGATGATCGTCGATGACGTATTCAATGCGATCACCACCTTGTTGAAGATAGACATGCTCCGGAAATGCCGCGCGCAACGCCTGGCGCTCGTCGTGATTGCCGGGCAAGAGGTAGTAAGGCACGCTCAGCGGCGCCAGCAACGCGCGCAGCATCTCGTATTCTTCCGCCATGCCGAAATCGACCAGATCGCCGGTGAACACCACCGCGTCGGGACGCTGCCTTAGCCTGTTCACCTGTGCGATGCAGCGACGCAGGCTCTCAGCCGTGTCGACCACCTTGTAGGATTTCTTGCCCGCCGCCTTGATGTGCAGATCGGAAATTTGACAGAGGATCATGGACGCTCCTCTCCTTCCCATGGCTTGCCGGGCAGCTGCATGACCGCATGCTCAGGCACGCGCATGCCGATACGCTCGCCGGCATGCCAGACGCCGCGGCGACGCGTTTCCACGATGACCGGTAATTCGTCGCCGATGTCCACCAGCAAGCGCGTGCGGTCGCCCATGAAGAAGGTCGACACGACATCGCCGAAGATTTCCGCACCGACGGTTTCCAGCGGCACGATGTCGACGTCTTCGGGACGAAACATCGCCGTCATGGTCTGATTGTCCTTCACCGCCGCCATCGGCACGGCTCCGGCCGGGAATGACAGCTGCCCTGCCCGTCCCACGCCCGTCACACGATTCATCGTACCGATGAAGTCGGCGACAAAGGCATTGACCGGGCGATAGTAGATATCTTGCGGACTGCCGATCTGGGCGATCTTGCCGCGCTCCATCACCACCACGCGGTCGCCCAGCGCCATGGCTTCGCCCTGGTCGTGCGTCACGTAGATCGCCGTGATGCCGAGCTTGCGCAACAACTGATTGAGATCGGCGCGCAGGGTTTCGCGCAGCTTGGCGTCGAGCGCCGTCAGCGGCTCGTCCAGCAGCAAGACTTTCGGCTCCACCGCCAGCGCGCGCGCCAGGGCGACACGCTGTTTCTGGCCGCCCGACAATTGGTCGATGCGGCGATGGCTCAAGCCTTGCAGGTGCACCATGTCCAGCAGCGCCTCGATCTTCGCCAGTCGTGCGGCGGGCGCCATCTTGCGGATCTTGAGACCGTAGGCAATGTTTTCGCCGACGGTCATGTTGGGAAACAAGGCGTAGTTCTGGAACACCATGCCGACGCCGCGCTTTTCGATCGGCAGGTCGGTGACGTCGTCGTTGCCGAACATCACGCGGCCGCCGGCGTCGGGAAACTCCAGTCCGGCGATCAGGCGCAAGGTGGTCGTCTTGCCGCAGCCGGAAGGTCCAAGCAGGACCAGCGTCTCGCCGGGATGGATTTCCAGGTCGATCGGTTCCAGCGCAGATGCGCCGTTGCCGAAAGTTTTGGCGCACTTGACCAGCCGAATCGACAGTGGCTTGAGCGGCTTCAGCGGTAGGGACGAAGAGGATGGGGAACTCAAAGATTTACTCATAAGCGTACTCGTGCCCGTGTAGTCTGCGTCACCCATTGCATGGCGATCAGCAGCGGAACAATCATGAAAAGAAAAATCAGGGTGTAAGCCGAACCGACTTCCAGGCGCATCGAGGCGTAGCTGTCGGCCAGGCCCACCGGCAAGGTCATGGTCAGCGGCGTGTGCAGCATCCAGGTGATGTTGAACTCGCCGATGGACAAGGTCACCACCATCAGCGCGCCGGCCAGGATGCCGGACATCACGTTGGGGATCACCACGCCGAAGAAGCGCTGCGACATGTTGGCGCCAAGGCTGGCGGCGGCTTCTTCCAGGACGGCCAGTTGCGACGACTGCATCACCGCCAGCACCGGCCGCACCATGAACGGCAGCGTGAACAAGACATGTCCCACCAGGATGAACAGCAAGCTGCCGCGAAACGCTCGGTACTGGCCGTAAGCCATGATCAGCGCCAGCGCCGTCGCCAGGCCGGGGACGGCGACGGGCATCATCAGCAGTTCTTCGAACACGCGTGCCAGACGGCTGTTGCCGCCCTTGTAGCGCGCCAGCATGTAAGCCAGCGGCACGCCGGCGACCAGCGTCACTGCAAGGCAGGCCAGGGCGATGACGATGGAGCGCCAGATGGTCATCTGGTAGGTGTCCCACACCTGCAGCACCCAGCGCAGGGTGAAGCCGCTGGACAAGCCGACGAAGAAATTTTCCGTCACGCCGGCCAGCATCGACAGCACCACCGGCACGATCAGGAAGGCGCACACCAGCAAGGTGAACGCCAGTTGCAGATAAAAACGAAAGGATTGCTTCACAGTCTGTCTCCCTACGCCGTTGCCGGCACGGTGCTGCCGGACAGGGAACGCGCCAGCGCCAGGGCGACCCAGGTGATCACGCCGAGCACGATGGACAGCGCCGCCGACATCGCAAAATTGGCGTAGCTGGTGAATTCGTTATAGATCGCCATCGGCAAGACATCAATGTTGGTGGCCAGCGTGAAGGCAGTGCCGAAGGCGCCGACGCTGGTGGCGAAACAAATTGCACCCGACGAAATCAACGCTGGCGTCAGCGCCGGCACCATGACATCGAGGAAGACGCGCGCCGGACCGGCGCCGAGCGAACGGGCGGCCTCTTCCAGGGAAGGATCGAGTTTTTCCGCCGCGGCGATCACCGTCAGGATCACGCGCGGAATCGAAAAATACAGATAACCCACGAACAAACCCGCAAGCGAATAAGCAAACACCAGCGATTCGCCGAACAGCTTGTCGGTCAGCGCGCCGATCAGCCCCTGCCGTCCGGCCAGCATGATGACCATGAAGCCGACCACCACGCCCGGGAACGCCAGCGGAAACGTCAGCATCGCCAGCAGCAGCGACTTGCCGGGAAAGCGATTGCGCTGCAGGAACAGGCCGACGAAAGACGAAATCGCCAGCGTCGCCACGGTGACGACGCCCGACAACACCAGCGTCGACACCAGGCTCCACAGATAGTGGCGATTGGTCACGACGGCCAGATAGGCCATCGCACCGGTCGGACCGCTGGCGCCGACGCCGACCAGGCGCAGCATCGGCAACAGCCAGAACGCCGCGAACAGCGTCATGCCCGGCACCGCAAACAGCCAGACTTTGCTGCCCGGGCGTTTGCGGTTGGACTTGTTAGTCACATGCACCGACATAATTACTTCACTTCGGCCAGGTAACGTTCGCTGAACTGACGCTGCACTTCAGCCATCTTGCCGTAGTCGACCGATTTGGCGCGGGCGTAGTCGGCGGCAGGCAGGAAGCGTGCTTCGGCTTCTTTCGAAATGGCCGAGGCGCGCACCGGCCGCAGATAGGCGTTGGCCCAGATTGCCTGGCCTTCGTTGGACAGCAGGAAGTCCAGCACCTTCTTGGCATTGGCCTGGTTCGGACCGTTCTTCACGAGGCTGACAACGTAGGGCACGGTGACGCTGCCTTCAGCCGGAATCACGAACGCGACGTTGGCCTTGTCCTTGTACTTGGCGCGGTAAGCGTCGAAGTCGTAGCCGAACAGGATAGGGATTTCACCCGAAATCAGGCGCGCATAGGAAGTCTGCTTCGGCACGATCGGTTGATTTTTTTGCAGCGACTTGAAGAAGTTGATGCCGGGCGTGAAGTTGTCCAGCGTGCCGCCCAAAGCCTGGTTCACCGCCACCGCGCCGACATAGCCGACGAAGGCGCTGGCCGGGTCGAGGTAGCCGATCAGCCCCTTGTATTCAGGCTTGAGCAGGTCCGCCCACGAGCGCGGCACCGGCTTGCCCTTCAATGCATCGACGTTGACCATCAGGCCCATGGTGCCCGAATGGATCGTGGTCCAGTAACCTTCCGGATCCTTCAGACCGGCAGGCACGTCGTTCCAGCCGGCCGGCTTGTACGGAGTGATGATGTCGTTCTTTTTGGCTTCGATGCCGAAGGTCACGCCGACGTAGGTGAAGTCGGCAACCGGGCTGGCCTTCTCGGCCATGATCTGGGCCAGCGCCTGGCCGCTGTTCTTGTTGTCGGGCGGCACGGTGATGCCGGTCTTTTCCTTGATGGTCTTGATCTGGGTGGCCCAGTCAGCCCATTCCGGCGGGCAGTTGTAGCAGATGACGTTTTGCGCCGCGACGCCGAACGAGGCCGCGAGCGCCGCACTGGCTGCCAGCGCCTGGAGGATTCTGGATAAACGCATAGTGATTCCTTTCTGTTGCTGTTTGTGGTGCTGCGTTAAAAAACAGGTGAAGTAAAACTGACGAAACAAAATTAAAAATCAGGGAGTGAACACTTGCACTGATCCGCCGTGGCGAATCGCGTGCGCGAGAATGCTTGAGGCAGGCTGGCCGGCGTCACCGACACCAGACTGTTCGATCGCCGCCACCAGCGTGCGCAAGGCAACCTCGCCGATCTGTTCCGACGGCTGCACCGCGCTGGCCAGGACGGGCGACATCATCTCGCCCAGCGGAATGCCGTCGAAACCCATCACCGACATATCCTGCGGCACGCGCAACCCCAGCGTGCGCAAGTCGCGCATGGCGGAAAACGCCAGCAGATCGTTGGAGCAAAACAAGGCGCTCGGCCGCTGCTGCCGATCGGCGAAGGACTGCAGGTAGTCGACGCCGAGGCCGGTGTGGCGCGGAACTTCGATCGGCGTCATCGGTGCCAGGCCGTGTTCGCGCATGGCGTCGAGATAGCCGTGGTAGCGCTGGATCGCGCGGTCGGACGCGTGGAAATAGCCGGTCAGCATCTGGATGCGCGTATGTCCCAGCGCGATCAGATGCGCCACCGCATCGTGCGCCGCGGCACGGTTGTCGACCGAAACCGACAGGCGCGAGGCCTGCTGCGGCTGGTTGTAAGTCAATACATAAGGAATACCTTCGCTGTCGAGCACGTCCAGCGTGCTGCTGGCGCTGGCGTCGGCGACCGTCAGGATCACGCCGTCGACGCGATGGCTCAGCAGCAGGTCGACCGCCGCGGCCTCGTCTTCCTGGCGGTATTCGGTGGCGGTGAACATCACCGAGTAATCCAGCGCGCGCGCCGCCAGTTCAATGCCCTGCAAACACTGCGCAAACACCGTGTTGGACAGCGTCGGCACCACCACCCCGACGGTGCGCGAGCGTCCGGCGCGCAGGTTGCGGCCGTTGAAGTTGGGACGAAAGCCGAGGTCGGCGATGGCCTGATTGATCTTGTCAGCCGTGTCCGAACTCACCGATTCCGGTTTGTTGAGCAGGCGCGACACCGTCGCGGTGGAAACGCCGGCTTGCTGGGCAACTTGTTTGATGGATGGCGGCACGATGTCGGATGGCGATCATGATGAAAACGATTACATCCTATCAGTACAATGTTACGGAGCCATGACGATGAACATGTTTGACTACGCCTCACGATGTTTCATTGCGGAAATTCAAAATCTGTCCAGCCGGTCATTTTTATAGCCAAACTGACATCAACGCTAAACTGCGTCGACAAAGGAACCAGCCAGTATAATGTCGGGTTTCGATCTTTCCTTTGCCTCAACCCGTCATGCAAGATAAATACAGCCCCGCAGAAGTAGAACAATCCGCGCAGCAGCACTGGATCGCGACCGACGCCTACAAAACCGTCGAACACGCGAAAGACAAGAACGGCCGCGACAAGAAGAAGTTCTACGCCTGTTCGATGCTGCCCTACCCGTCGGGCAAGCTGCACATGGGCCACGTGCGCAATTACACGATCAACGACGTGATGTACCGCTACCTGCGCATGAGCGGCTACAACGTGCTCATGCCGATGGGCTGGGACGCGTTCGGCATGCCGGCGGAAAACGCGGCGATGGCCAACGGCGTGCCGCCGGCGCAATGGACTTACTCGAACATCGAGTACATGAAGAAACAGATGGCGTCCATGGGCCTGGCGATCGACTGGTCGCGCGAAATGACGGCCTGCTCGCCTGAATACTACAAGTGGAACCAGTGGATGTTCCTGAAGATGCTCGAGAAAGGCATCATCTACAAGAAGACCGGCACCGTGAACTGGGATCCGATCGACCAGACCGTGCTGGCCAACGAACAGGTCATCGACGGCAAGGGCTGGCGCTCGGGCGCGGTCATCGAGAAGCGTGAAATCCCGATGTACTACGCCAAGATCACCGACTACGCCGACGAACTGCTGGAACACGTCGAAACCAAGCTGCCGGGCTGGCCCGAGCGCGTGCGCCTGATGCAGGCCAACTGGATCGGCAAGTCGACCGGCGTGCGTTTCGCCTTCCCGCACGACATCGAAGAAGACGGTCAACTGATCAACGACGGCAAGCTGTGGGTCTTCACCACGCGCGCCGACACCGTCATGGGCGTGACCTTCTGCGCCGTGGCGCCGGAACACGCGCTGGCGACTGTCGCCGCGAAGAACAATCCTGCGCTGCAAGACTTCATCGCCGAATGCAAAAAAGGCAGCGTCATCGAAGCCGACATGGCGACGATGGAAAAGAAAGGCATGCCGACCGGCCTGTTCGTCACGCATCCGCTGACCGGCGCGCAAGTCGAAGTGTGGGTCGGCAACTACGTGCTGATCACCTACGGCGACGGCGCCGTGATGGGCGTGCCGGCGCATGACGAGCGCGATTTCGCCTTCGCCAAAAAATACAATCTGGCGATCAGGCAAGTCGTCGCCGTCGAAGGCAAGACTTACTCCACCGACGCGTGGGAAGAATGGTACGCCGACAAGGAAAGCGGCAAGACCGTAGCCTCCGGCAAATACGACGGTCTCGGCTATCAGGCTGCAGTCGATGCCGTTGCCGCCGACCTGGCCGCCAAGGGCCTGGGCGAAAAGAAAATCACCTTCCGCCTGCGCGACTGGGGCATCTCGCGCCAGCGTTACTGGGGCACGCCGATCCCTATCATCCATTGCGGCGATTGCGGCGACGTGCCCGTGCCGGAAAAAGACCTGCCGGTCGTGCTGCCGGAAGACTGCGTGCCGGACGGCAGCGGCAACCCGCTCAACAAGCATGAAAAATTCCTGCACGTCGACTGCCCGCAATGTGGCAAACCGGCGCGCCGCGAAACCGACACGATGGATACCTTCGTCGACTCGTCGTGGTACTACATGCGTTATACGTCGCCACAGAGCAATGATGCGATGGTCGACTCCCGCAACGATTACTGGATGCCGATGGACCAGTACATCGGCGGCATCGAACACGCCGTCCTGCACTTGCTGTACGCGCGCTTCTGGACCAAGGTCATGCGCGACTTCGGCCTGGTCAAGTTCGACGAGCCGTTCACCAACCTGCTCACGCAAGGCATGGTGCTCAACGAAACTTACTATCGCGAAGACGACGCCGGCAAGAAGACCTGGATCAACCCCGCCGACGTTGAACTGACGCATGACGACAAGGGTCGTCCGGTCTCCGCCATCCTCAGGGAAGACGGCCAGCCTGTCATCATCGGCGGCACCGAGAAGATGTCGAAGTCCAAGAACAACGGTATCGACCCCCAAGCGCAGATCGACCAGTACGGCGCCGACACCGCGCGCCTGTTCACCATGTTCGCTTCGCCGCCGGAGCAGACGCTGGAATGGTCGGGCACCGGCGTCGAAGGCGCCAACCGTTTCCTGCGCCGCGTGTGGGCATTCGCTTACAACAACGCTGCGCGCATCGAAGGCGCGGCGGCTGTGGATGCTGCACAACTGACCGACGCATTAAAGACGCTGCGCCGCGAAGTGCACAAGGTGCTGCAACAGGCCGATCACGACTTGAAACGCATTCAGTACAACACCGTGGTGTCGGCCTGCATGAAGATGCTCAACACGCTCGAAGCCGCCAAGCTGGAAGACAGCCCGGCCGCCAACGCCGTGCTGGCCGAATGCACCTCGATCTTCCTGCGCATCCTCAATCCGATCACGCCGCACATCACCCACGCGCTGTGGCAGGAACTGGGCTTTGCCAAGTCGCAGGGCGACATCCTCGACGCCGAGTGGCCGCAAGTCGACGCCGCCGCGCTGGAGCAAAGCGAGATCGAAATGATGATTCAGGTCAACGGCAAGCTGCGCGGCAGCATCACCGTCGCCAAGAACGCCGACAAGGCCGCCATCGAAGCACTGGCGCTGGCCAACGAGAGCGTGCAGAAATTCCTGACCGGCGCGCCGAAGAAAGTGATCGTGGTGCCGGGCAAGCTGATCAACATCGTTGCCTGACGCTTTTGCGCCTGCTTTTACACTCGCTTTTATACTTATTTTTACGCTCACGAACCTGACCACGGATAGATACATGCCATTTCAACTTCACCGACGCAAAGTGCTGCAATGGTTTCTGGTGCTGCTGGCCGCGGTCATGCTCAGCGCCTGCGGCTTTCACATGCGCGGGCCGGCGAAGCTGCCGTTCAAGTCGATTTACCTCGGCTTTCCCGACAACTCGTCGCTGGGCACGGAGCTGAAGCGCTACATCCGCGCCAGCGGCGTCGAAGTCGTCGACAAGGCCACCGAAGCGGAAGCGGTCATGCAGGTGCTCGCCAACACCACCGAGAAGAAAATTCTCACCCTGAACAGCAATGGCCAGGTCCGCGAGTACAGTTTGTATCAACGCTTCAGCTTCCTGGTGAAGGACCAGACCGGGAAAGTCACAATCGCTCCCATCCAGATGACCCTGAAGCGCGACGTGACTTACGATCCGAATCAGGAACTGGCGAAACAAGCCGAAGAAGCCCTGCTCTACCGCGACATGCAAAGCGATCTGGTGCAACAGATCCTGCGCCGCATGTCCGCGACCAAAACCGGCGTCGACGAAACCATCGAGGAATAACAGATGCAGTTGCGGCTAGACGCGCTCGACACGCACCTGGCGAAATCGCTGTCGTCGCTGTACGTCATCGCCAGCGACGAACATCTGCTGGCGCTGGAAGCCGCCGACAAGATCCGCAAGACAGCGCGCGCCAACGGCTACACCGAACGCGACGTGCTGGTCGTCGAACGCAGCTTCAAGTGGGGCGAGTTGCTCGCCGCCAACCAGTCGCAATCGCTGTTCGGCGACAAGAAACTGATCGAGCTGCGCATCCCCACCGGCAAACCCGGCAAGGACGGCGGCCAGGCGCTGCAGGAATATGCCGGCAACCTGAACCCGGACAACCTGACCATCATCAGCCTGCCCAAGCTCGACTGGGCCACCGCCAAGGCGGCCTGGGTCGGCACCTTGCAGCAGGCCGGCGTATATATCGACATTCCGCTGGTCGAGCGCGCGCATCTGCCCGGCTGGATAGCCAACCGCCTCGCCGCGCAACAGCAGAGCGCCGACCGCCAGTGCATGGACTTCATCGCCGACCGCGTCGAAGGCAACCTGCTCGCCGCGCATCAAGAGATTCAGAAGCTCGGCTTGCTGTACCCGACCGGCAAGCTGAGCTTCGAACAAGTCCACGACGCCGTGCTGAACGTGGCGCGCTATGATGTCTTCAAGCTCAACGAAGCCATGCTGTCGGGCGACGCCGCGCGTCTCATGCGCATGATGGATGGCTTGAAGGGCGAAGGCGAAGCCTTGCCGCTGGTGCTGTGGGCCGTGGCCGAAGAAGTGCGCACGCTGCTCAAGCTCAAATCCGGTGTCACGCAAGGCAAGCAGCTGGGCATGCTGCTCAAGGAATACCGCATCTGGGGCCCGCGCGAAAAGCTGATGGAGCCGGCGTTGCGCCGCATCAGCCTGGCCACGCTGCAGACCGCGCTGCAGGAAGCCGCGCAGATCGACAAGATGGTCAAGGGTCTGCGGGCAAAGGCGTTTTCCGGCGATGCCTGGGATGCGCTGTCGCAGCTGGGCCTCAAGCTCGCGCGCGGCTACTGAATTTAGTTTTCGAGAACACCATCATGACGATCGACATCAACCAATACATGACCGACATCGGCCAGCGCGCCCGCAAGGCATCGCGCGCCATGGCCAAGGCAGACAGCGCCGCCAAGAACCGCGCACTGGCGCTGATCGCCGCCGCCATCCGCCGCGATGCCGACACGCTGCGCGCCGCCAACCGGCAAGACCTGGCCGCCGCGCGCGCCAACGGCTTGTCGGACGCCATGCTCGACCGCCTGACGCTGTCCGACAAAGCCATCGCCACCATGACCGAAGGCCTGGAACAGATCGTCGCGTTGCCCGATCCTATCGGTGAAATCTCCAACATGAAATACCGCCCGACCGGCATCCAGGTCGGCCAGATGCGCGTGCCGCTGGGCGTCATCGGCATCATCTATGAAGCGCGTCCGAACGTCACCGTCGACGCCGCGGGCCTGTGCATCAAGAGCGGCAACGCCACCATCCTGCGCGGCGGTTCCGAAGCGATCCACTGCAACCAGGCGCTGGCAAGACTGGTCAAGGAAGGCCTGGCCGGCGCCGGCTTGCCGCAAGACGCGGTGCAAGTGGTCGAGACCACCGACCGCGCCGCCGTCGGCGCGCTGATCACGATGACCGACTACGTCGACGTCATCGTGCCGCGCGGCGGCAAGGGACTGATCGAGCGCCTGATCAAGGAATCCAAGGTGCCGATGATCAAGCATCTGGACGGCATCTGCCACGTCTACATCGACGACAAGGCCGAGCGGCAAAAAGCGCTGGACGTCGCCTTCAACGCCAAATGCCACCGCTACGGCACCTGCAACACCATGGAAACCCTGCTGGTGGCGCGCGCCATTGCGGCGGACGTGTTGCCGCAGCTGGCCGCACTGTATCGCGCCAAGGACGTCGAGCTGCGCGGCGACGCCGAAAGCCGCCGGATTCTGGCCGGTTATCCGCTGCTGAAGGAAGCCGTCGAAGAAGACTGGCGCACCGAATACCTGGCGCCGATCCTGGCGGTGAAAATCGTCGCCGGCATGGACGAAGCGATCGATCACATCAACACTTACTCGTCGCAGCACACCGACGCCATCGTCACCGAAGACTACACGCGCGCCATGCGTTTCCTGCGCGAAGTCGATTCGGCCTCGGTCATGGTTAATGCCTCGACGCGTTTTGCCGACGGTTTCGAATACGGCCTCGGCGCCGAGATCGGCATCTCCAACGACAAGCTGCACGCACGCGGCCCGGTCGGGCTGGAAGGCCTGACATCATTGAAATACGTTGTGCTGGGACAAGGACAAGTGCGCCAGTAAGCATAAACACGCGTCGTTCCCCTTAACAGCTAGTCGCCAAAGGAAGCTTCATGCTCTGGATCAAAGCCCTGCACATCGTATTCATCGCCTCGTGGTTCGCCGGCCTGTTCTATCTGCCGCGCATCTTCGTCAATCTGGCGCAGGAAACGGAAATCGTCGTCAAGGAACGCCTGCTTGGCATGGCGCGCCGGCTGTACCGCTTCACCACCATGCTGGCGATTCCGGCGATCGCGCTGGGCCTGTACCTGTATCTGGTGATCGGCATCGGCAAAGGCCCCGGCAACGGTTGGATGCATGCCAAGCTGGGCTTGGTGATTCTGGTGATCGGCTATCACCATGCCTGCGGTTCGCTGCTCAAGAAGTTCGAGAACGGTCAAAACAAGCGCAGCCACACCTGGTTCCGCTGGTTCAACGAAGTCCCGGTATTATTGCTGTTGGCCATTGTGATTCTGGTGGTCGTCAAACCTTTCTGATCTTTTTGATCCACGTTTTTCTTTTTGATTACGGAGTCCTTCATGGGCAAGGTATGTGAATACTTCTTCGCGCCGCACTCTCCTTTCGCCTATCTGGGACACGCGCGTTTTGTCGCCCTGGCCAAGCAATACGACGTGCAGGTCGTGCTCAAGCCGTTCGACCTGAGCAAGATCTTCGGCCAGTCCGGCGGCTTGCCGCTGGCCAAGCGCGCGCCGCAACGGCAAGCTTACCGCCTCAAGGAATTGGCGCGCTGGAGCAAATTCCTCGGCCTGCCGATGAACCTGCAGCCGACCTACTTCCCGGTGCAGAGCGACGCCGCCGCACGCCTGATCATCGCCACCCAGCTGGCGCACGGCACCAACGCCGCGCTCGAACTGACCGGCGCCGTCATGCGCGCGATCTGGGAAGAAGAAAAGAACATCGCCGACACCGACACCTTGCTGGCGATCGCCAACGGCCTCGGCCATGACGGCGCCAGCCTGCTGAAGTCGTCCGAGACCGCCAGCGTGCAGGCCGAGTTCGACCGTTTCAGCGAAGAAGCCACCGCCGCCAATGTCTTCGGCGCACCATGGTTTGTGGTTGACGGCGAAGGTTACTGGGGTCAGGATCGACTCGATTTCGTCGAACGCGCGTTTGCGGAAAAGTAATTTGCTTCAACAAAGGCAGTAAGAAATTTCGTCATTCCCGCGCACGCGGGAATCCAGCGGCGCCGATCGGGAGATGCCGTCGGCATCGCTGGAAGAAACACACCGCAATACGACACTGGGTCCCGGCGTTCGCCGGGACGACGGCGTGTTGTGTGCACAGGCATCAACTCTCCCCCAACGGACAAAAGGTACCCCTCATGAGCACCAACTATTCCTATTTCTGCCCCTGCCCGCGCGGCCTCGAAGTCGCACTCGCGGAAGAACTCAACGAAATCGCCCAGCTGGCCGGCCCCGACGCCAATCTGAAAGTACACAACCAGGTTCCCGGCGGCGTGCATTGCTCCGGCACGATCATCGGCGCCTACCAGCTGAACCTGCGCTCGCGCATCGCCAGCCGCGTGTTGCTGCGCCTGGCGCACGGTTCCTACAAGAACGAAAACGACATCTACGACATGACCCTCGAACAGGAGTGGGAAAACTGGTTCGAGGTGTCGCACACGATCCGCGTCGACGTCACCGCAGTCAAGTCGCCGCTGCGCAGCCTCGAGTTCGCCACGCTGAAAATCAAGGACGCCATCTGCGACCGTTTCCGCGAACGTTTCGACGAACGTCCGTCGGTCAATACCAAGACGCCGGACATGCGCATTTCAGGCTTCCTCGACGCGCACAATTTCACGATCTATCTCGACACTTCCGGCGAAGCGTTGTTCAAGCGCGGCTGGCGCGATGATACCGGCGAGGCGCCGCTGCGCGAAAATCTCGCTGCCGGCCTGTTGCGCACCAGCGGCTGGAAACCCGGCATGGTGCTGTTTGACCCGATGTGCGGCTCCGGCACCATCCTGGCCGAAGCGGCGCAGATGCTGGCCGGCATCCCGCCGGGCGCACGCCGCCGTTTTGCGTTTGAAAAATTCGACAACTTCGACGCCGAAGCCTGGCTGGCGATCAAGGGCGACTTCAAGCCGAATCCCTTGCCGACCGTGCCGACGATTTTCGGCAGCGATATTTCCGGCGACATGGTCAACATCGCGCGTAACAACCTGCGCAAGGCCGGCATTCAGTTCGAGGTGCCGCTCAAGCAGATCGAAGCGCAGGAAGTCAAACCTCCCGTCGACGGCAATGGCAATCCGACCACCGGCATCATGCTGACCAACCCGCCCTACGGCGAGCGTCTGAGCGTGCGCGGCGATGCCGCCGTGCCGACCGACGAGCTGTTCGTCGCCTTCTTCAGCGCCTTCGGCACCACGCTCAAGCAGCGTTTCGCCGGCTGGAGCGTATTCCTGTTCTCGGCCGACCTCGGCCTGCCGAAATTGTTGCGCCTGAAAGAAGCTCGCAAGACGCCGTTCTTCAACGGCGCCCTGGAATGCCGTTTGTTCCGTTTCGACATGGTGGAAGGCTTCAATCGCCGTGAAGCGGCAAAACCCAAACCGGATCAGGCTTAAGCGTTATCAGCGGGATGATTGTCAATACAATCGAGACAATTCATCCCGCTGCGCCTTATTTATCACCGGCTCGCTTTTCCTTAAAGTTGCTCTCAACGAAGTCAATCACGACTTCATTCTTTTTGGGAGCTGACATGACCACCACTATCGCCAATACCAAAGCCGACTACGCCGCCTTCCTGCTGCGCGTGACGTCCGGTTTGTTTTTCCTGGCCCACGCCGCGATGAAGATCTTCGTCTTCACCCTGCCCGGCACCGCCGCCTTCTTTGAATCGCTGGGCCTGCCCGGCTTCCTCGCCTACCTGGTCATCCTGCTCGAAGTGGTCGGCGGCGTCGCGCTGGTGATCGGTTTCTACGGCGACCTGCTGGCAATTCCATTGGCCATCGATCTGGTCGGCGCCATCGTCACCGTGCACGGCAAGAACGGCTTTTTCTTCAGCAACCCCAAGGGCGGCTGGGAATACCTGGTCATGTGGATCGTCGCGCTGATCGCGGTCTACCTGCTCGGCAACGGTGCCTTCGCCGTCAAGCGCAAGAGTCTGAACAACGCTGCATAATTTAGCATCAGGGCGGCACAAGGCCGATACTGTTCAATTATTTTTAGCAGTCGTCCCGGCGAACGCTGGGACCCAGTGTCGTCATGAACCGTCAATACGACACTGGGTACTGACTTTCGTCAGGACGACAGCAATTGCAGACTCGCAAGAAACCTGCATGCTTAACAGGATTATCTGAGCAGCTCCGGGCTGCCGCCCGATTTTTGGATTGGAATACATCATGTCTACCGCACTGCCTTCGCTTTTCGTTTCCCACGGTTCGCCCATGCTGGCGGTTGAACCGGGCAAGACCGGCCCGCTGTTGCGCAGCATCGGCGCGCGCCTGCCCACGCCGAAAGCCATACTCGTCGTGTCGCCGCACTGGGAAACCCAGACGCCGCGCGTCGGCAATCTGGCCAGGCAGCGCGTGATTCACGATTTCGGCGGCTTCCCGCGCGAACTGTATGAACTGGATTATCCCGCCGCCGGTTCGCCGGAACTGGCCGAGCGCGTCGCCGTCCTGTTGCGCGACGCCGGCCTGCATGCACAGACCGACGACGGCTGGGGTCTCGATCACGGTGCCTGGGTGCCGCTGCGTTATCTGTATCCGCAAGCGGATATCCCGGTGGTGCAGTTGTCGCTGCAAGCGCATCAGCCGCCGGCCTATCACTACCGTATCGGCCAGTTGCTGGCGCCGCTGGCGAAGGAGGGCATCCTGCTGGTCGGCTCGGGCAGCTTCACGCACAACCTGCGCGAGCTGCGCCGCAGCGATCCGGATTCCGATAGTGCGCCGCATACGATCGAATTCCTGCAATGGTTCCTGACGCAGATGCAGGCCGGCAATCTGGAAGCGCTGCTGGACTATCGCCATGCGGCGCCGCACTCGGTGCGCACCCATCCGACCGATGAACACTTGCTGACCTTGTTCTTCGCCATGGGCGCCGCCGACGACTGGACGCAACTGGTGCATCTGGACAGCGGTTCGACGTATCATAGCCTGCGCATGGATGCCTTCGCCTTCGGCGTCCAGTCGTCCATCCTCGCGGACTTACCTGCCGCCGCCTGAACCTGTCCGGAGAGAATCGTTTGAACAAACTGCGCGAAATCGAATGCTTCATCGCCGTGGCCGAGTTGGGCAGCTTCGTCAAGGCGGCTGACGCCCTGAACGTTTCCAAGGCGGCGGTTTCGCGCACGATTCTTGAACTGGAAGCCCGCCTCGGCGCACGCCTGATGCAACGCACGACGCGGCGGCTGTCGCTGACCGAGGCCGGCTCCTTGTATCTGGAGCGCTGCAAGCAGATCGTCTCGGCGCTGGAAGACGCCGACCAGATGCTCACCGTCGGCAACACCGATCCCACCGGCCTGCTGCGCATCAACGTGCCGCAGACCTTCGGCGTGCTGCATCTGGTCAAGGTCTGGCCTTGCCTGCTGCGCCGCTACCCCGGCATCAGACTCGACATCACGCTGTCGGACCGCATCGTCGACATCATCGAAGAGGGCTACGACCTCGCGATCCGCATCGCGCGCCTGCCGAATTCCTCGCTGATTTACCGCAAGCTGGCTTCGACCCGCATCCTCGTCTGCGCCTCGCCCGAGTACCTGGAAAAACACGGCACGCCGCGGCATCCGGACGATCTCAAGGATCACATGGTGATGGGCTACAGCTACTCGGCCGACAAGGACGAGTGGCATTTCGAAGGCCCCGAGGGCGCCGTCAGCGTCAAGACCAACGTGCGCATGCTCGCCAACAACGGCGACACCTGCGTCGCCGCTGCGCTGGCCGGCATCGGCATCACGCGCCAGCCGACCTTCATGCTGAGCGAACATATCCGCAGCGGCAAGCTGGTGCCGATCATGCCGGACTACATGTCGGCCGAACTGGGTATCTATGCGGTCTATCCGAGCCGTACGCATTTGCCTGCAAAGGTGCGCGCGACCATCGACTTTCTCGTGCATGCGTTTGAGGAAGTGCAGTGGGAAGACAAGTAAACCTGCACGCCTTCACACCTCCGGCGGCAACGGAACGAGTCATCGTGGACACGATCCGGCTCGTATAACTTCCTCTCGTTTTCTGACCGGTTTCTGACCGGTTTCTGACCATTTCCTGACCAGGTGAAAAAATCCGCAGCCTTGCGGATTTTTTTTCATCTCCCTTTTCAGCGGCGCGCTTAAGGCGCACAATCCGCCCTCGCCATCAGTGGTCTGACCATTGGACCGATTTCTTTTTCTTCCAGTGTGCCCGTGCATCTTGCTCGTATCTGCCCGCACGGACTCCGCGTGAACGGCTTGACATACTCTTCGGATTGATCCAAAGTGACCACATTACAGACTATTAGTCCATATATTGGACATTAAAAATAGTCGGACGCAGTCAAGATCACTGAAAAACCTGAGGAGAGACGCATGCAACCCACCACCCCGGAAGCATCGAAGATGATGCCCTACCAATACCCGAACCCGAAAGAAGCGCCGCTGGAAATCGTGGTCGGCTCCGCCATTCCCGACGATGAAAAAGTCTGGGTGCCGCAAGCCGAGAACGTCTGGTTCCGTCCGCTGTGCCTGAACGTGTCGCAGGGCTACTGGACCAACCTGCTGCGCGTGCGCAAGTCCGGCGTGCTGAGCCGCCACCGCCATCCGGCGCCCGTGCACGGCATGGTGCTCAAGGGCCGCTGGCGCTATCTGGAACACAACTGGATTGCCGAACAAGGCAGCTACGTATTCGAACCGCCGGGAGAAACCCACACCCTGTACGTGCCGGAAGACGTCGAAGAAATGATCACCTACTTCCACATCACGGGCGTGATGTACTACTGCGATCCGTTCGGCAAGTTCGAGGGCTATGAAGACGTCTTCACCAAGCTCGACATGTGCAAGGCGCATTACGAAAAGGTCGGCCTCGGCGCCGATTTCGTGCAGCAGTTCGTGCGCTGATTACGTAAAGGAATGAACGACGCCATGAGCTACGCACAAGCCGACTACAACTTTCAGGGCGCGGTCGCCGTCGTCACCGGCGGCACCGGCGGCATCGGCGCCGCCATCAGCGCGCGCCTGGCGCAGGCCGGCGCCGAAGTCATTTGCTGGGACCTGAAGCCTGCCGTCGATTCGCCGCATTTGCAATATGCGCAAGACACCGTCGACGTCACCGACCCGGCGTCGGTCGAGGCGGCGACGCAGCGCCTGCTGGCTTCGCGCGGCCACATCGATTTCCTGATCAACAACGCCGGCTATGCCGGCTCGACCGTGCCGCTGGATGAATACGACGTCGCCGAGTGGCATCGCATCGTTGAAGTCAATCTGATGGGCGTGTTCCACACCTGCCGTTCGGTGGTGCCCGCCATGCGCGCCGCCGGACAGGGACGCATCGTCAACATCGCTTCGCTGGCCGGCAAGGAAGGCACGCCCAACGCGTCCGCCTACAGCGCGTCGAAAGCGGGCGTGCTGGCGCTGACAAAGTCGCTCGGCAAGGAACTGGCCAACGCCGGCATCCTCGTCAACGCGCTGGCGCCGGCGGCGGTGAAGACCACGCTGCTGGAGCAGATGAGCCCGGCGCACGTCGCCACCATGATCAGCAAGAGCCCGATGGGCCGCCTCGGCTATGTCGAAGAAGTGGCCGAGATGGTGGCATGGCTGTGCTCCGGCTCGTGCACGTTCAACACCGGCGCGGTGTTCGATTTGTCCGGAGGACGCGCAACGTATTAGTACTACCCGTCCGACCGCCGCAAGCGGCCGGACATTTTCATCGCAGCACGGCATAAGCACCGCAAAGACGGCGCAAGCAGGTGATGTAGCTCAGAAGCTGTTTGCCTGCAGCGCTTTACATTTACATTGGAGACAACATGGAAGTCCAAAAGAGCAGCAAGCTCAAACGTATTCAGTGGGTCGCCCTGACCTTCCTGATGCTTGCCGGCATCGTCAATTACCTCGACCGCAGCACGCTGTCCATCGCCAACCACTCCGTCAGCCAGGAGCTGGGATTGAGCGCATCGGAAATGGGCCTGCTGCTGTCCGCATTCTCGCTCGCCTACGCCTTCTCGCAATTGCCGATCGGCGCGATGCTCGACAAGTTCGGCGCGCGCGTGATGCTCGGCGCCGGCATGATGGTGTGGTCGGTGGCGCAACTGGCCGGCGGCTTCGTCGGTTCGCTGCATCAGTTCCTGGTGGCGCGCGTGTTCCTTGGCATCGGCGAAGCGCCGCAGTTTCCGGCCGGCGCCAAAGTGGTTTCCGAATGGTTCGCCGTGCGCGAACGCGGCGGCCCGACCGGCATCTTCGTCGCCTCGTCGACCATCGGCCCCGCGCTGGCGCCGCCGATCCTGACGGTGCTGATGCTGTCGTTCGGCTGGCGCATGATGTTCGTCATCATGGGTATCGCCGGCATCGCCGTCGCAGTGGGCTGGTACATTTTTTACCGCAACCGCAATGAAGTCGAACTGACGCCATCGGAAATCCTGTATCTCGCCGACGGCACCGAGGACAGCAGCGATCCAAACGCCAACGCCAAGCTGACCTGGCACGAGTGGAAAGGCCTGTTCAAGTATCGCACCACCTGGGGCATGCTGTTCGGCTTCATGGGCGTGATCTACATGGTGTGGCTGTACCTGACATGGCTGCCTGCCTACCTCGAACATGAACGTCACCTGAGCATCGCGCGCACCGGCTGGGTGGTGGTGATCCCTTACATCTTCGGCACGCTGGGCATGCTGTCGTCCGGCTACATCGCCGACGGTTTGATGAAGCGCGGCATGGCGCCGATCCGCAGCCGCAAGTGGCCGATCTGCGCCGGCCTGATCGGTGCGGGCGCGTTCACCATTCCTGCTGCTTACACACCAAGCACTACCATGGCAATCGTCTACATCTCGCTGGCGATGGCCTTCGTCAACATGGCCAGCGGCGGCGCATGGGCGCTGGTCAGCGTGGCGATTCCGCGCCGCCTGGTGGCTTCGCTGGGCAGCCTGCAAAACTTCGGCGGCTACCTCGGCGGTTCGCTGGCGCCGCTCATCACCGGCGTCGTGGTCGACAAGACCCACTCGTTCGTCAACGCCTTGCTGATCAGCGCCGCCGTCGCGTTTGCCGCCGCGCTGGTGTACATGTTCGTGGTGAACAAGCCGATCGAAGGCGACCAGGCCCCTGCATGATTTTATTTTTTCCTTGAAGGAAAGCACATGACATTTACTCCCAACCTGTTCCAAGGCAAGACCGCCCTGGTCACCGGCGGCACGCAGGGCATCGGCGGCGCAATCGCCCGCCAGCTGGCCGCCATGGGGGCGAACGTGATCGCCGCCGGCCTGCCGCCGTTTGCCATGGACGAGTTCAAAGGCAGCGGCGTCACGCTGGCCGAACTCAACGTCGCCTCCGAAGACAGCGTCAAAGCGCTGTTCGCCGGCATCCAACAACTCGACATCGTGATCAACTGCGCCGGCATCATCAAGCGCGGCGCCGAACACGACGTCGATGTCTTCGAACAGGTGATCGCCGTCAACCTGACCGGCACCATGCGCATCTGCTCGGCGGCGCGGCCCTTGCTGAAGGAAGGCAAGGGCTGCATCGTCAACCTGGCGTCGATGCTGAGCTTCTTCGGCGGCGGCCTGGTGCCGGGCTACAGCGCCAGCAAAGGCGGCGTGGCGCAACTGACCAAGTCGCTGGCGATTGCCTATGCCGCCGACGGCATCCGCGTCAACGCGGTGGCGCCGGGCTGGATCGCGACGCCGTTGACGAAAGCATTGCAGGAAGACCCGGCGCGCTCCGGTCCCATCCTGCAACGCACGCCGCTCAATCGCTGGGGCACGCCGGAAGACATCGGCAACGTCGCCGCCTTCCTGTGCACGCCGGCCGCATCCTTCATGACCGGCGCCGTCGTGCCGGTCGACGGCGGCTATCTGGTGTCCTAGTCCGGCGTCATGCAAAATGGCGGCGCCGGAAAGTCCCTCGGCTATAATGCGCCTCTGCCGTCCCCACCGTTGCGTCATTTGCGCCTGCTCACCATGCCGACTTCCGACACCATTGCCGAAGAGAATACCAAGATCGCCGGCACCGCCGCGTTCTCCAAATTCATGGCGGTGCTGCAACTGATCGCCGATCAGGAAACGCCGTTGTCGATCGCCCAGTTAAGCGTGCAGAGCGGCTATCCGCGTCCCACCGTCTATCGCATCCTCGCCGCCCTGATGGCCGAAGGCATGGTGGTGGAAAACCCCCGCACCAAACATTTTGAACTCGGCCCGCGCCTGATCAACCTGGCCAGCAAATCGTGGGCCAAGTCCGACATCCGCACGGCCGCCATCGATGCCCTGCACACGCTGCGCGACGCCACGCGCGAAACCGTCCATTTGGCCGTGCCCAGCGACAACGGCATGGTCTACATCGAAAAGCTGGAAAGCCCGCAAGCAGTGCGCATGACCTCGCGCGTCGGCACGCGCGTGACCTTCTATTCAAGCTCGGTCGGCAAAGCCTATCTGGCGGCGCTGGATGAAACACAACGCCGTGCTCTGCTGCGCGCCGTCAAGCTGCAAAAATTCACCGAACACACCATCACCGATCCGGAAGTCCTGCGTGCCGAAATCGCCGCGACCGGACAGCGCGGCTATGCCGAAGACCGCGAAGAAAACGAAGCGCAGATCTTTTGCCTCGGCGCCGCCATCCGCGGCAGCGACGGCGCACCGGTCGCCTGCATCAGCATCAGCATCCCGGTCTTCCGCAAGCACGAAAATCTGCATGCCGCTTACATCGATCCCCTGCTGGCGACCTGCCAGGCCATCTCGCTGAAACTGGCCGGCCCGCGCTAAACACCGGCCGCTCGCCTGCGCCGGTCGCGCATCTCGCTTACACAGCTTAACGAAGTGTTACCAATTGCTTCCCCCGCGCCGGACGCGCCGGGGAACTGGTTAAATCCAGCTTTCCGTTCGACGAAAGCAAGCAATGAAACATCCGGTTTTCCTTCACCGTTTTACGTACTGCCTGCGCGCTGCGACACTCATCCTGAGTTTGCTGACATTGATGCCGCTGTCGGCGCGCGCGACGCCGCTGATGGACCTGTTCCCGGAAGACATCATCAGCACGGCGCAGCAACTCAAACCTGAACTGAACCTCAACCCCAACCAGCAAATCCTGTGGCGTCAGACCGAGCAAAAGACGCTCGCCATCGTGCGCCAACATCAACTGCGGCGCGATCGTCTGCAGACAGAGACGGCGCGCAACATGAGCAAACCCGGCTTTGAACTGCGTGATCTCGGACGGGCAGTCGATCAGGAATCGGCGCTTTCAGAAGAAGACAGCCGCCAGCTACGCGAACTATGGCTGACTGTCGCCGATGCATTGGACGACACGCAACGCCAGGCCGTCCAGGCCTTTATCGCCGACCGGCTGCAGCGCGCCGCGGAACACGGCGGCGGTTCTCCGGAAAAAAGCGGAGGCGGCCGCGCGGGCGGCAAGCGTGGTGGCGGTAGTGGCGGGAGTGGCGCGGGTATGGGTGGAGGTTCCGGCGGCATGAGCGGCATGGGCGGTGGCGGCGAATCGCCATTCTGATCCGATGCCAGGTCTCGCGTTGCAGACAAGATGGCGGCTTCCGACAGGCGCGTCGGAAGCCGCTGCGCTCAGACCTCGGGCGACAGATCGACGGTAAACAGATTCTTGCCGTCGACGTTGTGCAGGGACACCGTCATCACCTTCGTCTTCGCATCGATCTTGCCGATGCCAAAGAACTGATACAGATCAGCAGGCGAGCGGTTCTGCTTCATGTCGGCGGGAATGCTCACATAGCGCACGTCCGGACCGAATGTCCGGTCGATCTCGCCCGGACCGAAGGTGCCTGCGTGCAGCGGTCCGCCGACAAATTCCCAGAATGGTTTGAAGTCGGTGAACTGCGCCTTCTCCGGCATGTAACAGGTCGCCGATGCGTAGTGCACGTCCGCCGTCACCCACACGACGTTCTTGATGTTGTGGCGCTTGATGAAGCGCAGCAGCTCCGCGACTTCCAGCTCGCGTCCGGACGGCTTGCCGTTGTCGGCATTGGCCCACGCCTCGAAGGTGCCTTGCGGCACGTCCGGATTCAGATCGGGCACGACGATGGAAATCGGCATGTCGCTGGCAATCACCTTCCACGTCGAACGCGAACGCAACAATGCCTGTTTGATCCAGCGCATCTGCGCTGCGCCGAGGAAGGCTGCGTCCGGTCCTTGCACGGGCTGGCGGTTAGGCGAGTTGGCGCCGCGATAGCTGCGCTCGTCGAGCATGAACACTTCCAGCAACGGACCGTAATTGAATGCGCGATAGATGCGATCCGGATCGGCGACGTCGATGCGGAACGGGTTGTACTCGAACATCGCCTGCCGGGCGCGTTGCTTCAACACGTTCAGTTCACGCTCCTGATAGCGCTTCTCCGCCGCGCCGATCACCTGGCCCGGATACCAGTTGTTGCGCACCTCGTGGTCGTCCCATTGCACCAGGAAAGGCACCTCGGCCATGAAGCGCTTCTTGTTGGCATCCATCAGGTTGTAGGCAAAGTTGCCGCGGTAGTCGGCTAGCGTCTGCGCCACCTTGGACTTGGCGGGCGTCACCAGATTGCGCCAGATGCTGCCGTCATCGAGCTTCACCTCGGCCTCAATCGGACCGTCGGCATAAATCTGGTCGCCCGAGTGGATGAAGAAATCGGGCTTGAAACGACGCATGGTTTCATACACGCGATAACCGCCCCATGCTTCGTTGATGCCCCAGCCTTGCCCCGCTTCATCGCCGGAAAACGCAAAGCTGATGTCGCGCTCGCCGCCGCCGGGAATGATCAGGCTGCCCGTTACCGGCGCGCTCCACGCCGATTCGTGCTGCAAGTCCTGGAAGCGCACGCGATAGTACAAGCGCTGCGACACCGGCAAGCCGCGCAGGTCCACGCGCGCGGTGTAGTCGTTGCGCGCCAGCGCCGCCGGACCGGCGACGGTGATCGCATCCTTGAAATTCTCGTTGACCGAGTACTCCACCACCATGCGCGCCGCACGGTCGGTGCGGCTCCACAGCATGGCGGCATCGCGCGTGATGTCGCCGCTCATGGCGCCGCTGTCGACTTGCGGACGCAAGCGCTCCGACGTCACGATCGCGGGTGCTTGCTGGGCGAACGCGGACGCAGGCGCCAGCGCGCCGCCGGTCAGCAGCGCGCCGGTACCGAGCGCTGCGTCGCGCAGGAAGTCGCGGCGGCTATGACCGCTGTCGGGGAAAGAAGAGGATTGGTCGTCGGGCATGGCGGACTCCTTGGCTGGCGGCATGAAAAATTGCACTGTAGCAATGCAATATGACCGTTCCATGAAAAGCTGCCGACCTGCGCAAATCGCAATGCACTCATCTTCTCATTTTCGATATTGCAGCAAACAAATCTTGAATTCTTTCCACGTGGCGCAGCCTTCATCGGCAATGCAAGGGAGGTTGCGTAAATTGCTCGTTTTTCAGACCGCACCAAACGGACGCAATGCTCCGCACAGTTTGCGTGCGATTTTTACAGATGCCTCAATCGCAATAAAAATTTCCCTTTAAATTCAGCGATCTAAAAATTTGCACCGAAATGGAATGATTTTTGCTTAATAAGGTGCTTTTTAAACTTTTTTGCACAGTTATTGGGAGATTTCTCTGTGGACGATCACAAAAATGGTGCCGATGCGCTCTTCATTTTGCTCGGTGCAATCATGATCCTGGCGATGCATGCCGGCTTTGCCTTCCTGGAACTGGGAACCGTACGCCGCAAGAATCAAGTCAATGCGCTGGTCAAGATCCTCGCCGATTTTGCGGTATCGACCATCGCCTACTTTTTCGTCGGCTACTACGTCGCCTACGGCGTCAGCTTTTTCAGCGGCGCCGAAACGCTGGCGGCGCGCAGCGGCTTTGAACTGGTCAAATTCTTTTTCCTGCTGACCTTTGCCGCCGCGATTCCTGCGATCATCTCCGGCGGCATCGCCGAACGCTCCAAATTCCATCCGCAATTGATCGCCACGGCGGTGCTGGTCGGGTTGGTGTATCCCTTCTTCGAAGGCATCGCCTGGAACCAGCACTTCGGCGTGCAGGCCTGGATCAAGAACGTTTTCGGCGCCGAATTCCACGACTTCGCCGGCTCCATCGTGGTCCATGCGGTCGGCGGCTGGATCGCCCTGCCTGCGGTGCTGCTGCTGGGCGCGCGACGCGGACGCTACACCAGGGAAGGCGCCGTCGCCGCGCATCCGCCGTCGAACATTCCCTTCCTCGCGCTGGGCGCCTGGATCCTCACGGTCGGCTGGTTCGGCTTCAATGTCATGAGCGCGCAAACCCTGGACAAGATGAACGGCCTGGTCGCGCTCAACTCGCTCATGGCCATGGCCGGCGGCACGCTGGTGGCGCTGGTCATGGGCAAGAACGATCCCGGCTTCGTCTACAACGGCCCGCTGGCGGGACTGGTCGCCGTGTGCGCCGGCTCCGACCTGATGCATCCGCTCGGCGCGCTGCTCACCGGCGGCATTGCCGGCGCGATCTTCGTGTGGATGTTCACGCGCACGCAAAACAAATGGAAGATCGACGACGTGCTCGGCGTCTGGCCGCTGCACGGCCTGTGCGGCGCCTGGGGCGGACTGGCGGCCGGCATCTTCGGCGCCAAGGCGCTGGGAGGGATCGGCGGCGTATCCTTCATGGCGCAGCTGTGCGGCACCGCGCTGGGCATCGCCATCGCCCTGGCCGGCGGCTGGATCGTCTACGGCCTGCTCAGGAAAGCCATCGGCATCCGCCTTGATCCGGAACAGGAATTCGAAGGCGCGGATCTGTCAATCCACAAGATCTCGTCGACGGCGGAGCGGGAGACCAGCTGGTAGTGGACGATCGAATGGCAAGTTGAGCCATGGCGGGCTGGGTCTATATTGCACAGGACCCGGCCTTTAATCGGCATTTGCAATTCGCGATGTAGAAAAATACTGCACAAATACAATACCGCCGACCGTGATCACGGCGCCGGCAATCTTTTTGAGATCCGCCGAGTCTTTAAAGACAAGTACACCAAGGAACACCGAAAACACCGGGCTCAACAACGACAATGGCATGATCTTTCCAATCGCGTAGCGGCGCAGCAAGCCATACCACAGCCAATATCCGAGCGTGGACGATAGCGCCGCGCAATACGCCACCGAAGACCAGGCGATCCAACCGGCATTGAGCATGGCCTGCAGTTGGCCATGCTCAAAGACATAAGACAGGAGCGCCACTTGCGGTACGCCGAAAAACGATGCCCAGCAAATCAGCTCCATCATGTCGATCTGCGGCGTGTGCTTGGCGATCAGGTTCGATATCGCCCAGGCCAAGGCGCTTGCCAGCAGCAATAAAAATGGCAGTAACGGCGGAATCGCCGGACTAAAAGTCAGCAACACGACCCCGCCGAAGGAAATCAGCAGGCCGCAGAACTGCAACGGCGACAGCGACTCCCTGAAGATCGCGACGCCCAGCAGCGTCGCAATGGGCGTCCCCATTTGCAGCAAGATGGCGCCGGTACCGGCTTCGGCCATTTTGAGGCCGAGAAACATGAGGGAAAAATGCAGCGTCGAAAACGTCAGCGAAAATAACAATATCCAGCGCAAATTGCAGCGCCGCAGACGCACAAACGGCATCAACATCAACGCCACCATCGAGAGTCGGAGCGCCGTCATCAGCAAAGGCGGCAGGTCGAGTACGCCCAGTTTGACGGCAATGACATTGCCGCCCCAGATCGTCACGGTCAGCAAGGCAAGAAAAAAATCTCGGGTAGACATGGAAAGAAAGTAAATAGAGAAATAAAAAAAGGGATTGATGCAAACGCATCAATCCCTTAAAACAGCGCGTGAAATCAGGTACAACACCAGGTACGACGACAGCAACTACATCCGCGCGGCGGGCTAAGGTCTGTGCCTTATTTCTGCCCGCAACGCCGGCGATTCGCCTATTGCAGCGGCTGGAATTTCAGTTCGCTCAAAGGAGCAATTTTCTCCGTACGCGTGATGCCGTACTTGGTATCGGGGCCGAGCCATTTGTCCCAGATTTTCTTGAACTCGCCGCTGGCTTCCAGTCCCATCAGGGCTTTATTGACCGCTGCTGCAAAGGCCGGTTCGCCTTTGCGCATGCCGGCGCCAATCGGCTCAAGCACCATTGGTTCGCGCAGGATCGCCAATTCGTCCGGCGAGCCCTTGGTTTGCTGCACGAACTGGATCGCCGTCATCATGTTGGTGACGAAGCCCGACACCTTGTTCTGTTGCAATGCCAGATAGGCCGAGCCGGTATCCTGGAAGGTGACCGGCACGCCATTCTTGACCGCCAGGTGAATCGATTGCTCGGAAGTCGAGCCCTTGGTGGCGCTGATGCGCTTGCCTTCAAAATCGGTCAGCGTCTTGGCGGCATCTGCTTTTTTCACCAGCAACACCTCTTTGGTGATGTAGTAAGCATTGCTGAATTCGATCTGCTCGCCACGCGTCTTGGTGTAGGCCAGGTTGGCGATCACCAGATCCACGCGCCCCATCTTCACTTCAGAAATCCGTGCCTCCACCGACAGTGGCTTGAGCGTCGGCTTCAGTCCCATTTCTTTCGCCAGCGCATTGCACAGATCGACGTCCATGCCGACCAGGGCGCGCGTCTTTTGATCCGGATAGGAAAATGGAACGACGTCAGCATAGACGCCGCAGATAAGCTCCTTGCGCGCATTGACTTCCTGCAATTGATCGGCGCGCGCCTGCAGCGTCAAAGCGGCAATACAGGAGAGCAAGAGCCCGGAAAGCAATCGATTGAGTTTCATGTTGTAAAGCTCCTCAGTTTTTCTTGGAACAGGTCTTATGGGAAGTCCTTGCAGCCTTGAAAATGAAAAAGGCAAGGACAAAGAAATGTGGATTCGCTTGATCAGGACGAATCCGCAGATAATCAATGTCAATGCGAGCGCAAATCCGACAAGAAACGTTGCGCGCGCGGATGTTCGGGCCGTGAAAAGAATTTTTCGGGTTCGGCTTTTTCCAGGATCACGCCGGCGTCCATGAACCAGACCTGATCGGCGACCTCGCGCGCGAATCCCATTTCGTGAGTCACGCACATCATCGTCATGCCGTCGCGGGCCAGGCCTTTCATCACATTGAGCACCTCGCCGACCATTTCCGGATCGAGTGCGCTGGTGGGTTCATCGAACAGCATTGCAGGCGGATCCATGGCAAGCGCGCGCGCGATTGCCACACGCTGTTGCTGGCCTCCCGACAATTGACCAGGATAGGAATCCGCCTTCGACGACAACCCGACGCGCTCCAGCAAGCCCAGCGCCTTCTCCTTTGCCAGGCTGCGCTTGAGGCCATTGACTCGCGTCGGCGAAAGAATGATGTTTTCCAATACGGACAGATGCGGGAACAAATTGAATTGCTGGAACACGAATCCGACCCGGGTACGAAACTTGTTCAGGTCGAGCCCTGCTGCATTGACGTCTTGTCCGTCGAAGGCAATCTGGCCCTTCTGAATATCCTCGAGCCGGTTGACCGTGCGGATCAGCGTTGATTTACCCGATCCCGATGGTCCGCAGACCACCACCACTTCTCCGCGCTTGACTTGCGCATTGACGTTGACGAGCGCATGGTAATTGCCGTACCACTTGTTGACGTCGGTAAAAATGATCATGAATTTTCCTTGCTGGCGGTGGCAGTTGACATGGCGATATAGTTGCGCTTGGACGGCTTGCCAAGCTTGATTTTCTTGTGTTTTCCATCGCGCTTTTTGGTGATGCGGCGCTCGATGTAATCAGCCAATTCGGTGAAAGAAAAACAGAGCAGGAAATAAACCAACGCCAGGATGGAAAAAACGGCAAGCGGCTGCGTCAGCAATTGATTGTTGACTTGATTCGCGGCGAAGGTGATCTCTGGCACGTTGATGACATAACCGAGCGACGTTTCCTTGATCGTCGAGACGAACTGACTGATCATGCTAGGCATCATGTTGTACAGCGCTTGCGGCAGAATCACAAAACGGATGGTTCTGAAATAGCCGAGACCAAGCGCACGCGAGGCTTCGATCTGGCCCTTGGGCAAGGCTTCCATGCCGGCACGGATAACTTCCGACAAATAGGCGCTTTGATAGATCACCAGGGTGCACAGCATCGTGGTAAAGCCGGTGATCGTGCGGCCGATCAGGAGCGGCAGAAAAAAATACACCCAGAAGATCACCATGATCAGGGGAATGCCGCGAATCACATACACCAGGACCGTGGCGGGAATGCGCACGGCCGCGATCGGACTGATGCGCGCCAATGCCAGTACGATGCTCACCGGAAAGGCCAGTCCCAGCCCCAGCAGCGACAGGATCAACGTGATGCTGAGGCCGCCCAGCGGACCACTCGGATATTGACCGAGCAGCAGCAGATCCCAGTAATTGCTTAAGATTTCAAACATCGGCTACTTGCTCCCCGGAATGCGGTAGTGACGCGCCAGCAAGGCCCCCGCGCCCATCAGCGCCAGCGACAGGGCCAGATACCAGGCGCTTGCCAGAAAATAGGCTTCGAAGGTGCGGAAGGTGTAATTCTCGATCTGGCGCGTGGCATACGTCAGCTCAGCCACGCCGATGGCCATGGCCAGGCTGGTATTCTTGAACAACAGCACGGTATGGTTGATCAGCGGCGGCACCGCGATACGCATGGCCTGCGGCAGAATCACAAAGCGCATGCTGCGGATATAACTCAGACCAAGCGCACGCGATGCCTCGAACTGCCCATGGGGAATCGCGCGCAGTCCGCTGCGGATATCCTCGGAAACATAGGCCGCCATGCACAGGCCGATGGCGATCACCGAATACAGGAATTCCCCGTTGAACTGATTGATCCAGAGCTGCGCACCGACGGGCAATAAAGACGGCAATGCGAAATACCACATCATGATCTGCACCAGCATGGGAACATTGCGGTGATAGGCAACGAAGCAGCCCACCACGATCCTGGCCAGCCTACGATTGGTCATTCTGACCGTGGCCAGAACGGTTCCCAGCACCAGGGCCAACAGCCATGAGGCGACCGTCAACTCAAGCGTCAGGACGATCCCCTTCCATAGCAGATCGGCATACTCGCCCTGTAAAATCGCCGAAAAATTGAGATGCTGATTAATGGTGTTTCTCCCTCTTTATCACTTCCGCACATTCTTGCCGCATGCAATTCAGTATGTCGAAGAGAATACGCGCAACGAAAGCCATATGAAAAGATGCTTTTCATCTGGGATGATAAGTTTCCGGCATGGTGGTGCAACAACTATCCCGGATGGTGCGGGCATCCCCAATTTGGGGACGCTCACCGCATCCGAGGCATCGTCGGCGGCCTGTCAGGCGGGCAAATCATGCCCGTCCGCCATGCCTTCATTCCAACCGATCCACAAAGAAATGCCCGGCAAGCGAGCTAGGCGCGCAAGCGCAATGGATGTGTCAGCACCTCGGGATTGACCGGCGTCAACGGCGCAATATCGACGGCGCCGGCGCTACAGATTGCCAGCAGATTGTCCGCCGCCAGCAGCGCCATGGCCAAGCGCGTCCTCATCGAAGCACTGCCGATATGCGGCGTCAGCACGACATTGGGAATATCGAGCAAATCGGGACGCACGTTCGGCTCCCCTTCGAACACATCCAGGCCCGCCGCCGCAATGGTGCCGTCCTGCAATGCCTGTGCCAACGCGGCATCATCGATGACGCCGCCGCGAGCGATGTTGATCACGGTCGCGCTTCTTTTCATCTGACGCAGTTCGGCATGGCCAATGGCGTGATGTGACGATGCGGAATAAGGCACGACCACGATCAGATGATCGGCTTGCCCGAACAGTTCATCCCTGGAGACGTAGTGCGCCTGGCATTGCTGCTCGATGTCAGCGCTCAGGCGCGAGCGATTGTGATAAATGACGCGCATGTTGAAACCATGCGCACCGCGCCGGGCAATCGCCTGGCCGATACGCCCCATGCCCAGAATGCCCATGGTCGCGCCGTGTATGTCGGCGCCCAGCAACATGTCATGCACACCGGTCTTGTGCCACTGGCGCGCGCGTACATAGCGGTCCGATTCGGCAATCCGGCGCGCGGTCGCCATCAGCAAGGCAAAACCGAAGTCGGCCGTGGTTTCGGTCAGCACATCGGGAGTATTGGTCACCAGCACGCCGCGCTTGGTGCAGGCGGCAACGTCGATGTTGTTGTAGCCGACACCGACATTGCACACCGCCTTGAGATCCGGACAGGCATCCAGCAGGACTGCATCGATCTTGTCGCTGCCATGGGTGACGGCACCGCATTTTCCCTGCAGCCTGGCGATCAGTTCGGATTGCGACCACGGGGTATCGCTTTGATTGTCGATGACGTCGAATTGTCCGCGCAGCTTGTCCAGGACTTCAGGAAAAGTGGCGCGCGTGACCAATATATTGTTGCTCATGCTTATCTCCGATATGTTTTTTATTGGCATGCAATCCGGAGGCGCTGCTGTGCGCCGCGTCGCTCCGAACCTTGCCGTTACTGCCGGATCATCCTTGCCCGGCTTGGCTTAACGCGCGCTATTGGCTTCCAGCGCGTCAATCCAGGAGCGGTCATAGCGATCTTCCCGAATCTGCGCCATGGTGGCGTGTTCGCGTTCGATCTGTTCGAGCGCCTTGACGATCAGGTAGTCGGCTTCCGCCTGTTCAAAAGCGACCATGCCATCATCATCGGCAACAATGATGTCGCCCGGATTGATCACCAGTCCGTCGATGCTGACCGGCACATTGATTTCGCCCGGACCGCATTTGTAAGGCCCCTTGTGGGTGACGCCGCGGGCGAACACCGGGAAATCCTTTTCCCGGATCGCGGCGATATCGCGAATCGCGCCGTCGAGGACCAAGCCGGCCAGGCCGAGCTTTTCGGCATAGCTGCACATGATTTCCCCCATCAATGCCTGCGTGGTGTCGCCACCGCCGTCGATGACCATGACATCGCCGGGACGGCAGAAATCGAAGGCCCGATGAATCGCCAGATTGTCGCCGCGGCGCACCCGCACCGTCACCGCCGTACCGACCAGCACGCCGCCACGATGCATCGGGCGCAGATTGGAGGTGCCGACGATACGACGCATGTTGTCGCTGATCAGTGCGGCGGGAATGTGTTTCAGTTTTTCGATCACGGCTGCGCTTGCTTGCGGGGCCGATGGGTTTCTACGCGCGCCAATGTGTTCCATGTTTGCCTCTTGCTTTCTGTACGGTATTCGCTGGGTGAAGGGATGTTGCCGGCAATGCAAAGGAAGTCGCCTGCATTGCCGGCAGGTAAATCAGGACGCCTCGGGCTTGAGCGTGGTCAAACCACCGCAGACCTGCAGGGTCGACATGATCTCGATGTTGCCGATATTGACGGCGATCGGCGCGGCAATCGCAAATGCGATCGCATCGGCAATGTCGGATGCCTGCGGCAACTCGAAGCCATCGATGAATTGCTTGCGGGCGGCTTCTATGTCGCCATGGACATGGCCGAAAATATCGGTGGCGACGCGACCGGGACAGATTTCCGTCACGCGCACGCGCTTGCCCAGCGCATCGACGCGCAACTGTCGCGACAAGGCATGAATGCCCGCCTTGGTGGCGTGATAGATGGAATTGCCATTGAAATTGTAGATCGCCGCAATCGAACTGATGTTGACGATATGCCCGCGATCGCGGTTGACCATGCCCGGCATGATCAGCCGCACCAGATGCAGCACCGCCTGCAAATTGATCTCGACCTGCGAGTCGACGTCGCTTTCGCTGGCATTGAGGATGGAGCCCGGCGTGGAAATGCCGGCGTTGTTGACCAGAATGTCAAACTGCACCGATTGCGAAAGCCGGGTCAATTCCGGCAAATTGCGCACATCGAGGACGTGAGGTATGCAACCGGTCTTGGCCGCCAGCGCGTTGAGTGCGTCTTCACTGCGCGCCAGCGCATGAACTTCCAGGCCTTCCTTGCAGAATCGTTCGACGATTGCCGCGCCCATCCCTGTGGAGGCGCCGGTAACCAGGGCAGTCTTGTAATCTGAAAATGGCATGAGCTCTTCTTTCTCTGATGAAACTGGAATCGGATGACCGTCGGGAACGGCGCCATCCTGTGCAATTGACTATATATGAGGGGTCTCAAGGCCGCCAAGATGGAATGGCTTTGAGGGGATAAGACAAGCTTATGCGTGCTGCAATATCGATACGCGACAGATACACAACCATCAGACCAGTCGGGACACCGGCACGACATCGCCGCCGGCGTCCGCAATCGCCTGCCGGATCGACCCGGCCAATGCCACGGCGCCGCCGGTGTCGCCATGCACCAGGATCTGCCTGACCTTCATTTCCAGCTTGTTGCCGGAGATGGAGCGGATGCAACCATCCTGCAATAGTTCGACAACGCGCTGCAAAACGGCAGCCTTGTCTTCAATCACCGCCCCTGGCAATTTGCGCGATACCAGGGCGCCCTGATCGTCGTAAGCGCGATCGGCCAGAAAGGCCGTGGCGCAGGTCAGGCCATAACGTTCCGCGGCGCGCTCGATCGCGGTGTTGGTGGAGACACTGATGATCAGCCCGGGATCGAATTCGGCAATCGCCTTCACCAGGGGATCGGCCAAGGCATCGTCGGCGGCGGCCATATTCCCCAATGCGCCATGAAAGCTCATGTGGGTCATCTTGCAGCCGGCGCGCCTGGCAAGGCCCGACAACGCCCCCAGCTGATACACCACATAGTTGCTCAGTTCGTGCGGATCGGCCTGAATCTGACGACGACCGAATCCCAGCATATCGGGAAAACCGACGTGCGCGCCGATATCGATGCCGCGCCGGGCGGCCAGCCGGATGGTGCGATCCATGATGACCGGATCTCCGGCATGAAAACCGCAAGCAATATTGGCCGACGAAATGATCTCCATGAGCGCCTCGTCATCCCCCATCGTGTAGCAGCCGAAGCCTTCGCCGATATCGGCGTTCAAGTCAATTTTCATGATGCTTTCCTGTCTTTTTGTTTTGCCATCATTGCGCAACGATTTCAAACAAGGGCGCGGCATAGCCGATCAAGGTTTCGTCGGCGACCAGTCGGCGCAGTCTTCCGCTTGCCGGACTGAGCACCGGAATATAGATTTCATTGATCCGCAACATGGCCAGCGTGTCGCCGCAGGCAACCTGCGCACCGTCTTCGCAATACGCTTCCTGGCGCGCCGGGTGGCGTGTGCTGAAGATGCCGAAACCGGGCGCCGTCACCACCGTAGCGGCGCTATCGACGGCGCCGGCCATGCCGACGACGGCATCGGTCAACGCCGGAGCGCCGCGGCGTGCCTCCCCGGCGATTTCCAGGCGCAGCCTGAATGCCGGCCGGCGCAGTTCCAGTACATTGAGATCACCGGTTTCCATCAGGGTGATGAGTTCCCGCAATTCATCGTTATTCATACAGACTCCGCAATCATCAGCTATGGGCCTTGCGTTGCAATTGCACGGCTTGACTCAACTGCGCCAGATAGCGCTGCTTTTCTTCTTCGGCGGCGACCGCTTCCTGGTACGACACTTGCAGGAAGCGAATCGATTCGCCGATTCTGGTCTGGCCGAGCCGCCAGAGGTCGGCCTCGATGACCGTACCGATCTTGGGATACCCGCCCGAGGGTTGGGCGTCGCGCAACTGGATGATCGGCTGACCGCTCTGGGGCACCTGAATCACGCCGGGCACGATGCCGTGCGAACGTTTTTCGATCACGCTCCTGGCCGCCAGCACCGGCCCCTTCAACCGATAGCCATAGCGATCGCTTTGCGGCGTGACTTGCCAGCAGGCTTGCCAGAATTGTTCCAGCGACGCGTCGGTGTAAGACTCGTATTCGCCTGCCGGCAGCACGCGTACCGCAGTCGCCGTCGCGCCATCCTGACCGGCGGCGTGCAAGGGCAAACCGAAAGCCGGCGGACGCACGCCAAAACCGTGGAGGGAAATCGCCGAACGCGGCGTCGCTCCCGGTGCACGCGCCACGCTACGCAGGAGATCGCCCTTCTTCAAGGGCCGTCCTTCCAGGCCGCCGAAGTTGCCGCGCATCTGCGTGCTGCGCGAGCCCAGTACTTCGGCGACATCGATGCCGCCCGCCAGGCACAGATAAGCGCGTGCATCGGATTGCGGCACGCCGAGCGTAAGCACCTGGCCTTTGCTCGCATGCAGGCACCACCATGGCGGAATTTCCTGGGCATCCAGCCGCGCATCGCAGTTGGCGCCGGTCAAGGCGAAATCGGTATCGTCCAGAAAACGGAGCTTGAACGGCAGGATCGGCACCTCGATGGCAGCGGCATTGCCATCGTTGCCCAACAAGATATTGCCGATGGCCAGCGCCAGGTCATCCATCGCACCTGAAGTGCCGACGCCGAAACGCAACGAACCCTCACGGCCGAGATCCTGCACTGTGCTGAGCGCGCCGGTAGCAAGAATTTCAATCATTTCATCACCTTCCCGATACGAAACCGGATCAGATCTCCCGGCGACAAGGTCGCCGGCTGCGCTTTCGACGGATCGAAGAAGACCATTTCAGTATGACCGATCGTGCTCCAGCCGCTTGGGCCGGCAGAGGCGGACACGCCGGTCTGGGCTCCGCCGATCGACACCGAACCGCCGGGCAAGCGCACCACCGGCACCTTGCGGCGCGGCGTGGCGATGCGCGGATCCATGCCGCCCAGATAGCAGTAACCGGGATGACTCCCCAAGGCATAGACGGTGTAGAGCGGCGCGGCGTGCAAATGGACGATGTCATCGATCGACAAGCCGGTATGGGCCACCACATCGGCAAGATGCGGTCCGCCCTCGCCGCCATAGGTCACGGACAACTCGATCTGACGCCCCTCAATGACGAGCTCGGCTTCCTGCTCCCAGGCGTCGCGCAGCGCGGAAAACAAGCTCGCCAGATCTGCTGGCGACTGCCTGAACGTCAACATCAGATTGGTCATGCCGGGTACGGCTTCGCGCACGCCGGGCCAGTCGGCAAAGCGCTGCGCCATGCTCCAGATGCGCCGTTGATGCTGAATATCCATGTCTCCCGGCGCTTCGAACAAAATCGCTCGCGTGCCGAGCATGCTGATATTCATCTGTTGCAAACGGCCTTCCTGTTCTTGCGCCGGATCCGTTGCCGGTTCGCTTGTTTTGACGGAGAGAGATTTGTTCACGATGCGTTCCGTTGCTTGAGCCAGCGTTCGAGATGATGAATATCGACGCTGCCGGCCATGAATCCGGGTTCGGCGATCAGTTCGCGATGCAGTCCCAGATTGGTCAAAATACCGCCCACCTGCATTTCCTCCAGGGCGCCGCGCATACGCACCAAAGCCTGTTCGCGGGTTGGCGCATGCACGATCAGTTTGGCAATCATCGAATCGTAATAGGGCGGCACCACATAGCCGACACCGGCATGCGAATCGATGCGCACGCCATTGCCGCCCGGGATATCCCAACCGGTAATGGCGCCGGGCGAAGGCAGGAATGAATAGGGATCTTCGGCATTGATGCGGCATTCGATGGCGTGGCCGTGGCAGCCGATCTCCGACTGCCGCAGCGTCAGCATGGCGCCACCGGCGACATTGAGCTGCGCTTGCACGATGTCGATGCCGCTGGTCAATTCGGTGACCGGGTGTTCGACTTGCAGGCGGGTATTCATTTCGATGAAATAGAAACGACCATCCTCAAACAGGAATTCGAAGGTGCCGGCGCCGCGATAGCCGATCTGACGGCAGGCATTGACGCAGCGCTCGCCGACTTCCCGCAGGATCTCGTCCGCGATGCCCGGCGCCGGCGCTTCTTCCATCACCTTCTGATGCCGCCGCTGCATGGAGCAATCGCGCGCGCCCAACCAGAATGCATTGCCATGGCCATCGCATAGCACCTGGATTTCCACGTGACGCGGATGCTCCAGGAATTTTTCCATATACAGCTCGGGATTGCCGAAGGCGCGGCGCGCCTCTTCACGCGTGAGTGCGACCGCTTCCAGCAACTGCTGCTCGGCATGGACCACGCGCATGCCCTTGCCGCCGCCGCCGCCGGCAGCCTTGACGATGACCGGATAACCGATGTCGCGGGCCGCCTGTTTCAATGCTTGCGGATCGGCCGCCAGCGCGCCGTCGGAGCCGGGTACGCAGGGCACGCCGGCTTGCTTCATGGCGCGCTTGGCCGCTATCTTGTCGCCCATGATGCGAATCGAGGCCGCCGACGGGCCGACGAAAATCAGGCCGGCCTGCTCGATCATTTCCGCAAACTCGGCGTTTTCGGATAGAAACCCATAACCCGGATGAATTGCATCGGCGCCGCACAATTGCGCAGCTTGCAGCAAAGCCAGTTTGTTCAGGTAACTTTTACCGGGATGTGCCGGACCGATGCACAAGGATTGCGTCGCCTGCCGCACATGCTTGGCATCGGCGTCGGCTTCTGAATAAACGGCGACCGTTTCGATACCGAGTTCGCGACAGGCGCGTTGAATGCGCAAAGCGATTTCTCCGCGGTTGGCAATGAGTACCTTCTTGAGCATGGACAGTGACGAAGTTGGTGGAGTTGGTGGAATGGAGGTCGAATGATTTTCCGGCGCCCCGACATCGGCGAACCGCAGCGAACAGGCGACGGTTTATTCGATATGAAACAGCGGCTGCCCCTGCTTCACCTCCGCCCCTGCTTCGGCAAGTATGGCAACCACCCGCCCTGCCGCTTCCGTCTCGATGGTATTGAACATCTTCATCGCTTCAATCACGCAAATGACTTGCCCTGCCTGAACCTGGTCGCCGATGCCGACAAATGCCGCTTCGTTGGGAGCAGGCGTGAGATGGAGAATGCCTTGCATCGACGCCTTGACGACATGAAACGGCACTACCGGCATTGCCGCACCGGGAGGCTTGGCGGGCGCAATATTCGCCGCCGGCGTCGCCGGTTCTGCACCGGCGCTCCGGCCGGCCGAATCTGCGGCGGCCTGCGCGATGGCGGCGCCGGCAGCGCCGGGAACATGTCTTTCCAGACGCAGGCTGTCACCGTCTTCACTCAATTCCAACGCCGTCAGGCGCGAGTGATGCAGCAATTCCACCAGCGATTTTATTTTTTTTAGATCCATCTTTTGTTACCTTATCCAAGCCCGAAACGTGCGTTTTCCGATCCGCGATGCGTCTCGATTTCTGTTAGCCCAATATATACGGCCACAGGAAATTGCGATAAGACGGATTGGCTTTGTAGGGATAAGGCAGTCTTATGGATTATTGCCGGCACCGGATGACAGCGCCCGGGAGGCGCGCCGCGCAAGCATGCGACCCAGGGCAATCAAAGCTGTTCGATCGGCTCCTGACGCTCGGCCAGACCGCTGTCACGGGCCAGATCATCCACCAGTTCCAGCAAAATATCCTTGACCGCGCGTGCCGGCTCCGAAAGCGGAAGATGATCCGATTCGCACAAGGACAGCGGCGCCAGAATCACCGGATTGACAATCCGCTGCAAGGTCGCGTTGCCAGACGAAGCGATCACGCGGGCGGCCGACACCGGCAAGATGGTGGCGCCGAGTCCAGCGCCGATCGCCGCCGACAAGGTCGCGGCGGATTCAATCTCGGCCACCACGCGCGGCACCATCTGCGCTCCCATGAATGCCTCGTTGACATACTTGCGCACATAGTTATAGGGACGTGGCAGCAGCAGTTCGATATCCTGCAATTGCGCCAGCGGTATTTCCTTGCCCTGCAGATGCAGGCAAGTCGGCGCCACCAGATAGAGATCTTCCTTCAGCAAGGGCTTGTAGGACAAGCCGTGAAATGACTTGTCGCCATACAGCACGGCCATATCCATGCGGCCGTTCATGATCAGTTCGCTGAGCGTCGTACCGAAATTCTCGTTGATATACAACAAAATGCCGGGATGACGTGCGCGCACCGTCTGCAACAAGGGCAACGACAACGCCGATGCCGCGGTGCCCGGCGACAGGCCGACGGAGACGTTGCCGGACAAGGCTTGCCCCGATTTCTTTACATCATTCTGCGCCTGCTCAACCTGACGCAAAATGATTTGTGCATGCCTGTACAGCGTGCTGCCGGCTTCGGTCGGCGTCACGCCGCGCTTGGTCCGCACCAACAATTGCTGACGGCATTCGCCTTCCAGCGTCGCCAGTTGCTGGCTCAAGGCCGGTTGCGCGATATGCAAAATTTCGGCAGCTTGCGTCAGGCTGCCGATATCAACGATTTTGACAAAATACTTCAGGCGGCGCAGATTCACGATTCATCTCCTTGCAGTTCAACCAGACAGCAATGCAAGAATCACGCCATTGTCAAACCGTGGACGGATGCATGTTTACGATCGGTTGCAACTTGTTGTTCTTTAGAATTTTTTATGCGTCCAATGATAACGCTATCGCGACAGAAGTATTTTGTATGACGCAGGACGTTGCAGGTTCAACACAGATGGCGCCACACAAATTATTTATACAAAATATTTTTCATGCCGCCATCGCAGCCGCCGGGAGGCTTCGCCAAACCAGCCTGTAACCCTTTTGGCATATGGCTTCCCGAGCCTCGATCAAAAAATCGGATGCAAGCCTGAACTGAGCCGGTTTCGGGAAACGCCCATCGTCTTTTCCGATCACCCATAAGACGACGTTATTTTGCCAGACGAAAGTCGTCTTAGCTAAATCAACTATGCGAGCTTACCTTAGGCGCTCTTATTTGCCTTTGGAGAGCTAGTGTGACCTCATCACGCATCGCCGGCCGCGTGCGCCGCATCAAACAATCACCCAGCAGCGCCGCGGCAGAACGCGCCTCCGAACTGCGTCGCCAGGGAAAAGACATCGTCAACCTGGTCGTGGGCGAACCGGATTTCGACACCCCTGCGCATATCCGGCAAGCGGCATGCGCGGCCATTGAACGTGGCGAAACACGCTACACCCCAACGGCCGGCACGCCGGCATTGCGCAATGCCATCGCCGCCAAGCTGGCCAGGGAAAACAATCTGGTCTACGACGCCAGCGACATCATCACCACCTGCGGCGCCAAGCACGCGATCTTCAACGCGCTGGCCATCACCGTCGAAGCCGGCGACGAAGTGCTGGTGCCGGCACCCTATTGGGTCTCCTATCCTGACATGGTCATGGCCTGCGACGGCACGCCGGTCATCGTCGCTTGCACCGAAGCAGACGGCTTCAAGCTGACCCCGGCGCTGCTCAGCGCCGCGATAACCGCGCGCACCAAATGGCTGATCATCAACTCGCCCAGCAATCCCACCGGCGCCGCCTACACGCTTGCCGAATATCGTGCGTTGGCCGATGTACTGGCGCGTCATCCGCAAGTGATGATCATGACCGACGACATCTACGAACACATCCGCTTTGACGGTGCGTCTACGCCCCACTTGCTCAATGCGGCACCCGAATTGCGCAAACGCACACTGGTGATCAATGGCGTCTCAAAAACTTATGCCATGACCGGCTGGCGCATCGGTTACGCCGCCGGACCATCGGACCTGATCGCCGCGCTCGACATCTTGCAGTCGCAATCGACCAGCAATCCGAGCTCGGTCAGCCAGGCCGCCGCATTGGCCGCGCTCACCGGCGACCAATCGTTCATTGCAGACTTCGCCGCCGTCTATCGCCAGCGCCGCGATCGCGGACTGGCATTGCTCAATGCGATCCCCGGCCTGAGCTGCCGTACTCCCGGCGGCGCCTTCTATCTGTTTGTCAATTGCGGCGGCTTGCTGGGCCGCAAGACGCCACAGGGACAGTCCCTGGAGAGCGATATCGACGTCGTCATGTACTTCCTGGAAAGCACCGGCGTCGCCCTGGTGGCCGGATCCGCTTATGGCGTGTCGCCGTATTTCCGCATGTCGATCGCCACCGGCATCGAGGTCATTGAAGAAGGTTGCCGACGCATGGCGCAAGCCGTCGCGGCACTGACGTAGAAAGAATTTCGACCGTTTTGACTGACATCCTGGCGGTCGATTATTGAGGCATGGCTTGCTGCCATGGTGCGAATGTAGTCTGGTTTGAGGGTGTAGCACTTATTACTTACAAGGGAGTAGGAATGAAAAAAATAGCTCTAGCCGCAGCAGTTCTCAGTACATTGAGCTGCACCGCGTATGCGCAAAGCAACGTCACGATCTACGGCATTGTCGATTCGTCGGTGCGTTACAGCACCAATGAAAATGCCGCCGGCGGCAGCAAGGTGCAATTGGCAGGCGGTCCGCTCAGCGGCAGCCGTATCGGTTTCAAGGGAACAGAAGATCTGGGTGGCGGCATGAGCGCCCTGTTCTCCCTTGAAGCCGGCTTCGGCACCGACACGGGTGCTCTGCAACAGCAACCGACCACCGGCACCCGCCTGTTCGGTCGCGAATCGCTGGTTGGATTGCAAGGCAATTTCGGCAAAGTGACACTGGGTCGCCAGTACGCTGTCATTCATGACATGATGGTCAGCTATGACGTCTACGTCATGTCCAACGTCACGCAGACGATCGGTTTCCAAGGCGGCAATTACACCATGGGTGCGCGTCTGGACAACACCGTTCGTTACGCGCAAACCTGGAATGGACTGACCGCCAACGTCGCTTACAGTGCCGGTGAAGTCGCCGGTGATATCAACAATGGCGCGTCGAAGGCCGTCAGTCTGGCCTATGACAATGGCCCGTTGCATGTTGGTGGCGCGTATCAGACCCTGAACAATTCGACGACTTATTTCTCCTCCGCCATCAGCGCCAACAGCAAACAGACGGCCTGGAGTCTGGGCGGTACTTACACGGTGGGATCGGTCAAGTGGTACCTGGCGTATATCAATAACAAACTGGATATCGCCGACTACAAAAACAACTCCTACTCTGCCGGTTTCAAATGGAATATCAACGGTCCATGGAGCCTGTGGAATGCGGTGTATTTCGACAAGCTGAAACACGCCGGCACCAGCGGTACGCGCGTCACCGTGGCGCCGACGCTGGACTACGCCTTCAGCAAGCGCACCGATGTCTACTTCACGGCTGATTACACCAAGGTAACCGGCGCCTGGACCACACTCGGCGCCGCATCCGGCACCTTGTTCGGCAATCGCCTGGGCTTGACCACCGGGATTCGCCACGCGTTCTAATCCGCCCTCCGTCTGGAATGCTTCCTTATCGGGCATTCCAGACGTGCCGTTCGAGACACCTTCCACAAATATATAACAGCAGGAGCTTTGCATGAAGCTAGGCATCCCCGTCGAAAGCCGGAATGGAGAAACCCGCGTTGCAGCAACCCCGGAGACGATAAAAAAACTGCTTGCCGCCCGACATGACGTACTGATCGAATCAGGCGCCGGCATCCAATCCAG
>NZ_AKJW01000067.1 GCF_000282135.1 Herbaspirillum sp. CF444
CGGCGGCGCGCTGCCGCAGGCCGCCAGCGCCAGCGGCGCCAGAATTGAAACATAGCGCAACAGGCGCGATGGGCTCGACAGAAACGCCGAGCGGGCAAGAAAATCTCGCATTGCAATCTTCCCAGACTTGTTAGTTTTATCAGGCTTGCAAACACAGGCAAGCGCAACGATACCAGAGTATCGGAAGCATCCCCGAAATGTCTGTCGGGAGAAACTAACGTTACAAAGAGAAACTGTCCGGATGGCCCGGCCTAAGTCTGCACCAGCTTGCGATGTCGCTGAATGCTCATCAGAATGCCCGCGCCCAGGCCCAGCGTGACCAGCGCGGTGCCGCCGTAGCTCATGAACGGCAGCGGCACGCCGACCACCGGCAGGATGCCGCTGACCATGCCCATGTTCACGAAGGCGTAGGTGAAGAAAATCATGGTGATCGCGCCGCCCAGCAAGCGCGTGAACAGCGTCGGCGCGTTGGCGGTGATCATCAGCCCGCGACCGATCAGCAGCAGGTACAGCACCAGCAGGATCAGGTTGCCGATCAGGCCGAATTCTTCCGAATACACCGAAAAGATGAAGTCGGTGGTGCGTTCGGGAATGAATTCCAGATGCGTCTGCGTGCCCATCAGCCAGCCCTTGCCGGTGATGCCGCCGGAGCCGATGGCGATGGTCGACTGGATGATGTGGAAACCCTTGCCGAGCGGATCGGACGTCGGATCGATCAGCATCATCACGCGCTGGCGTTGGTAGTCATGCAATACCGACCAGATCACCGGCAGGCTGGCGGCGCCGGCCACGCACAAGCCGGTCAGCACTTTCCATGACAAACCGGCAAAGAAGATGACATAGAAACCAGCCGCCAGCACCAGCACCCCGGTGCCAAGGTCAGGCTGACGAATGATCAGCCCGACCGGTACCGCCAGCAGCACCCCCGCGATCAGGAATACCGGCCAGCGGATCATGCCTTCGCGTTTCTGGAAGTACCAGGCCAGCATCAGCGGCATGGCGATTTTCATGACTTCAGAGGGCTGTACGACCATGCCGATGTTGAGCCAGCGTCGCGACCCTTTCTTGACGATGCCGAACAGCGCCACGGCGATCAGCAGCGCCACGCCGATGGTGTAAATCGGCACGGCAAACCGCAACAGCGTCTGCGGCGAGACATTGGCCGCAATCCACATGACGATGAAGGCAACCAGAATATTGCGCAACTGGTCTTCGACGCGGCCGGGGAAGTTCATGCCCGCCGAATACAGCGTGACGATGCCGACCGACATGATCAGGAAAATGATCAGCGACAGCGCGCCGTCAAACACCGCCAGGTGCGGTTTGATGATTTGCCAGAGAGGGGGTCGGTGCAAACTCATGGTGTTGTTCAATCCCTGATGTCGTTGCCGACCGGATCCGGTCCGGTAGCTGCTGCGGCAGCAGCGGCGTCATCGCCCTTGCCGGCCGGTTTGGTCTTGTCGCCGGGACGCTTGCCGAGCAGATAGAAGTCGATCGCCTTGCGCGCCAGCGGCGCCGCGGCTTCCGCGCCCCAGCCGCCGTTTTCGACGATGACCGACAGCGCGATGCGCGGCTTGTCGGCGGGGGCAAACGCCGTGAACAGCGCATTATCCAGCAAATGCGTGGCGAGGCGCTTGGCGTCGTACTTTTCGTTCTTCTTGATCGACACCACCTGCGCGGTGCCGCTCTTGCCGGCCGAGGTGTATTCGGCGCCGGCAAACACGCGCGCGCCGGTACCTTCCTTGTTCACGCCGACCATGGCTTGCTTGATGACGTCGATGTTTTCCTGCTTGAGCGGAATGCGGTAGCTTTCCTTCGGCACGGTCACGGTGCGCTCATGCGTGACGCCGTCTTCGATCATTTTGACCAGGTGCGGCTTCATGACGACACCGTTGTTGGCCAGCGTCGCGGTGGCGTGCGCCATCTGGATCGGCGTGAAGGCGTTGTAGCCCTGGCCGATGCCCAGAGAAATGGTTTCGCCGGCGTACCACTTGCGCTGCTCCGGCTTGCGGTAGGCGTTGCTCTTCCAGGTGGTCGACGGCAACAGGCCCTTGCGCTCGTGTTCAAGGTCGATGCCGGTGATCTGGCCGAAACCGAACGGCTTCATGAAATCGTGGATGGCGTCGACGCCGAGGTCGTTGGCCAGCATGTAATAGTAGGTGTCGCAAGACACGACGATCGAGCGGTACATGTCGACCACGCCGTGGCCGCCTTCCTTGTCGTCGCGGAACTTGTGGTTGCCGAGCCAGAAGAAGCCGGGATCGCGGATGGAGTCGGACGGCTTGCGCTTGCCCAGCTCCAGCGCCGCCAGCGCCATGAACGGCTTGTAGGTCGAACCGGGCGGATAAGTGCCGGACAGCGGACGATTGATCAACGGACGATCGGGCGAGTTGTTGAGCTCGTCCCAGGTTTGCTGGTCGATGCCTTCGACAAAGACGTTGGGGTCGAACGACGGCTGCGACACGTAGGCCAGGATGTCGCCGGTGGCGGGATCGATCGCCACCAGTGCGCCCTTGCGGTCGCCGAAGGCTTCTTCGATCACTTTTTGCAGCTCGATGTCGATCGACAGGATCAGGTTCTGACCGGGGCTGGCGGGCGTGCGCGACAGCGTGCGCACGGCACGGCCACCGGCGGAGATTTCCACTTCTTCGTAACCGGTGGTGCCGTGCAGCTGGGTTTCGTAACTCTTTTCCAGACCTTCCTTGCCGATGTAGTCGGTGCCGTTGTAGTTGGCTTCGTCGTCGGCGTCGGCGATGCGGTCGGCGTCGCGCTGGCTGATGCGGCCGATGTAGCCGATCACGTGCGCGGCGGTCTTGCCGTAAGGATATTGACGGAACAGGCGCGCCTGGATGTCGACGCCGGGGAAACGATAGCGCTGCGCGGTGAACTTGGCGACCTCTTCGTCGGTCAGGCGCGTGCGGATCGGCAGGCTTTCAAAATTCTTGGATTCTTCCTGCAGCTTGCGGAAGCGGCGCCGGTCCTTGGGCTGGATGTCCACCAGCGTACTGAGCTGATCGACCAGCTCGTCGAGCCCGATGGTGATCTTGGACGGCGTGATTTCCAGCGTATAGGCGGAATAATTGCGCGCCAGGACGACGCCGTTGCGGTCCAGGATCAGACCGCGGTTGGGCACGATGGGCACCACCGAGATGCGGTTTTCTTCCGCCTGCGCCGCGTAGGCGTCGTGGCGGACGATCTGCAGCCAGATGAAACGCGCCGTCAGCAGGCCGAAACACACGAGCACCAGCACCGCCACCGCGAACAGGCGCAGTCGGAAGAGCTTGAGTTCATGCTCGGTGTTTTTGAATTCTGTCATGCTGCTCTGTCGTATTCGTAATCTTCATCCATCAGATCGGACGATTGTCGTCGCGATTGATCGCGCGTCGTTGCGGCGCGAGCAGCAGCCATGTCACCAGCGGCCACAACAGCGCGCAGACGAAGCTCTCGCTGAAGTAATACCAATGCGGGAATTTGCCGCTGACCATCAGGCGCACGAGCAGTTGCACGGCTTGCGTGAGCAGCATCAGCGGCAGGATGTGCAGGGCTTGCGTACCGACCGGGAACCACAGCACGCGGCGGTGGATCATGATCGAGAAATACGACAGCAGCGTATAGGCCAATGCGTTTTCGCCCAACAGCGTGGCTTCGTTGACGTCCATCAGCAGGCCCATCATGAAGGCGATGCTGATGCCGATCTTGCGCGGCTCGTGGATGGCCCAGAACACCAGCACCAGCGCGACGAAATCGGGAACGCCGACCCATTGCCCCCAAGGCAGCAGATTGAGCAGGAAAGCCGCGATCAGACTGAACGCGATGAAAATCGGATTCGCCGGCAGCAGGATGTAATGTGGATCGTTCATCGGGCGCTCTTGGCTGGTTGTGCGGCGGCAGGTGTAGCAGGGGCGGCCGCCGGTTTGGCTGCGGGTGTTGCAGGTGCAGGGACGGCCGGTTTGGCCACTGACGCAGCGGCGGCCGGGGCTGCGGCTGCCGGCGTGGCTGTCGGCGCCTGCCCCTTGCGATCTTCGCTAGGCGCATCCTTGGCCGGCACCGCTTCGCCCTCTTTCGCACTGTCGCGGAAACGACGCTTGAGCAGCTTGTCGGCCTTGTCCGGCGCGCCTTCCGGGTCGGGACGCGGCGGCGTTGTCTGCTCCACCAGCAAGATCAGCAATTGTTTATGACGATCGACGCCCGCAGACGGCAGGCAGACGATATGGGCGAAGGCGTCGGTCGACTTGGTTTCGACCTGCAGCACGCTGGCTACCGACAAACCCGGCGGATACACGCCGTCGATGCCGGACGTCACCAGCGCATCGCCCTTCTGGATGTCGGCATTGGCCGCCATGAAACGCAGATCGAGCACGCCGGACTGGCCGCGACCGTAGGCCACGCTGCGCAAACCGTTGCGCAAGACCTGCACCGGGATGGCCTGGTCCTTGTCGGTCAGCAGCGTCACTTCGGACGTAAACGGAAACACGCGCGTCACCTGGCCGACGATGCCGACGTCGTCGATCACCGGCTGGCCGGGCGCCACGCCTTGCTGGGAGCCGCGATTGAGGATGATCTTGCGGGTAAACGGGTCGCGCGCGTCGTACAGGATTTCACCGACGATGGATTTGCTGTGGATGCGCTGCTGCATGCTCAGCAAATTGCGCAACTGGCCATTCTCGGCGGCCATCTGGCGCTCTTGCTGCAGCAGTTGGGCGTTCATCGCCTGCTGGCGGCGCAGGGCGTCGTTTTCCTTTTGCAGCGCGTTGAGCGAGTTGAAATAGTCGCCGACCCGATACGCCGCATCGCGCGGCATCAACGCCACCACCTGGAACGGATACAACACGGTGCCGACCGCCTGCCGCACCATGGTCAGGGCGTGCATGCGCGAGTCGACCACCAGCATGACGATGGCGATCAGGGCGAAAAAGCCGGCGCGGGCGCGGGCCGATGCGCCTTGTTTGAAGAGTGGTGGGATATCCATTGATGGTCAGGCCGAGACCGATGCCGGGGACGCCGAAAACCGCAACAGCCCGCACAGGGCGGGCTGGAGGATGAACAGCGGACGGATAGCGGGAAGGTTGCGATCAATATCGGGAAGACAACGCGCCGTCGCAGCCGAGATTTCGCCGCTGTGCGAACCGGAAGTTCGCAGCACCGGCCAAATCTGCTTGTGCTCTGTCATAGGCGCGTTTCAGTTCCTCGAGGTTGACCAGGCTCCTGTAACGGAATTATTCGTTGGAGAAGATCGAACCCAGCTTGTCCATGCGATCGAGCGCCATGCCGGAACCGCGCACCACGCAGGTCAACGGGTCTTCGGCGACGATCACCGGCAGGCCGGTTTCTTCCATCAGCAAACGGTCCAGATCGCGCAGCAGCGCGCCGCCGCCGGTCAGCATCATGCCCTTTTCGGCAATGTCGGCGCCCAGTTCCGGTGGAGTTTGCTCCAGAGCATTCTTTACGGCGGAAACGATGTTGTTCAGCGGATCGGTCAACGCTTCCAGGATTTCGTTGCTGGAGATGGTGAACGAGCGTGGAATGCCTTCGGACAGGTTGCGGCCCTTGACTTCCATTTCCTTGACTTCGGAGCCGGGGAAGGCGGAACCGATTTCCTTCTTGATCGCTTCGGCGGTCTGTTCGCCGATCAGCATGCCGTAGTTGCGGCGGATGTAGTTGACGATGGCTTCGTCGAACTTGTCGCCGCCGACGCGCACCGAACCCTTGTACACCATGCCGCCCAGCGAAATGATGCCGACTTCGGTGGTGCCGCCGCCGATGTCGACGACCATCGAGCCGGTTGCGTCCGACACCGGCAGGCCGGAGCCGATTGCCGCCGCCATCGGCTCTTCGATCAGGTAAACCTGCGAAGCGCCGGCGCCCAGCGCCGATTCACGGATCGCACGGCGCTCCACCTGGGTCGAACCGCAGGGAACGCAGATGATGATGCGTGGGGACGGACGGAACAGCTTGGAGTCGTGCACCATGCGGATGAATTGCTTGAGCATCTGCTCGGTGACGGTAAAGTCGGCGATCACGCCGTCTTTCATCGGGCGGATGGCTTCGATATTGCCGGGAACCTTGCCCAGCATCTGTTTTGCTTCCTTGCCGACTGCCTGGATGGTCTTTTTGCCGTTGGGGCCGCCTTGCTGGCGGATCGCCACAACCGACGGCTCGTCGAGGACGATGCCTTGACCACGTACGTAAATCAGAGTGTTTGCCGTTCCAAGGTCAATAGCGAGGTCGTTAGAGAAATAACTGCGTAAAAATCCAAACATGAAGTGTCCTGATGCGCCAGAGTCGCGCGCGTTGCATTTTGTGTAAGTGGGGTATCTTTTTTCAGAAGCCGTTGCAAAATGAAGCTGCCCGGAGGCGCCGCCCTGCACGGTAAGGGAGTACAACAGGGGCGACGCGGCAACGTCAGCTTCATTTTGCAACGGCTTCTTTTATGACTGCGGCGACACAAATCGGCGCCAGCAAGGCATTAGTCCTACATTCTACCTTATAATTTGAGAGAAACCAGCAGGCAAAACTGTCAATAATCCTTGCCTGATGCCAGATACTTCTGCGTTTTTACCGGCATTTACCTGCGTAATTGCAAGCGCGTGCATGGCCAACGACGCGATTTTTCAACACACTAGCTCTTGCGCCCCGCGCGTACCTTCCTATCATGACTCTAGCCCTTTCCGATGTTAAGCGCATTGCCAATCTGTCCCGCCTGGAATTGACAGATGAACAAGCAGGTCAAACCCTGGACAAACTGAACGGCATTTTTTCCCTGGTCGAACAGATGAAAGCGGTCGACACCACCGGCATCGAGCCGCTGAGCCATCCGATTGCGGCGCTGACCACCGACTTGTCGCTGCGCCTGCGCGAAGACGCCGTGACCGAAACCAATCACCGCGACGACTACCAGAAACCGGCCCCGGCAACCCAGGACGGCCTGTACCTCGTGCCCAAGGTCATCGAATAATCTTCGCCCAGCCATCGCGCCGCTTGCCTCGTTCGCACCGCGCATCCTCAGCCTCACAGAACCTGAAAAACGAATATCTTTTCCATGCACACCAAGACCATTAAAGAGCTTTCGACGCTACTGCAGTCCAAGAAAATCTCGGCGACCGAACTGGCCACTTTATTCCTCGACCGCATCGGCGCCAGCGACCTCAACGCCTTCCTGCACGTCGACCGCGAACTCACGCTCAAGCAAGCCGCGCAAGCCGACCAACGCATCGCCGCCAACAACGTCACGCCATTGACCGGCATCCCGATCGCGCACAAGGACATCTTCGTCACGCGCGACTGGCGCACGACGGCCGGTTCGAAGATGCTGGAAAATTATGTAAGCCCGTTTGATGCAACCGTGGTGGAACAGTTCAACGCGGCCGGCACTGTTACATTGGGCAAGCTCAACTGCGACGAATTCGCCATGGGTTCGGGCAACGAAAACTCTTACTTCGGTCCGGTCAAAAATCCGTGGGACAAGACTGCCGTCCCCGGCGGCTCCTCCGGCGGTTCGGCCGCGGCAATCGCAGCACGTCTCGCGCCGGCGGCAACGGCCACCGACACCGGCGGCTCGATTCGCCAGCCGGCTTCGCTGTGCGGCGTCACCGGCATCAAGCCGACCTACGGCAGCGTCTCGCGCTACGGCATGATCGCGTTTGCCTCCTCGCTCGATCAAGGCGGCCCGATCGCAAAAACCGCCGAAGACTGCGGCCTGCTGCTCAACGCCATGACCGGTTTCGATCAGCGCGATTCGACCAGCATCGAACGTCCGAAGGAAGATTTCAACCGCTTGATCAACGATGGCCTGAAAGGTTTGCAGGGTTTACGTATTGGCGTGCCGAAAGAATTCTTCGGCGCCGGCCTGGCCGCCGACGTCGAACAAGCCGTGCGCGCCGCGCTCAGCGAATACGAAAAACTCGGCGCCACCCTGGTCGACATTTCGCTACCCAAAACCGAACTGTCGATCCCCGTGTATTACGTCATCGCACCGGCGGAAGCATCGTCCAATCTGTCGCGTTTCGACGGCGTGCGCTACGGCCATCGCGCCGCCGATTACAAGGATCTCGCCGACATGTACAAGAAGTCGCGCGCGGAAGGTTTCGGCGACGAAGTGAAGCGCCGCATCCTGGTCGGCGCCTACGTTTTGTCACACGGTTATTACGACGCCTACTACCTGCAGGCACAAAAAATTCGCCGCCTGATCGCGCAGGAATTCCAGAACGCGCTGCTCGGCCCGGACCGTCAGTGCGACGTCATCATGGGCCCCGTGTCGCCGACCGTGGCATGGGATCTGGGCGACAAGACCGACGATCCGGTGGCCAACTACCTGGCCGACATCTTCACGCTGTCGACCAGCCTGGCAGGCTTGCCGGGCATGTCGATCCCATGCGGGTTTGGACATGGCGGCCAGGGCGACAAAAATGGCAAGCGTCCGGTCGGCCTGCAAATCATCGGCAGCTACTACGATGAAGCGCGCCTGCTGAACGTCGCGCATCAGTACCAGCAAGTCACCGATTGGCATCTGCGCGCACCGGCCTGAGCGCCGAACGCAGGCCACGAAACAAACAAAGAATCAGCGAGGAATACTATGCAGTGGGAAGTCGTCATCGGTCTGGAAACGCATACACAGCTTTCGACCGAATCCAAAATTTTCAGCGGCTCGTCGACACAGTTCGGCTCCGCCCCCAACACCCAGGCCAGCCCGGTTGATCTGGCATTGCCGGGCGTCTTGCCGGTGCTGAACAAAGGCGCCGTCGAACGCGCCATCCAGTTCGGCCTGGCCATCGGCGCAACGATCGCGCCGCGCTCGGTGTTTGCGCGCAAGAACTACTTCTACCCCGACCTGCCGAAGGGCTATCAGATCAGCCAGTTTGAAATCCCGGTGGTCCAGGGCGGCAAGATTTCCTTCGTGCTGGAAAAAGACGGCAAGGCCGAAATCAAGACCCTGCAACTGACCCGCGCCCACCTCGAGGAAGACGCCGGCAAGTCGTTGCACGAAGACTATCAGGGCATGAGCGGCATCGACCTCAACCGCGCCGGCACGCCGCTGCTGGAAATCGTCACCGAACCCGACATGCGCAGCGCCGCCGAAGCCGTCGCCTACGCCAAGGCCCTGCACTCGCTAGTGATGTGGCTCGGCATCTGCGACGGCAACATGCAGGAAGGCTCCTTCCGCTGCGACGCCAACGTTTCCGTGCGCCCGGTCGGCCAGAAAGAATTCGGCACCCGCTGCGAGATCAAGAACCTGAACTCCTTCCGCTTCATGGAAGACGCTATCAACTACGAAGTGCGTCGCCAGGTCGAGCTCATCGAAGACGGCGGTACCGTCGTCCAAGAAACGCGCCTCTACGATCCGGACAAGAAAGAAACGCGCTCCATGCGCAGCAAGGAAGACGCGCAGGACTACCGCTACTTCCCCGACCCGGACCTGCCGCCGCTGGTCATCGCACAGGAATGGATAGAGCGCGTCAAAGCCACCATGCCGGAACTGCCGGGCGCCATGCGCGAGCGCTTCGTCAACGACTACGGCCTGCCCGAATACGACGCCGCCGTACTGACGCAATCGAAGTCGATGGCATCCTACTTCGAAGCCGTCGTCACCGCCGCCGGCAAAGAACAAGCCAAACCCGCCGCCAACTGGCTCATGGGCGACGTCGCCTCCACCCTCAACCGCGAAGACACCGACATCGCCGACGCCCCCGTCAGCGCCGTGCAACTGTCGCTGCTGTTGAAGCGCATCGCCGACGGCACGATCTCCAACAAGATCGCCAAGGAAGTCTTCGCCGGCATGTGGGAAGCCAGGTCCGACAAGGACACGCTGGCCGACGACATCATCGACGCCAAGGGCCTGAAGCAAATCTCCGACAGCGGCGCACTGGAAGCCATCGTCGATCAGGTGCTGGCGGCGAATGAGAAGTCGGTGGCGGAGTTCCGCTCAGGCAAGGAGCAAGCCATCAACGCACTGATCGGTCAGGCCATGAAGGCGACCAAGGGCAAGGCTAATCCGGCGCAGTTGACGGAGTTGCTGCGCAAGAAACTGGCGGGCTGATTTCCCGCCAACGACTTGATTCAGTCGCCAAAGCCGCTGCCTGTGCAGCGGCTTTTTTCATGGCGGTCCACGATGAGGGATGAGACGTGACTACGGCCGACATAATCAAAAATCGCATATGAATATGCCAACTTATTCGTTGTCGCCTTGTCCGACGCCGGGTGTAATGGGATTTTCTGCCTTTCTTTTGTCTTTTGTAAGGCGGCCCTGCTGATCGTGCCGGCCATATTCGTTGTGCGTCGTCCCGCTTGGTCTCTCGCTTCGCGCCGCCTTCGTCATTGAGCTTACGGACCCATCATGGCTAGCGCAACCGCATTGCAAACCCGTCCCGCTGTCGCGGAAAACAATTTCACTATCCGTCCTTTCAGCGGCCCGCTCGGCGCCGAGATCACCGGTCTCGATATCAACCTGACGTCGGATCGCGACATTGCCGAACTGCGCGCCGCGCTCGTCAAGCACAGCGTCATCGTCCTGCGCGACCAACGCATCACGCCGCAAGAGCACGTTGCTTTCAGCCGCCGCTTCGGGCCGTTGCAAGTGCATGTGCTCAATCGTTTTCACCTCAAGAATCATCCGGAAATCATGATCGTTTCCAACGTGGTGGAAAACGGTCAACCGATCGGCCTGGTCGATGCGGGCGCGGACTGGCATTCTGATCTGTCGTACATGCTCAGGCCCAGCCTGGGCTCGTTGTTGCATGCGCAAGAGCTGCCGCCGGAACAGGGCGACACGCAGTTTGCCAACATGTTCAACGCCTATGACAGCTTGCCGGCTGATGTGAAGAAGACCATCGAGGGACGTCGCGCCGTGCATTCTTACGTGTACCGCTATCGTCGCTTGCAGGCGCTGACGCCTTGGCGCGTCGACCTGACGCAAAAGCAGATCGATGAGGTGCCCGATGTCGAACATCCGGTCGTGCGCACGCATCCGGAAAGCGGTCGCAAGGCCTTGTTCGTGAGTGAGGGTTTTACGTCGCACATCATCGGTTTGCCGAAGGATGAAAGCGATGCGCTGCTGAAGCTGCTGCATGAGCATGCGGTGCGTGCCGGGAACGTCTATACGCACAAATGGCGCGCCCACGATATCGTGTTCTGGGACAACCGCAGCACCGTGCATTACGCACCGATCACGCCGCAGCATCTGCGCCGCACGCTGTATCGCACGACGGTGGAAGGCGATGTGCCGTTTTGAGTTGTTTCTGCCTTGGCAATGAATAAGTAAGACAACGTCTCTAAAAGCCCTCTCCGGAGGGCTTTTTTATTGGCAATCTTGCATTGTTGTCATCGAATAAGGAACGACGCTCCTCGTGCCGGGTCCAAATTGCGTAATCTGTCCCCACTATTCGAACAACACAAGGAGAATGCAATGAGATTCCGCACAACTTTCATGATCGTGGTATTGGCGCTGGTCGGCATCTTTGCCGCTGTGAACTGGCAGGCCTTCCTGGCGCCGACGCAGCTGACGCTGGTGTTCACCGACTTCCAGGCGCCGCTGGGGCTGGTGATGCTGGGCGTGGTGATCGTGCTGGCGGCGGTCTTCCTGCTGTATGTGATGGCGTTGCAGACCAGCGTGCTGTTCGAGACGCGCCGCTTGACCAAGCAGCTCGATACGCAGCGCGATCTGGCCGACCAGGCGGAGAAGTCGCGCTTCATCGAATTGCGCGGTTATCTGCAAAGTGAATTGCAGCAGCTGCAGCAACGTCAGAACGCGCACCTGAGCGCGCTGACCAACAAGCTGGAGTCGGTGCAGCAGGACATCCAGCAACGCGGCCAGCTGACGGAAAACGCCGTTGCCGCGCAGATCGGCGAACTGGACGATCGCCTGCAGCGACATGGCGTCGGCATTAAGGCAATCTGAGCCACGCCTCCTCCTTCAAAATGCACAATGCCCCGTGAGGGGCATTGTTTTTTATACAGCAATCAAAGCCTGTACCAGACGTGCATCAGACGCCGTAACGCGTGCGATACGCCGCCACGGCGTCCTTGTATTGCGAGAGCTGCGCATCGGCGCCGGCGTGGGCCAGATATTCCAGCAGGTCGTTGAGGTTGCCGATGGAAATCACGGGCATGTCGTAGGCCTTGGCGACTTCCTGCACGGCCGAGTGGGCCGACAGGGCGTCGTCCTTGCCGGAGCGTTCCATGCGGTCGAGCGCGATCAGGACGGCACATGGGGTGGCGCCTGCTGCGCGGATCATGTCGACCGATTCGCGCACCGAAGTACCTGCCGAAATGACGTCGTCGATGATCACCACGCGGCCTTGCAGCTTGGCGCCGACGATGGTGCCGCCTTCGCCGTGGTCCTTGGCTTCCTTGCGGTTGTAGGCGAACGGCACGTTGCGGCCGTGGCCTGCCAGCGCGACGGCGGTGGCGGACGCCAGCGTGATGCCTTTATAGGCGGGGCCGAACAGCATGTCGTATTCGACGCCCGACTCTTGCAGCGTCTGTGCGTAGAACTGCGCGACCTTGGCCAGCGCGGCGCCTTCGTTGAACAAGCCGGCGTTGAAGAAGTACGGCGAGGTGCGGCCGGCCTTGGTGATGAACTCGCCGAAACGCAGTACGCCTGCGGAAACGGCGAACTCGATGAATTCTTGTCGTAAGTTGCTCAAAATATATTCCCGAAAAATTGTCTGCGGAGAAACCCGCGCGCTGCCGCCCGACAGCGCTGGCTTGCAAAGACCCACATTTTAAATGAATCAGGTATGCTACGCGCCTGACTTTTACGTGAGTTTCCCCATGCCAAAAATCGTCTCCGCCAATCTCAACGGCATCCGCTCCGCCGCCAAAAAGGGTTTCTTCGAGTGGATGGCCAAGGAATCCGCCGACTTCATCTGCGTGCAGGAACTCAAGGCGCAGGAAGCCGACATGACCGAGGAATTCCTGACGCCGAAGGGTTATGTCGGCCATTTCCACTATGCCGAGAAGAAAGGCTACTCCGGCGTCGGCCTGTACAGCAAGCGCAAGCCGGATGCCGTGCGCATCGGCTTCGGCACCAAGGAGTTCGACGATGAAGGCCGCTATGTCGAGTGCGACTTCGGTGACATCACGGTGATCTCGCTGTATTGCCCGTCGGGCTCGTCGAGCGAAGAACGCCAGCAAGCCAAGTTCCGCTTCATGGAAGTGTTCTTGCCGCACTTGCAGGAGTTGAAGGACAGCGGCCGCGAGATCGTCATTTGCGGCGACTGGAACATCGCGCACAAGGAAATCGACCTGAAGAACTGGAAGAGCAACCAGAAGAACTCGGGCTTCCTGCCGGAAGAGCGCGCCTGGCTGACACGCGTGTTTGACGAGCTGGGCCTGGTGGACGTGTATCGCACCATCCATCCGGAAACCACCGGCGACGCCTACACCTGGTGGAGCAATCGCGGCCAGGCGTGGGCCAACAATGTGGGTTGGCGCATCGACTATCACATCGCAACGGCCGGTATCGCGAAGAAGGCGAAAACGGCGGCGATCTACAAGGAAGCGCGCTTCTCGGATCACGCGCCGCTGACGATTGATTACAAGGGCTGATCACCTTTCTCCCTTGCTTGACCGCTGCGCCGGCGGCAATAAAAAAGCCCTCGATAACGAGGGCTTTTTTGTGCACGAAAGAAAACCGGTCGCGTAAGCTTGAGATTACGCGGCGGCTTTTTTCGGTGCGGCCTTTTTAACGGCAGGCTTCTTTGCCGCCGCAGGTTTCCTGGCGACGGCCGGCTTCTTCGCTGCTGCGGCCGGTTTGGCCTTGGCAGTGGTTTCGGCGTCGTCGCCTTCTGCTGTGGCTGCTGCAGCCTTGCCCTTGGCGGGCGCCTTGGCTTTGCGCTCTTCAAACTCGAAGCTGATCTTGCCGTCCTTGCCGCGCGTCAGGAAGGCCTTGAACGGACGGCGTGTACGTTGCGAGATGAAGCCCGGCAGCAAGTCGGTCTTGCCTTCGTTGAGCAGCTTGGCCATTTGCTCCGGCAGGATTTCTTGCTGCAGGATGATGCGTCCGCTGCGGAAGTCGCAGGCCTTCGGCTTGGCGACCTGCTTTTCGCAGACGTAGGCCAGACCCATTTCGTAGACGCCGCTGCCGCATTTCGGGCAAGGGCCGAGTGGCGTCTGTTCGCTGAAGTCGACCGGTTCGCCGCCCTCGCCTTCGCCGTCGTTCTGGCCGAAGTCGAATTCGAGCTTGTAATTGTTGATTTCGTTGTCGCGCGAAATCTTCAGAATCGCCGCGAACGGACGGCCCATCTTGGAGCGGAAACCTTGCAGCGGGCCGATGGTGCGGTTGGCCAGCAGTTCTTCCACTTCTGGGATTTCGAACTGACGGCCGGCCGGCGTCTTGCTCATCGAGAATTCGCACTTGGTGCAGGCGAAGCGGCGATAGTTTTCCTTCACCACGCTGCCGCAATTCGGGCACGGTGTTTTCAGCGTCGCGTAGTCGCCGGGGATGGTGTCGTTGTCGTATTCCTTGGCGCGCTTGACGATGATTTGCGTCATCTGGGCGATCTCGCGCATGAACTCTTCACGGCTGATCTTGCCGCGCTCCATCTGCGCCAGCTTTTGTTCCCATTCGCCGGTCAGTTCCGGCTCGGTCAGTTCGTCCACGCCGAGACCGTGCAGCAGCGTCATGAGTTGGAACGCCTTGGCGGTCGGCATCATTTCGCGGCCTTCGCGCAGCAGGTATTTTTCGTTCAGCAAACCTTCGATGATTGCCGCGCGCGTTGCCGGCGTGCCGAGGCCCTTGCCAGCCATCGCTTCGCGCAGCTCGTCGGAGTCGATCAGCTTGCCGGCGCCTTCCATGGCCGACAGCAGCGTGGCTTCGGTATAGCGCGCTGGCGGCTTGGTGACCAGGCCGTTGGCGGTGACCTTGTCGGTCTTGACCTTTTCGTCCTTGGCGACGGCGACCAGGGTGCCGCTGTTTTCGTCTTTCTCGTCGACGATGTCCTTGCCGTAGATCGCCAGCCAGCCGGGGTTGGTCATGACCTTGCCTTCCGTCTTGAACTGATGGCCGGAGACTTCGGTGAAGCGGGTGGTGACCTGGAACTCGGCGGCCGGGAAGAACACCGCCATGAAACGGCGCGTCACCAGGTCATAGAGCTTCTGTTCCGGTTCGGACAGGTTCTTCGGCACTTGCGTGGTCGGGATGATCGCAAAGTGATCGCTGATCTTGGTGTTGTCGAAAATGCGCTTGTTCGGCTTGACCCAACCTTGCTTGAGGATCTGTTTGGAGAACTGGTGATAATTATTGTTCTCGGACAGCGACTCCATCGTTTCCTTGACGGTCTGCAGGTAGTCTTCCGGCAAGTGGCGCGAATCGGTACGCGGATAGGTCAGGACCTTGTGCTTTTCGTACAGGGCCTGGGCCAGGCCGAGCGTGTTCTTGGCCGAGAAGCCGAAGCGCGAGTTGGCTTCGCGTTGCAGGCTGGTCAGGTCGAACAGGCCGGGCGCCATTTGCGTGGTCGGCTTGGATTCTTCGGTGACGGTGCCGATCTTGCCGCGGCAGGCGGCGACGATGGATTCGGCGGCGGCCTTGCTCCACAGACGCTCGGGACGCTTCTCCGGATCGTTCTCGTCCTTCTTGTGCATCTTGTCGAGCCAGCGGCCCTCATAGATGCCGGCGGCGCAGACGAACTCGCCGCGCACTTCCCAATAGTCGCGCGGGACGAACTTCTTGATTTTCTCTTCGCGCTCGACCACGATCGACAGCGTCGGCGTTTGCACGCGGCCGACGGTGGTCAGGTAGAAGCCGCCTTCTTTCGAATTGAACGCGGTCATGGCGCGCGTGCCGTTGATACCGATCAGCCAGTCCGCTTCGCTGCGGCAACGGGCGGCGTCGGCCAGGGGCAGCATGTCTTCGTCCTTGCGCAGGTTGGCGAAACCGTCGCGGATCGCGCCCGGCGTCATCGACTGCAGCCAGAGGCGCTGTACCGGTTGCTTGGCCTTGGTGTATTGCGCGATCAGGCGGAAAATCAGCTCGCCTTCCCGCCCGGCGTCGCAGGCGTTGATCAGGCCGGTGACGTCCTTGCGCTTGATCAGCTTGTTGAGCGCCTTGAGACGCGACTCGGTCTTGGCGATGGGGTTGAGCGCGAAGTGCGGCGGAATCATCGGCAGATGCGTGAAAGTCCATTTGCCGCGCTTGACGTCGTATTCCTCGGGCACCGCGATTTCCAGCAGGTGGCCGACGGCGGAGGACAGGACGTATTCGTCGGATTCGAAGTACTCATCGTGCTTGGTAAAGCCGCCGAGCGTCTTCGCGATGTCGTTCGCGACAGAGGGCTTCTCGGCAATGATGAGGGTCTTGCTCATAAATAGGATCTCAAAAGAGGATACAAAATGTGGTCGTCAGCTACTTGCCGGGCGGCACCAAAATGAGGCGACCAGGCAGAATTTATATTGCACATTGGCAATATGCTTTTTATATAGTAGCTAATATTCGAGGATTGCGGGGGAATGATAAGCGCGATGCTCAGGAAACGGCAAGCACGGCGGCTTGCCTGTGGTTGGCGACAGACGTGCCGGCCACGGGAAAACGATGTACCGATTTAGTGCAACAGACGCGGTTCGTCGTCGTCTTCGTCGAGGAACAACTCGTCGAACATGAGGCCGTCCGGCTCCTTGCCCTGGCTCCACAACACCATCAGCACGATGACTTTGAGTTTCTCCAGCGACACGGGCGCATCGCCGACCGCCAGCGCGCGTTCGATAACGATCTCGCGTTGAACGGCGTTGAGCATTTTGGCGGATTCGAGGAACTGGATGAAACCGACGGCTTCCGTACCCAATACGTCCATTTCTTGCGTGGCGTAAATGCGGATACCGAAGGAGAAGGCGGTTTGCTGAGGGTACTGATCGGCGAATTCGTGATTGGCTTCTTCGAGATCGGTCAGCCAACCGAGGGCGCGTGTGATTTCCTCATCCTCAAAACCAATGGCGGTCAATTTCTTGACCAAGGCCGCGGGTTCAGGGCAGGCATCGGGGCGATAGTAGGTTTCGTACAGATAAACAAGGACGTCAAACATGGCTCTACTCTATCGCGAAGGTTGACACAACACAAGTCTATGAAACCAGTATGGCAGGATTTTCAAATTTTCGCAGAATATCTTTCGGTTGCTTTTTGTGCATTGTCTAATTCATACGACGGTACATACCGCCTGGCAAACATTCGACAACACCATCCAGTTCCAGCGTCAACAAATGCGCATTCAATGCGGCGGCATCGAGCCCGCTGCGCATGCTCAACATGTCGCCCGCGATCGGATCGAAACCCATTGCTTTCAACACGACGTCTTCGTCGCGATTATCCGTCGGCACCTGCAATGACGACGACAGCGACAAGTTGCCGAGCTCGTCGAGAATGTCTTGCGCCGACTCGACCAGCTTGGCGCCCTGCTTGATCAACAGGTGGCATCCTTTGGACAGCGGCGCATGAATCGAGCCCGGAATCGCGAACACGTCTCGCCCCTGCTCCGCCGCCATTCTTGCCGTGATCAGCGAACCCGATTGCGCCGCCGCTTCCACTACCAGCACGGCGCGCGACAACCCCGAAATGATCCGATTGCGGCGCGGGAAATTGCTGGCGATCGGCGGCATGCCGAGCGGGTATTCGCTGACGATGCATCCTTCTTCGGCGAGACGATGCGCGAGGGCGCGGTTACGCGCCGGGTAGACGATGTCGAGTCCGGTGCCGATCACCCCCACGGTCGAGCCGCTGCCGCGCAAGCCGCCCTCGTGCGCCGCGGCGTCGATGCCGAGCGCCAGGCCCGACACAATGGTCAGTCCTGCGCGGCTGGCCGCGTCGGAAAATCGCTCGCTGTTTTGTATCCCTTGCGCGGTGGCGTTGCGGCTGCCGACCACGGCGAGCGACGTTGCCGCCAGCAGTTCCGCACGACCTTTTATATAGAGCAGCACCGGCGGATCCGGAATGTTGAGCAAGGCTTGCGGATAGCCGGCATCGGCCAGCGTGACGATGCGATTATCGGGCTCTCCCACCCAGGCGAGCGTGCGCTCGATATGGTTTTGCATCATCGCCGACGGCGGCTTCAGCAAGGCGCGCGCGATGCGCTCCGTCACCACCGTGCTCAGCGCAACAACATCGGCGGCGAAGATGTCCGAGGGCATGCCGAAGGCCGTCAACAACCGGCGGGCGGCTTCCACGCCGACGCCTTCGGTTTGCGTGAGACGGAGCCAGTCGGACAGCTCCGTTGTGTCGTTCAGATAAGCATTATTCAACATCCTTGGCGCTCATTCTTTCTTGCCGTGGCGCGTACGCCTTATCCCCCACCTGCACCGGTTCGCGCGCTTGTGTGATCAAGCCGTACGAAACACGGTCGTAGACCCGGACAATCAGCAAAACGCCACGCGGCTCTTCGGGCAGCGTTGGTATCGATGACGTTTGCGATGATTGCCGAATTGTTTGCGCGGCGGACAAGCTCAGCAGCAAGCCCTCGCGGATGTGGTCGCGCACGCCCTTGTTGATCGCCACGACCTGATGTTGCATCGCCTGGCCGGCGCCGTCTGCAATCGTCACGATCAGCGCGTCGACTGCCTGCGGCGAGCGATAGGGAACGATGGTGATGCTATGCGGCGCTTCGCGCGGCTGGGCAATCAGGCGATCGCCGACCGTGATTTCGCGGTTGGCATCGGTGATCAGAAAACGATGCAGCCCGTCGCTTGTTTGTTCCAGCAACGTCGCCGTACCAACCGGCGCGACCTCGTCGCCCAGATAGTCTTTACTGACCGGATCCAGCAAGCGCCGGACCGTCCGCACGAGACGAAATTCGGATGCGCCGCGCAACTCGCCCTGCACGACGATCTTGTCGCCCCCGGCCAGATACGCGCGCCGTTCATGCGCGGCGACGATACGCGGCGCGCTTTCCAACACGGTGGCGTCGATCACCATCGGCAAGTTCTGCAAAGGCGCCAGCATGCGGCTGCTTATCGCCGCGACGGGTGCCGGCGGCAATGCGCTGCTCCTGATTGTCGGCGCCTTGTGCACCGTGGGCAACAGGGGCTCTTGCGCGTCCGGGGATGTTGAACAAACATCGCCGGCGAGGCCAAACAAGAGGAAGGTCAGTCCGGCTATGCTAAAATTTTTCACGAATTGCCCCTCAGTGCGGCAAATTGCGGCGCACGCCAGAATCGGCCAAAAGTCTTTTTTGTTGCAACATTGACAATAAAAGCAGATTCTGCCGACAAATCCTTGAACTAGCAAGAACAACCCACAGCTATCACTCAGTGCTATCTCGATGGCTCAGTGAGTAAATACGTATGGCCTTATTGAATATCCTCCGCTACCCGGACCCCCGACTGCATAAAATCGCCAAGCCCGTCACCGTGTTTGACGATCGTCTCAAGAAGCTGGTCGCCGACATGGCCGAAACCATGTACGACGCGCCCGGCGTCGGCCTGGCCGCGACCCAGATCGACGTGCACGAGCAAGTCATCGTCATCGACGTCTCCGACGCCAGCAACGAACTGCGCGTGTTCATCAATCCGGAAATCACCTGGTCCAGCGAAGAGAAACAGGTCTACGACGAAGGCTGCCTGTCGGTGCCCGGCATCTACGACGGCGTCGAGCGTCCGGCACGCGTGAAAGCCCGCGCCCTGGATGCGGACGGCAAGGAATTCGAAGTGGAAGCCGACGGCCTGCTGGCGGTCTGCATCCAGCATGAAATGGATCACCTCAAGGGCAAGGTGTTCGTGGAATATCTGTCGCCGCTCAAGCGCAACCGCATCAAGACCAAGCTGTTGAAAGAAGAACGTGCGTTGAAACGGGGTTGACAGTCAACGTCCCCTCCTTTTCTCCTCATGACGCGCTGATTTGATGTAATCACGCCTCCTTCTCCTGCTGCTCCATTGCAAAGCAGCAGGCAAATCTTCCAAACGACTCCCCCGGCATCTCCTCTTCTCAAGGAATTGCGCCCTGACGTCAGCGCCATTTCCTCTCGACGCCAATGCACTCATCACAAAAATATCCTGAAACTCTAGAAATATTATTAAAAAAATAATATTGTTTCTATATGACAATCATTTGCATTTACAAAGAAATTCCTTAATGGCAATATTTTCTCGTCATGTCATTTTGACATGACTGGTTAAATTACTCATTTACAAGGAAAACGAAATGCAAGAACTTTCCATGCAAGAAGTCAGTGAAGTTTCTGGCGCCGGCTTAGTGATTCCTACCTTTCCAGCTGGACCAGGTCTGGTCGCAGGCGTATCCACCATTCTGGCCGGTGCCGGCTTCATTATCGGCGTGGCGGGCGCGAATGTCGCGTTGGGCCTGACTGAAGCATTGGGCTGGCCACACCCGGCGCCCTACTACGGCCCTGGCGTTTAAAAGATAGACCCGGATCCTTGGCGGCGCGTCGCCAAGGATTGCGCAGCATGCCATGCCCATGGCGCCTGTTTCCGACTTTCCCGTTTTTTCCCGTTTTTTCCCATTTTTTCCCGTTTGCCGCGTTCCCTGCTTCTCCGTCGCCAATCGCCAAGCAGTCGTTTTCACAAGTCCTCCGCTTCCATTTACAGGCGACAATCCTGCCCCTCAGATGCAAACCGAACCTCATCTTTTCCGATCGCAAGCCATACAAGCGCAACAACACAAATGTCTGGGCGATATCATTCTGGTTCGTCCTTTGTCGTTTCATGTTCTGACAGGTCTGATAAGCATTTTCGTCATGTTGCTGGCAAGCTTCCTTATTGTCGGCACCTATACCCAGCGCAGCACGGTCAGCGGACAACTCCTTCCCAGTACGGGGCTAGTCAAGGTTTATTCGTCTCAGGTCGGCCTGGTGCAGGAAAAATATATCGTGGAAGGGCAGTCGGTCAAACGCGGCGACATTTTGTACGTGCTCTCCAGCGAACGCCATAGCCGCACCCAGGGAAATACGCAAGAGACCATCAGCCGGCAGGTGGAGTTGCGCCAGCAATCGGTGCAAGGAGAACTGGGGAAAACCCGTTTGCTGCAGCAGGAAGAACGGCGCGCCCTGACGCAAAAAATCGCCACCATGCAAGCGGAACTGAGCCAACTGGACAGTCAGATAGAAGGACAAAGCTTGCGCGTCCGTCTTGCGGAAGAAAACGTGGTGCGCTATCGCGATCTGTTTGCGCGTCACTACATCTCCAAGGAAATGCTGCAACAAAAGGAAATCGACCAACTCGACCAAAGCAACCGGCTGCAAGGCCTGGAACGAGAAAAAATCGGCATCCGACGCGAATTGGGCAACCAGCAACATGAACTCGCCGGCCTGTCCCTCCGACAACAAAACCAGTTGTCGCAAATCGACCGCACTCTGATCAATCTCAAGCAAGAACTCGCCGAAAGCGAGGCAAAACGCCGGCTGGCCGTCATCGCGCCGGAGAACGGCACCGCGACGGCCATCATTGCCGAACCGGGGCAAACCGTCGATGCCGACAAACCGCTGCTCAATATCATTCCGAGCGGGGCCAACCTGCAAGCGCAGCTCTATGTCCCCAGCAAAGCGATCGGCTTCGTCAAAACCGGAGACACGGTGTTGTTGCGCTATCAGGCGTATCCATACCAAAAATTCGGCCATGCCAAAGGCATCGTCGCCGCCATTTCCAAAACAGCATTGCCGATCGGAGATCTCAATTTGCCATTCGTGCCAACGACAAACGGACTCTCTGCCGCTTCGAACGAACCGCTCTACCGCATCACCGTCAATCTGGCGCGACAAGCGATCGACGCCTACGGCAAAGCGCAGCCGCTGCAATCCGGAATGCTGCTCGACGCCGATATCCTGCTGGACCGGCGACGCCTGTACGAATGGGCGCTCGAACCGCTGTACAGCCTGTCCGGCAAATTCCAGTCCTGATCATGTCCTTTCTGAACCGCCTGAACCTCGGATCTGTTTCCCGGCTCTCGCTGATCCTGCAAACGGAAACTTCCGAATGCGGACTGGCGTGCCTGGGCATGATCGCCGGATATCACGGCTACCGCACCGACATGAATACACTGCGCCGCCGTTTCTCCATTTCATTGAAAGGAGCGACGCTGGCGCATCTGATGCGCATGGCGAACGAACTGGAGCTGTCCAGTCGCCCTCTCAAACTGGACATTCAGGACCTGTCGAATCTGCGTTTGCCCTGCATCCTGCACTGGAACTTCCATCACTTCGTCGTTCTGAAAGAAGTCGGTCGTAAAAGCATCACCATCTACGATCCGGGCGTCGGCATCCGTAAACTGCCGCCGGAGGAAGTCTCCAAAGCCTTCACCGGCGTCGCGCTCGAACTATGGCCCGGGGCAAACTTCAAACCGCAAGAGATAAAACAGCACGTCAGTATCCGCAACATGATGGGACGCGTCACCGGCTTGCGCCGCTCGTTCGCGCAAATCCTGTTGCTCGCTCTCGGGCTGGAACTGTTTTCCCTGGTCAGCCCTTTTTATATGCAATGGGTGCTGGATAACGTACTGGTTGCATCGGACAGCAATCTGCTGACAACGCTCGCTCTCGGCTTCGCCCTGCTGGTGCTGGTGCAGCAAACCGCCAGCGCCATACGATCCTGGATGTTGATCTACATGGGCACCATGCTGAACATTCAATGGCGCAGCAATGTTTTCATGCATCTGATCCGCCTGCCCGTCACCTATTTCGAAAAACGCCATCTGGGCGATGTCGTATCGCGATTCGGTTCCGTGGACGCCATCCAGAAAACCTTGACGACCTCATTTCTCGAAGCGCTTCTCGACGGGCTGATGACCGTCGTCACGCTGGTCATGATGTTCATCTACAGTCCGGTGCTGCCCTGGATTTCATTGGGCGCCATGGCGCTCTATGCGTTGGGACGATGGATCTGGTACGCACCGTTGCGCAATGCCACCGAAGAACAACTGATCCACGCCGCCAAACAGCAGAGCCACTTTCTGGAAACCATGCGCGGCATCAAAACGATCAAGCTGTTTCAACGACAGGAAGAACGTCACGCCTCATGGCTGACAACACTCATCGATCAGATCAATGCCGACCTGCGGTCGCAGAAAATGCAACTGTTTTACCGCGCCTTCAACGGCACCTTATTCGGTCTGGAACGCATTCTGGTCATCTGGATGGGCGCCGGACTGGTCATCAAAGGCGCATTCACCGCCGGCGTGCTGATTGCATTCAGCGCCTACCGCGAACAGTTCAATAATCGCATCAGCTCTTTGATCGACAAACTGTTCGAAGTCAACATGTTACGCCTGCAAGGGGAACGACTGGCCGACATTGTTTTTTCCGAGCAAGAAATCACTGCTCCCGCGAACAGACTCCAGGAAGATGGCAACGCCATCGCCGCATCGATCGAATTGATCGACGTGCATTTCCGCTATGCCGAACAAGAACCTCTGGTTCTCAACGGTATCGATCTGAAAATTACCCCTGGAGAGTCCATCGCCATCGTCGGCCCATCGGGCTGCGGCAAATCGACATTGACGAATCTGATGCTTGGCGTGCTTCCGCTCACCCGGGGGGAAATCTTCATCGGCGGCATCCCCTTGCAACAGATCGGCCTTGATCGTCTGCGCGGCATGGTCGGCACGGTCATGCAGGACGACGTTCTGTTTGCGGGCTCCATTGCCGACAACATCAGTTTCTTCGACGCCGATGCCGATCCCTACTGGATACAGCAATGTGCGGCCATGGCCGCCATCGATACCGAAATTGCGGCCATGCCGATGAAATACAACACATTGGTGGGCGATATGGGAACGGTGCTTTCCGGCGGACAGAAACAACGCATCCTGCTCTCCCGCGCCCTGTACAAGAAACCTCGCATCCTGTTTCTCGACGAAGCGACCAGCCACCTCGACATCGAACGCGAACAACAGGTCAACACGTCGGTAAAAATGCTCGACATCACACGCATCATCATTGCACATCGGCCCGAAACGATTGCCTCGGCAAATCGCATCGTGGTGCTGCACCAGGGCAAGATAGTTCAAGACATGCGCATGCCGGAAACTTGAGAAGCTTCAAAATCACGCTGGCGAGGCGCACCGATACCGACAGTGCGAAGACGATGCAAGGCGGCGCAACAGTCCCTACGCCCGACGAAATCTCATCACCTCATCCCCGCCCAATTCACGCGTCAATACACCGTCGAACCACAGCTTGTGCAAATGCGCGACCGCCTCGCCCAACGCAAAACTGAGCTGGTGCGTATCCAGCGGCCGCTTGAACATCACCGGCAAAATATCCACCGCCGACTGCGGCGTGGCACAAGCTTCCACCACTTCCGCCAGGCGCGCGCGGTGATGATCATTCAGTTGCGCGATGCGCGTATGCAATCCGCGGAACGGCTTGCCATGCGATGGCAACACCAGCGTATCGGCGGCAACATCCGCATATTTTTTCAGTGAATCCAGATACTGCTGCACCGGATTGGCTTCCGGCTCGATGGCGAATACCGAAACATTGGTGGAGATGCGCGGCAGCACCATGTCGCCTGAAACCAGCAGACGCACATCGTCGGCATACAGGGACACATGTTCCGGCGAATGGCCGAAACCGGTGATCACGCGCCAGTCCCGACCGCCGATGCGCACCGCGTGCTGATCCTGCAGGCGCGTGTACGACAGCGGCACGCCCGGCACCAGATTCTGATAGTAGTTGTTGCGTCCGGACAATTTATCGATCAGCTCGGCATCGGTCAAACCATGCCGGCGGAAATGCGGCGCCGCCGCCGTGCCGTCCGCGCCCGGCAAACCCGCCGACATCAGCCGCGCAAAAGCGTATTCGCCGGCGCTCATCAACAATGACGCGTTCCAGCGCTTGCACAGCCAGTCGGCCAGGCCGACGTGGTCAGGATGGCAATGCGTGACCAGCACGCGAATGATCGGCAAGCCGCGCAGTTGCGTGGCGAAAATGCTTTCCCAGCTTTCTTTCGTGGCATCGGTGGCGATGCCGCAATCGACCGCCGTCCAGCCGCGCACGCGCCCGGCTGGGGTCTCGATCTCGTCTTCCAGCAGCCACAGATTGATGTGATCCAGCGCAAACGGCAGCCCCATGCGCAGCCACAAGATGCCGGGCGCGACTTCCAGGGTTGTGCCCAGGGCGGGCAAAGTGTCGCCGAAGGCGTATTCGAGCTGGGATTCAAGAGCGTTCATGGATACCTGACGGGGACCTGGCTGCAATCGCGAGATTGCATTGCGTTGTCAAATTTGCAAAACACGAAGAAATATTTTCATTTTTTGCAGAGCAGCCTACAATATACTTTACGTTAACGTAAAGTGCCACTTCCACCCGAGAAACCGCCACGAGTCATCGCCCAGAGATCATGCCGACCTACACCATTACCGAGCTGGCAAAAGAATTCGACATCACGCCGCGCGCGATCCGGTTCTATGAAGATCAGGGCTTGCTGAGTCCGAAGCGCGAAGGCAGCGGTGGCCGCAACCGGGTCTATGCCGCGCGCGAACGCACCCGCCTCAAGCTCACCCTGCGCGGCAAGCGTCTCGGCCTGACTCTCTCGGAAATCAAGAACCTGGTTGACATGTACGAGTCGCCCAAGGACACCGAAGCGCAGCTCAAACGCTTCCTCGGCGTGCTCGCCCAGCATCGCGAAAAACTGGAACGCCAGCGCGAAGACCTCGAAGTGACGCTGGAGGAAATCGCCGCCCACGAAGCCGAATGCCTGCAATTGCTGGACACCGACTTGCCGCAAAAATCACCGGCCAAGCGCACCGTGCGCCCTGCCGCCGCCCGAAAATCCGCCTGACCCCATGAACATAGATTGCTTATTATTTAGGCACGTTGCGCACTTCAATTGACGTTAACGTAAAGTATATAAACCATAACGCATCCATCCAAAAAACGAGGAGACACAACATGATCCATCTGCCAGGTTTGACCTTCGATCACGGAGAAGACATTGCCGCCCTGCGCGAAAGCGTGGCGGCATTCGCCCAGGCTGAAATCGCGCCGCGCGCGGCGGAAATCGACCGCAGCGACCAGTTTCCGATGGATCTGTGGAAGAAGATGGGCGACCTCGGCGTGCTCGGCATCACCGCCGACGAAGAATACGGCGGCGCCGCCATGGGCTATCTCGCGCACGTCGTCGCATTGGAAGAAATCTCGCGCGCCTCGGCCTCGGTCGGCCTGTCCTACGGCGCGCACTCCAACCTGTGCGTGAACCAGATCAAGCGCAATGGCACCGCCGAGCAAAAGAACAAGTACCTGCCGAAGCTGATCTCGGGCGACTTCATCGGCGCGCTCGCCATGTCCGAACCCAACGCCGGCTCCGACGTCGTCAGCATGAAGCTGCGCGCCGACAAGAAGGGCGACCGCTATGTTCTCAACGGCAGCAAGATGTGGATCACCAACGGCCCCGATGCCGACGTGCTGGTGGTGTACGCCAAGACCGACCTGGAAGCAGGCGCACGCGGCATGACCGCCTTCCTGGTGGAAAAGGGCTTCAAGGGATTCTCGATCGCGCAAAAGCTCGACAAGCTCGGCATGCGCGGTTCGCACACCGGCGAACTGGTGTTCCAGGACTGCGAAGTACCGGCGGAGAACGTGCTCGGCGGCATCGAAGGGGTTGGAAGGGGCGTCAACGTGCTGATGTCCGGCCTCGACTACGAACGTACCGTGCTGTCCGGAGGACCGCTGGGCATCATGCAGGCCTGCATGGACGTCGTCGTGCCCTATGTGCATGACCGCAAGCAGTTCGGCCAGGCCATCGGCGAGTTCCAACTGATGCAGGGCAAGATCGCCGACATGTATTCGACCATGATGGCGTGCAAGGCTTATGTCTACGCCGTCGGCCAGGCCTGCGACCGCGCCAGGACGCCCGATGCGGCGCGCGCCCTGCGCAAGGATGCCGCCGGCGCTATCCTCTACTCAGCGGAGAAAGCCACCTGGATGGCCGGCGAGACCATTCAGGCCCTGGGCGGCAACGGCTACATCAACGACTACCCGGCCGGCCGCCTGTGGCGCGACGCCAAGTTGTACGAAATCGGCGCCGGCACCAGCGAAATCCGCCGCATGCTGATCGGCCGCGAGCTGTTTGCCGAAACCATGTAAGCAACGACGAGAGCCATATGCTGTTCTTGAAGCATCTCTCAGTTAAGCCTCATTGCCGTCGTCCCAGCGAACGCTGGGACCCAGTGTCGCAAAGAACATTGATACGACGCTGGTTCCTGACTTTCGTCAGGACGACAGCACTACCAAGTTTGCTGCGTAAAAGCGTTATTCAGATTTCACTATTTCCATACTTTGTTCACGTATTTCATTGACTAGCCAGCAGGAGAAGATCATGCAAGACCGCATTGAAGATCCCATCGTTATCGTCGGCGCCGCGCGCACTCCCATGGGCGCCTTCCAGGGCGAATTGTCGGCATTGAACGCCAGCGACCTCGGCGCCGCCGCCATCAAGGCCGCGCTGGAACGCGCCGGCGTCGCGCCCGATCAGGTGCAGGACGTCTTGTTCGGCAACTGCCTGATGGCCGGACAAGGCCAGGCGCCTGCGCGTCAGGCGGCGATCAAGGCCGGCATTCCTGTTTCCGCCGGCGCCGTGACACTGTCGAAGATGTGCGGCTCGGCCATGCAAGCCGCCATGTTCGGCTACGACTCCATCCTCGCCGGCACCAATGACATCGTCGTCGCCGGCGGCATGGAATCGATGACCAACGCGCCTTACCTGATTCCGAAAGCACGCGGCGGCTATCGCATCGGCCACGGCATGATTTACGACCACATGATGCTCGACGGCCTGGAAGACGCCTACGACAAGGGTCGCGCCATGGGCACCTTCGGCGAAGACTGCGCGGCGAAATACCACTTCACGCGCGACGACCAGGATGCCTTTGCGATCGCTTCGGTCAAGCGCGCGCAGCAAGCCACCGCCGACGGCTCCTTTCAATGGGAGATCGCACCGGTGACCGTTGCCACCCGCGCCGGCGATGTCGTCATCGACACCGATGAAGGTCCGCGCAAAGCCAAGGTCGAAAAGATCCCGACGCTCAAGGCCGCCTTCAAGAAAGACGGCACCATCACCGCCGCTTCGTCGTCGTCCATCAACGACGGCGCCGCCGCCCTCGTACTGATGCGCGAATCGACCGCGAAAAAACTCGGCTGCACGCCGATCGCCCGCATCGTCGGCCATGCGCGCCATTCGCAGGAACCGAACTGGTTCACCACCGCGCCGATCGGCGCCATCAACAACCTGTACAAGAAAACCGGCTGGAGCACCGCCGACGTCGACCTGTTCGAAATCAACGAAGCCTTTGCCGCCGTGCCGATGGCCGCGATGAAGGAACTCGGCATCACCCACGACAAGGTCAACATCCACGGCGGCGCCTGTGCGCTGGGCCATCCCATCGGCGCTTCGGGTGCGCGCATCATCGTCACGCTGATCGGCGCACTGAAGAAGACCGGCGGCAAGCGCGGCGTGGCGTCGCTGTGCATCGGCGGCGGCGAAGGCACGGCGCTGGCGATCGAGCTGGTCTGAACCGGTCAGGGAAAAACATGAGCGATCAAAGAACCCCCATCGATTTTTATTTCGACTTCAGCTCGCCCTACGGCTATTTCGGCTCGCTGCATATCGAAAAACTGGCGGCGCAATACGGCCGCACGGTCAACTGGCATGCAATTCTGCTCGGGCCGGTGTTCAAGGTGATGGGCATTGCGCCGATCGCCAACGTTCCCCTGAAAGGCGATTATTCGCACCACGACATGGAACGCAGCGCGCGCTTTCACAACATCCTGTTCAAGCGGCCAGACGTGTTGCCGATTTCTTCGCAGCACGCGGCGCGCGCGGTGTTGTGGACACAGAAGAACGATGCAGCCAAAGCCGTCAACCTCATCCACACGCTGTACAGCGCCTACTTCACCGAAAACATCGACATCAGCAAACTCGAGACGGTGCTGCGCATCGCCGGCGACGTCGGCATTGATGCCGACAAACTGACGGCGGCGCTGAACGACGACGTCATCAAGGATGCCTTGAAAGCGGAGGTCGCGGCTTCCATCGAGCACGGCGTGTTCGGCTCGCCGTTCGTGATCGTCGACGGCGAATCGTTCTGGGGCTTCGATCGCTTCGGCCAGCTCGAGGTTTTTTTGAAGAATGGAAAGATTTGATGGCGGGTAAACCGGACAAACAGACCTGTCCCTGCGGCAAAGGCATCTATGACGTCTGCTGCGGGCGCTTCATCTCCGGCGCAACGGTTCCGGAGACGGCCGAGCAACTGATGCGTTCGCGCTATACGGCGTTCTCATTGCGTGAAGAAGCGTATCTGCGTTCGACCTGGCATCCCGACACGCTGCCGGACGAACCGATCACGGCGGAGAGCGACGTGAAGTGGATAGGCCTTGACGTGATCAAGCACAAGCACTTGAAAGATAACGACAGGGACACCGACGAAGCAACGGTGGAATTCGTCGCCCGCTTCAAGGTCGGCGGCCGCGCGCATCGTCTGCACGAGGTGAGCAGCTTCGTGCGCCAGCCGGATGCCGCAGGGGTGGCGCGCTGGTATTACGTCGACGGCGCGTTCCCCGACGACGAATAAAAAATACATTGAGACAGAGGATCACCATGCCGCAACTCGACAGCAAACTGAACACGCGCAGCGAAGACTTCCAGAGCAACACGGCGGCGATGCAAGCCATCGTCGACGACCTGAAAGAGAAGATCGCCGTCATCGCGCAAGGCGGGGGCGAAACCGCGCGCAACAAGCATCTGGCGCGCGGCAAATTGTTGCCGCGCGACCGCGTGCAGATGCTGCTCGATCCGGGCACGCCCTTCCTTGAATTCTCGCAACTGGCCGCCTACGGCATGTATCAGGAAAAGGAAGGCAAGGATGCGGCGCCGTCAGCCGGCATCATCACCGGCATCGGCCGCGTCGCCGGACAGGAATGCGTGATCGTCTGCAACGACGCCACCGTCAAGGGCGGCACCTATTATCCGATGACCGCCAAGAAGCATTTGCGCGCGCAAGAGATCGCCGAATTCAATCACCTGCCCTGCATCTACCTCGTCGACAGCGGCGGCGCCAATTTGCCGAATCAGGATGAAGTCTTTCCCGACCGCGATCACTTCGGCCGCATCTTCTTCAACCAGGCCAACCTGTCGGCCAAGGGCATTCCGCAGATCGCGGTGGTGATGGGCTCGTGCACCGCCGGCGGCGCGTACGTGCCGGCGATGAGCGACGAATCCATCATCGTCAAGGACCAGGGCACCATCTTCCTCGCCGGCCCGCCACTGGTGAAAGCCGCCACCGGCGAAGTCGTCACGGCGGAGGAACTGGGCGGCGGCGATGTGCACACGCGTCTGTCCGGCGTGGTCGATCATCTCGCGCAAAACGACCTGCACGCGCTGTCGATTGCGCGCAGCATCGTCGGCAACCTCAATCGCAGCAAGCCGCAGCAACTCGCAATGCGCGAACCGGTAGAACCGAACTATCCGGCGCGCGAACTCTACGGCATCATCCCGACCGATACGCGCAAACCTTTCGACGTGCGCGAAGTGATTGCGCGCGTGGTCGACGGCAGCGAGTTCGACGAATTCAAGGCGCGCTACGGCGCCACGCTGGTGTGCGGCTTCGCGCATCTGTACGGCATGCCTGTCGGCATCATCGCCAACAACGGCATCCTGTTTTCCGAATCGGCGCTCAAGGGCGCGCACTTCATCGAACTGTGCTGCCAGCGCAAGATCCCGCTGATCTTTTTGCAGAACATCACCGGCTTCATGGTCGGCAAAAAATACGAAAACGAAGGCATCGCGCGCAACGGCGCCAAGATGGTGACGGCGGTATCGACGGCGGCGGTGCCGAAGCTGACGATGATCATCGGCGGCAGTTTCGGCGCGGGCAACTACGGCATGTGCGGCCGCGCATTTTCACCGCGCTTCCTGTGGATGTGGCCGAATGCGCGCATCTCGGTGATGGGCGGCGAACAGGCGGCCAGCGTGCTGGCCACCGTCAAGCGCGACGGCATCGAATCCAAGGGCGGCAACTGGTCGGCGGAAGAAGAAGCCGCCTTCAAAACGCCGATCCGCGAACAATACGAACATCAGGGCCATCCCTATTACGCCTCGGCGCGCCTGTGGGACGACGGCGTGATCGATCCTGCCGACACGCGCATGGTGCTCGGGCTGGGATTGAGCGCGGCGTTGAATGCGCCGATAGAAGAGACGAAGTTCGGTGTTTTCCGGATGTAATCCGCCACGACAGAATAAACAGAATTGACGTCTGAGGAGACAAGATGTTCAGCAAAATCCTGATCGCCAATCGCGGCGAAATCGCCTGCCGGGTGGCCGAGACCGCGCGCAAGCTCGGCATCAAGACCGTCGCCGTGTATTCGGAAGCGGACGCGCAGGCCAAGCATGTCGCTGCCTGCGACGAAGCCGTGCTGATCGGCCCGGCGCCGGCCAAGGAAAGCTATCTGCTGGGCGACAAGATCATCGCCGTGGCGCTGGCGACCGGTGCGCAAGCGATCCATCCCGGCTACGGCTTCTTGTCCGAGAACGCCGGCTTCGCCGAAGCCTGTGCCAAGGCAGGGCTGGTCTTCATCGGGCCGCCGGCGTCGGCGATCCATGCGATGGGATCGAAGTCGGCGGCCAAGGCCTTGATGGAAAAAGCCAAGGTGCCGCTGGTCCCCGGCTATCACGGCGACAATCAGGATGCCGATTTCCTGCAAAAGGAAGCCGACCGCATCAGCTATCCGGTGCTGCTCAAGGCGAGCGCGGGCGGCGGCGGCAAGGGCATGCGCATCGTCGGGAAATCGGAAGACTTCAAGGCCGCGCTGGCGTCGTGCAAGCGCGAGGCGATCAACAGCTTCGGCGACGACAAGGTGCTGGTGGAACGCTACCTGACACGCCCGCGCCATATCGAGATCCAGGTGTTCGCCGACAGCCATGGCGAATGCGTCTATCTGTTCGAACGCGATTGCTCGGTGCAGCGTCGCCATCAGAAGGTGCTGGAAGAAGCCCCCGCTCCCGGCATGAGCGAAGAGCGCCGCCGCGCCATGGGCGAAGCGGCCGTGGCCGCAGCAAAGGCGGTCGGCTACGTCGGCGCAGGCACTGTGGAATTCATTGCAAACCAGGACGGCTCGTTCTACTTCATGGAAATGAACACGCGCCTGCAGGTCGAGCATCCCGTGACTGAAATGATCACCGGCCTCGATCTGGTGGAGTGGCAACTGCGCGTGGCCTCCGGTGAGCACCTGCCGCTGCGCCAGGAGCAATTGCAACTCAACGGCCACGCCATCGAAGCGCGCATTTATGCCGAGAATCCGGAGAAAGGCTTCCTGCCCTCGATCGGCACGTTGCGCTATCTGCATACGCCGCCTGCCGTGCACTTCCGTGTCGACAGCCACGTGCAGACACCGGCGGCGGTGCGCATCGATTCCGGCGTGCGCGAAGGCGATGCGATTTCACCGTTCTACGATCCGATGATCGCCAAGCTGATCGTCTGGGGCAAGGACCGCGCCGCCGCTCTGGCCAACATGGCGGCGGCGCTGGCGCAGTACCGCATCGTCGGACTCGCCACCAACATCGGTTTCCTGCAACGCTTGATTGCCGGGCAGGCGTTCTCCACGGCAGATCTTGATACCGGGTTGATCGAGCGCAATCACGATGCGCTGTTCCCTGCGCTGCAGCCTGCATCGACCGCCACGCTGGCAATGGCGGCTTCCTTGCTGCTGTCGCAAGAAGCGGAACGTGTCGGCGACAGCAGCAATCCATGGGCGCAAACCAGCGGCTGGCGCATGAACGGCAGCTTGCTGCGCGCATTGCAGTTCGCCGACGAGGCCGGTTCCTATCAGATTCATGTGGAATATCGCAGCAACCGGCAATGGATTCTGCATCGCGATGGCGTGCAGCACGCGCTGCGCTTTGACAAGCAGGGGGATGCAGACCTTCGCATCACGCTGGACGACTCCACGCTCGCGGGCAATGTCGTGCGCGACGCCGACATCTTCCACGTCTTCCATCAAGGCCGCCATGCCGTGCTGACCTGGGACGATCCGCTGGCGCACGCCGGCCACAGTGAAAGCGAAGGCGGCCGTCTGACGGCGCCGATGCCGGGCAAGATCGTCGCCGTGCTGGTCGAAAAGGGCCACAGCGTCGTCAAGGGCGCGCCGCTGCTGATCATGGAAGCGATGAAGATGGAGCATACGATTGCGGCGCCGGCCGATGGCGTCATCGACGAGCTGCTGTATCTGGTCGGCGACCAGGTGACGGAAGGCGCGCAGTTGCTGGCGTTCACGCCGGGCTGAGCACACGCTCATGCGCGCCCATCCCTACGGCCTGCCGTCCAGCGTGTATGTGCTTGAGCGCGGCTGGCTGTCGTCCAACAACGTGTTGCTTCTCGGCGCGCAAGAGACCGCGCTGGTCGACACCGGCTATGTCACGCACGCCGAGCAAACCCTGGCGCTGGTCGGACATGTATTGCACGAACAAGGCCGCGCGCCGCGACTCGACCGCATCGTCAACACGCATCTGCATTCCGATCACTGCGGCGGCAACGCCGCTTTGCAGGCGCGTTATCGCTGCCGCACCAGCATCCCGCATGCAGAGGCCGACAAGGTCGCGCGCTGGGACGAGGACGCGCTGAGCTACAAGGCAACCGGCCAGCAATGTCCGCGCTTTTCCTTCGACGACACCTTGCGGGACGGCGACACGCTGTTGCTCGGCGATCTGGAATGGAGCGCGCTCGCGGCGCCCGGTCACGATCCGCATTCGCTGATTCTGTACTGCGCACAGGAAGGCATCCTGATCTCTGCCGATGCCTTGTGGCAAAACGGCTTCGGCGTGATCTTTCCCGAACTGGACGGCGAGTCGGGCTTTGCCGAAGCGCGCGCGACGCTGGATCTGATCGCCAGGCTCGATGTGCGCGTGGTGATTCCCGGCCATGGCGCACCGTTCACGGAGGTGAAGCAGGCGCTGGCGACGGCTTATTCCCGCCTCGATTACCTGCGGGCCGATCCCTTGCGCAATGCGCAGAACAGCGTCAAGGTCATGCTCAAGTTCTTGCTGCTGGAAAGGCAGGCGATCCCCCTGCGCGAAGTCGCGGCGATGATGGCCGATATTCCTTTGCTGGCGCGCTGCAATCGCCGCTACTTCCGGCTCAGCGACGAGGCGCTGGCCGAGTGGACGAGCGCGCAGCTGATCAAGGCAGGCGCGGCGCGCAGCGACGGCCTTGCACTGCTGAATGCGGGGTGACGGCAATGTGCATGCATTGCAGGTAAAATCTCGTGCTTACTTCACTCATCCCGCCGACGCCGATGCGCATCCTGTTCCAGACCGCCGACACCGCCAGCCAGGACGCCTGGCTGCACGATTTACGTTCCGCCATGCCGCACGCAGAGATTCGCGTCTGGCAATCCGGCGACACCGCCCCGGCCGATTTCGCCATCGTATGGAAACCGCCCTTCGAGATGCTGCAAGGCCATCCCGAATTGAAGGCCGTCTTCAACCTCGGCGCAGGCGTCGACGCGATCCTGCAACTGAACGTGGTGCCGGAGAATCTGCCGCTGATTCGCATCGATGACGGCGGCATGGCGGAACAGATGGCGGAGTTCGCCACGCATGCCGTGCTGCGCTACTACCGCCGCCTCGACCAGTACGAGCGGCAGGCGCGCCAAGGGGAATGGACGCCGCTGGCGCCTTTTGAGCGCAGCGACTTCGGCGTCGGCGTGCTGGGTCTGGGCGTACTGGGACAACGCATCGCCGAGAGCCTGCAGCATTTCGGTTTTCAGGTCAGCGGCTGGAGCCGCAGCCCGAAGACGCTGCCCGGCGTGAAGGCCTACGCCGGCAGCGCACAACTCGATGAATTCCTGCGCGGCGCGCGCGTGCTGATCTGCATGCTGCCGCTGACGCCCGACACGGCCGGCATCCTCAACCGCGCGACCTTGTCGCAACTGCCGCGCGGCGCCTATCTCGTCAACCTGGCGCGCGGCGGCCATCTGGTCGAAGCCGATCTGCCGCCTTTGCTGGAAAGCGGTCAGATCGCCGGCGCCACACTGGATGTGTTTCAGGAAGAACCGCTGCCGCCGCAACACGCGTTCTGGAAAGATCCCCGCATCGCCATCACGCCGCATATTTCCGCGCTGACCGTACGCAGCGAAGCCGCGCGCCAGATCGCCGAAAAAATCGGCGCCCTGGGCCGTGGCGAACGCGTGGTCGGACTGGTTGATCGCAACAGAGGATATTGAACATGGAACAGAATCAAGGACACGATACGCTTCCAGATTCCGCGCAACGCGTGGCCAATCTGCTCGCACAGATGCAGCACGACAAGCCGGTCGTCATGCTGCCCAGCGCCGGGCGCACGTCGGCCGAAGCGGCCGCCGGTCTCGGCTGCAGCGTGGCGGAGATCGCCAAGTCGATCATCTTCCGCCGTCTGTCCGACGATGCGCCCGTATTGGTGATCGCCAGCGGCAGCAATCGCGTCGACGAAACCAAGGTCGCGGCGCAGGTCGGCGCGCTGGGCAAAGCCGACGCCAGGTTCGTGCGCGAGAAAACCGGTTATGTCATCGGCGGCGTCTGTCCGATCGGCCATGCGGTCAAACCGGTGATGCTGCTGGATCAGGATCTGTTCCGCTACGACAGCGTGTGGGCGGCAGCCGGTCATCCGCATGCCGTCTTCAATCTGACTGCACGGCAATTGCAGGCGATGACCGGTGCGCCGGTGGCCGACGTCGCGCTGGCTCCCGTTGCACCCATTGCACCCGTTGCACCCAACGGACAACAAACGAACTGATATCATCAAGAACAGCCCCGAGGCGAAGGAGACACCCCATGAGCTTGCCCAAGAAAGTCAAAATCGTCGAAGTCGGTCCGCGCGACGGCTTGCAAAACGAGAAGGAAACCATCTCCGCCGAAGTCAAGATCGAGCTGGTGAATCGATTGACCTCCGCCGGCTTCGTCAACGTCGAAGCCGCCTCTTTCGTCTCGCCGAAATGGGTGCCGCAGATGGCGACCTCGGGCGAAGTCATGCAAGGCATCACGCGCAAACCCGGCGTGATCTATTCGGCGCTGACGCCCAACATGAAGGGCTTCGAGGCGGCGCTGGCGGCCGGCGCGGACGAGGTGGTGATCTTCGGTGCGGCGTCGGAGGCTTTCTCGCAAAAGAACATCAACTGCTCCATCGCCGAATCGATCGAGCGTTTCCGCGAAGTCGCGCAAGCCGCCAAGGAACACAAGATCCGCCTGCGCGCGGCGGTCAGTTGCGCCTTCGGTTGTCCATACCAGGGCGAGGTGCCGCTGTCGTCGGTCTCGGATGTGGTCGGCCGCTTCCGCGACCTCGGCTGCGATGAAATCGACATTGCCGACACCATCGGCGTGGCCACGCCCAACAAGGTGGCGCCGGTGATGCAAGCGGCGATTCGCGAATTCAACATCGATGGCTTGTCCGGTCACTTCCACGACACTTACGGCCAGGCGCTGGCCAACATCTATGCCAGCCTGGAAGTCGGCATCACGATTTACCATTCGTCGGTCGCCGGCCTCGGCGGCTGCCCTTACGCCAAGGGCGCCACCGGCAACGTCGCTTCGGAAGACGTGCTGTACATGATGCAGGGGCTTGGCATCGAGACCGGCGTCGACCTCGATGTCGTCGTCGATGCCGGTCAGTTCATTTCAGAGCACCTGGGGCGCAAAGCGGTCAGCCGCGCCGGCAATGCGATCGCGGCGAAGAGGAAAGGTTGAGAGCGCAGCGCTTTTGCACGGAAAACGCGTCATAAAACTAAAGTGGCATGATCAGTGAATGATCATGCCGCTTTTTTTAGTGGTGGCGATGCACCGGTTTGTCCACATCTGCGAAACAGGCGCGCATTTTGGTGACGCACGGGCATCTCCGCACCGGCTGGCGGCGCGACGCGGAACCGGCGTTAAAACAAGCCCTCAAGCACACCCTGCATTTGCCATACCGGCAACAGCAGCAACAGCGGCAACGTCAATGTATATGACGGCTGCGCGTACGCACGTGTTTCAGGCGTGCCTGCAAATAACGGCTGTGAAGTGCTGCTGCACCGATAAGTCCGCCGGCGATGGCCGCCACGATCAGAAAGGTATCCATATATCCCCCCTCGGAAAGATCACCTTGATTCAGCCAGGATTGGCATGCCTACGCTCATGCAAGTCACATGCCATGCGAGGAACATGGGACGTAGAAGTGTTTATCGGCTGATGTATAGAAAAAATAACACGTTTAAAAAATGAAAAGTTCAGCCAAAAGCAAAAATCATTTGATGCAACAACAAAAAAAGCACGATCGTAATATTTTTATCCTATAATCTGCGAATTACCTACAACGATGAGACGCCGCCATGCCCAATCCCGCCATTCCTGCCATCCTGCAAAACCTGCGCCTGCCCATCATTGCCTCGCCGATGTTCATCGCCAGCAGCCCTGCGCTGGTGGCGGCCCAATGCAAGGCGGGCATCGTCGGCTCCTTTCCTGCGCTCAACGCGCGTCCGGCGGAACAGCTTGATGTCTGGCTGACGCAATTGCAGACCGAACTGGCGACGTACCAGGCCGCCAATCCGGACGCCATCATCGGCCCGATCGCCGTCAACCAGATCGTGCATCAGTCCAACGACCGCCTCGCCCACGACGTCGAAGTCTGCGTGAAGCATCGCGTGCCCATCATCATTTCCAGCCTGCGCGCGCCGCCGCAGGAAATGCTGGACGCCATCCACAGCTATGGCGGCATCGTGCTGCACGACGTGATCTCGATCCGCCATGCGCAGAAGGCGCTGGAAGCCGGCGTCGACGGCCTGATCCTGGTGGCGGCCGGCGCCGGCGGTCATGCTGGCGCGCTGTCGCCGTTCGCGTTGGTGGGCGAAGTGCGCAAGTTCTTCAAGGGCCCGCTGATCCTGTCCGGCGCCATCGCCACCGGCGACGCCGTCCTGTCGGCGCAAGCCATGGGCGCCGACCTGGCCTACATCGGCTCGCGCTGGCTGGCGACCAGGGAAGCCAACGTCACCGACGAATATCGCCAGGCCATCGTCGAGTCGACCGCCGCCGACGTGGTGTACACCAACCTGTTCACCGGCGTGCACGGCAACTACCTGAAAAAGTCCATCGTCAACGCCGGTCTCGATCCCGACAACCTGCCGGAGGCGGACAAGACCAAGATGAATTTCGGCTCCGGCGGCGACACCAAGGCCAAGGCATGGCGCGACATCTGGGGTGCAGGCCAGGCAGTGGGCCTGATGGACGACGTGCCGACGGTGGCGGAAATGGTGAACCGACTGGAAAGCGAATACGCCGCAGCGCGTCGGCGCCTGGCACTCTGAGGCAGTCGCATAGCAAGAACCGGCGCGGCTTTGCGGGCGATGCCGGTTTTGCATCGAAGCGACGCCGACAGACGGGTTCTGTCGGACAAGCTCGCGACTTGCAAATGACTTTGTAACTAAGGACACTTCTCCGGCACTTCTTTCTCGCTTGCATGTCGTACGGTCTCAGACACCATACACGTGAGGATTTCATGACCAGCTTTCTGCGCACCAGAAAAGACCGCCATCCTAAACCGGAAAACAAAGCCCGTCTCCCCCATGAGCATGACCAGTCCGGCGACAGCCAGCGCAGTGACATCGATCAGAAGGAGATGCGCCGCGCGTATCAAGACATCCGCGAAGGCCAGGTGGACACCGATCTGCGCGGCAGCGGCGGACTGGACGAGATCAACAAGGGCGCCGGCAAACGCGCCGGCGAAGCTCCGCGCAAGGACGATCCGTACGACAAATCGCACTGATGTCCTGATTGCCCGACAGGCGGCAAATCGGTAGCCTGCATTGGCAAAAAATCAAGAGGCCAGGCAGGAACCGGTCGCACCGCAGGACATTGACGATACGCCGCTCATCAGCGGCGTATTGCGTTTGTGGCCGGCATTCACAGCTGCCATTTAAAGCGACGAGTCCGCGATCCACCCGCTGATGATGCCGAACAACTCCTGCGGCTTTTCCATCGGCGTCATGTGGCCGCAATCGCGCACGATCTCGAAACGCGCCGCCGGAATGCGCTGCGCCATTTCCGCCGATTCTTCCACCGTGCGCAAACGGTCTGCATCGCTCGCCACGATCAGCGTCGGACAGGCAATGCGATGCAGGTCGGCGTAACTGCCGTCGCGCAGCGTCGACAGCTGGCGCAGAAAAACTTCCTTGCCGTTGGCCAGCGCCATGGCTTGCAAGCGTTGCAACAAAACCTGGTCGGTCGCCCGATCGGGATGCAGCGACGACGCCAGCGCGCGCGAGGTCAGGCCCTTGAACGGCGCCTTTTCCGCCAGCGCGATCTGCGCCAGCGTGCCGGCCGATTCCTTCTCGCTTTGCGGACGCGAGGAGGTATTGAGCAAACCCAGTCCGAGCACGCGCCCGGGCGCCTTCAAGGCAATCGCCTGCGCCACGAAACCGCCCATCGAAAAACCGAACAGCACGAACTTTTCCGGCGCCGCCGACAGCACGCGATCGGCCATCGCGGAGATCGAGCCATCCAGTCCGAGATTGCCGAAATGCAGATTGCCCAGCGTGGCAAGATCGGTCCGCATGTCGTCCCACAAGGCTTCGTTCAACATGAAGCCGGGCAAAAAAACCAGGTCGCGCATTTTCTTTTTCTCTTTCCTTGTCCGGGATATTGCTCTTAGGGCTGTTCGTTTCTTGGACGACGCTGCAGCGTCATGACTTCGCCGTCGACCGCAAACAATTGCAAGGTCTTGCCGTCGATCTTGTAGCGCTCCAGCGCCTGCAATTTGTCGAGGAAGGCCGACTCGAATTCCATCGCCTTGCCCATGCAGGCCATGCGCGTGGCGGCGGCGTGGCCTATCGTCAGACGGCTGCCGTCGCGCAGCACATACGGCGCGTTGAACCGGTTGCACCAGGCGCGACCGCTGACGCTGGCTTGCTTGCCGTTATCCTGAAAGTTCAGGATAACCGGCTCGCCATTGTCTCCATGCGGAATCTCGTGGCCGGGCCAGCTGGTCAGTTCCCATAGCGACGTGGTCAGGTCAGCGCTCGTCGTGGAAGATGAGCTTGCGCACGCCGCCAGGGCAAATGCCGCCAGTGTCGCCGCCGTGATTGCCGGATATCGTTTCATGTCCCTGCGCTCCTTTCAGGATTCAGTCCGTTCACTCCAACCCGCTTATTTCAATCCGTTTATTCCAGCCATTTTGCGCGGCTAGCCGCCAGCGCCACCGCGAAACACAGCACGCCGATGAATCCCAGCGCCGCCTGCAAGCCGAAGCCGTGCGCCAGAAAACCCACAACCGGCGGGCCGATCAGGCTGCCGCTGTAGCCGAGCGTGGCCACGCCCGCCAGCGCGATCGCACCATGCCGGCCCGCCGCGCTGAACACAAAAGGAAACACCATCGCCACGCCGCTGCCGGCAATCGCAAAACCGAGAATCGCCAGCGGAATGTCCGGCGCCGCCACGGCGAGAAACACCCCGACGCTAGCCAGCAGCGAACCGAAGCCGACCACCTTGCGCGCGCCCCAGCGCTCTTTGAAGCGATCGCCGACCAGCCGCGCCAGCAGCATCATGCCGGCGAACGCGGCATACGCCAGCGGCGCGCCGCCGTCGCCCGCGCCCATGTGATCCTTCATGTACAGGCCGCTCCAGTCGGCGATCGATCCCTCGACGATGGCGCCGCAAAAGCCGATCAGTCCCAGCGCCACCAGATGGCCGTGCGGGATGGCGAATATCTTGCGGTCCGCACTCGGTTCCGGCCGGTCATTAGGCAGGGCCTTGTAACCCCAGCGCAGCGGCGCCAGGAAAAGCAGGCTCAACGCCAGGAAATGCCACAGCGGCGCAATCTCAAAGGATGCTACCGCGCTGCCGAGCAAGGCCCCGCTGAAGGTGCCCACGCAAAACCACGCGTGCAGCAGCGACATGATGGAGCGACCGGCTTTTTTCTCGGCCACCGCACCCAGTGCGTTGATGGCGACGTCAAAGCAGCTGGACGCCGCACCGTACACCATGCTGAACAGCATCAGCACCGGCAGGCCGGGCGCACAGCCGATGGCCGGCAGCGACAACAACAGCATCAGTCCCGCATACCAGGCCGTGCGGCGCGCGCCGTAATGCGCGTTAAGCCACGCCGCCAGCGGAAACGAACCGACGGCGCCGATGCCGCCGCACAGCAGCACCAGGCTCAGGGTGGCGGCATCGAGTTGCAAGTTGTCGCGGATCGACGGGATGCGCGCGGCCCAGCTGGCATACAGCAAGCCCAGCAGGAAAAAGAAAAACGGAATGGCGATCTGCCGCCATCGCACGCGCAACGCCGAAGCGCCGAGACTTTCAGTCAGGTCGGTTGTCATGCAGTCAAGAGAGGAATAAACTTCTGTCAGCCGTCATTATCTCGCATCCGCCGACATCGCTTTTGCATTCCGTGCGATTTCGTACCATCCCGATGATGTTTTTTCATTGCGCCCGCCGTAACTTGCCATGTCTTCCCATGACTTGCCACCCGGCGCCGTTCCGTTTTTTTGCATGACCGTCTCCACTGATCCGAACCTCCTCCCCACGCTGAAGCTTGAGCGCCAGGCCATCGATGCACTGCTGGCGCTGCAACACCTGATCGACGACTACACGCCGCGGCACGAAAGCCGCGTCGCCGACCTGGCGCTGCGCATCGGCCGGCAACTGCAACTGAGCGAAGCACGACTGGAAGCCCTCCACCTGGCCGCGCGCGTGCACGACATCGGCAAGGTCGACATCCCGCTGGACATCCTCAACAAACCCGGCAAGCTCAGCGATGCCGAATTTGCACTGATCCAGACCCACGCACAGACCAGTTACGACGTGCTGAGCCGCATTTCGTTCACGCTGCCGGTCGCCGAGATCGTCTACGCCCACCATGAATACCTCGACGGCTCCGGCTATCCGCGCGGCTTGCACGGCGATCAAATCATGCTGGAGTCGCGCATCCTGACCGTGGCCGACATTGTCGAATCGATGTCGGAAGACCGGCCCTATCGCAAGAGCCTAGGTATGGCCGCCGCGCTCGACGAGATCCGCCGCCTGCGCGGCACGCGCCTGGATCCGGCGGTGGTCGACGCCTGCCTGCTGCTGTGCACCGAGTCTTGTTGCGGCACTCAGGCAGAGCCGCAACAAGGCTCGGCGCAATCCGCTACACTCTGAGCAGAGCCGGGGACGGCATTGCATCGTCCTCCGCATCCATCATAAGAAACCAGATGGCAACCAGCCGTCGATGCTCAAGAGACAAGCCATGCCCGATCCGACTGCCGCCTCCGACGAGGGGCGCAAACTCCCCCACACTCATCATGACTTCATTACGCGCCATCCGCTGCTGACCGCGCTGGCCCTGTCGCTGGGCACCGCCATCGCGCTCGGCGTGGCGCGCTTCTCTTATGCATTGTTGCTGTCGCCGATGCGCACAGACCTCGGCTGGCCCTATCTGATCGCCGGCGGCATGAACACCGGCAACGCGCTCGGCTATCTGCTCGGCGCACTCATTACGCCGTCGCTGGCGCGCCGCTTCGGTTCGCACAAGATGCTGGTCGGCGGCGCGCTGGCGACGGCATTCTTCATCGTCCTGTCGGGCTTGTTCATCGATACCGCGACCTTGCTGTTCCTGCGCATCGTGACCGGCGCGGTCAGCGCCTTCATCTTCATTTCGGGCGGCATCCTGGCGACGCGACTGGCGGCGCTGCATCCGCAACGCGCGGGATTTCTGCTGGGCGTGTTCTACGGCGGCAGCGGCATCGGCATCGTGATCTCGGCCTGGCTGGTGCCGCTGACGATTGCCGCCGCCAACGCGTATGGCGTTGCGCACAGCTGGCAATGGGCGTGGCTGGCGATGGGGATCCTGAGCCTGGTCGCCACGGCCTTCATGACGCCGCCGGCGCTACGCATCCCCGATCTGCCGCCGCAAGTGCGCGGCGCGGGACGGGTACGGCTACGCACACTCGGATTCAGCCTGACGAGTTATTTCATGTTCGGTTTGGGCTATATCGGATACATGACCTTCGTCATCGCGTTGCTGAAGGAGCAAGGCATGTCGGCCGGCATGATCACGCTGTTCTACACGCTGCTGGGTGTCGCGGTGGTGGCATCGTCGCGCCTGTGGGCCGGCATGCTGGACAAGTTCAAAGGCGGCGAATCGCTGGCCATCCTCAACGCGCTATTGAGCATCGCCACGCTGCTGCCGGCGGTGACGGCGGCACCGGTGGCGGTGTTCATTTCCGGATTGATGTTCGGCGGCGTGTTTCTGTCTGCCGTCGCGTCAACCACGGCGCTGGTGCGACACAATCTGCCGCCGGCCAGCTGGTCGGTCGGCATCAGTGCGTTCACGATCGTGTTTGCGGCCGGACAGATCGTCGGCCCGAGCATCGTCGGCTGGATCGCCGACCGCAGCGGCGGCCTGCAGCAAGGCCTGATGTTCTCTGCGGCGGCCTTGCTGATCGGGGCGCTGCTGGCGTGGCGCCAGCACCCCCTGTCGTCAGCCCAGGTGCTTGCGCAATGATGTAATCAGCGTCCCGCACGCGTCGTCGGTGCCGACGGTGATGCGCAGGAACTGATTGATGCGCGCGCTGGTGAAGTGACGCACGATGATGCCGTCGCCGCGCAGCAATGCCGCCAGTCCCGCCGCGTCGTGTTGCGGATGACGAGCGAACACGAAGTTGGCCGCCGACGGCAGCACCTCGAAACCGAGCGCCGTCAACTCCGCCACCATTTTTCCGCGGCTGGCGATGACCGCCTTGCGGGTCCGGTCGAAATGTTCGTCGTCTTCCATTGCAACCGTCGCGCCGACGATCGCGATGCGATCCAGCGGGTAGGAATTGAAACTGTTCTTGACGCGTTCCAGTGCGCCGATCAGATCGGCGTGGCCCACCGCAAAGCCGACGCGCAAGCCCGCCAGCGAACGCGACTTGGACAGCGTCTGCACCACCAGCAGGTTGGGATAACGCGCCACCAGAGCGATGGCGCTATCGCCGCCGAAATCGATATACGCTTCGTCGACGATCACCACGCGATCCGGATTGCCCGCCAGCATGCGCTCAATGGCGTCGAGCGCCAACAGGCAGCCGGTCGGCGCATTCGGGTTCGGGAAAATGATGCCGCCGATGGCGGCGCCATGGCCGAGGTAGTCCTCGACACGGATAGTAAAGTCGTCCGCCAGCGGCACCGCGCGATAGGCCACTTCATACAGGCCGGCGTAGGTCGGATAGAAGCTGTAGGTGATGTCCGGGAACAGGATCGGCGCGCCATGCTTGAGCAATGCCTGGAAAGCATGCGCCAGCACCTCGTCCGAACCATTGCCCACAAACACTTGTGCCGGCGACAAGCCGTGGCGCCTGGCGATCGCCAGTTTCAGCGGTTCGGCATCGGGATTCGGATACAGGCGCAGGTTGTCGCCGACTTCCTGCGCCATCGCAGCGATCGCCTTGGGCGAGGGGCCGTAGGGATTTTCGTTGGTGTTGAGCTTGACCAGATTGCTGATCTTGGGCTGTTCGCCGGGAGTGTAAGGCGTCAGGCGGCTGACGATGGGGCTCCAGAATTTGCTCATGGGAATGATTTTCGGAAGATTCTACGTAAAGTTCTGCGGGAAAGCGTCTATGGTAACAAACCCCGGCCGGCGGCGCGGCACAGATAAAGCGGACAGTAACGCAAACCACGTCAACTGAGGCCCTTGCTTGCGCATTAATGGCATGCGCAAGGAGGGTTGCGCAGGTTCCCGGCGGCAATGCCGGTCAATTCCATCATGACAAATCTATAAAGAGTACTCGCATGGCTGAAGAATTCGAAGTCCCAAGTCCGCATGAACATCATCTGGAACACGTCACCGAACACGCACACGAGAGCGGCGACAACTTTGCCGGCAAGATCGCCGTCATGACCGCGATCATGGCGACCGTCGGCGCGCTGTTCAGTTACCAGGCCGGCTCCACCGAGAGCGCCGCCGCCATGAACAAGAACAACGCCGCCATCAAGAAGACCGAAGCGGCCAACCAGTGGAATTATTACCAGGCCAAATCCAGCCGCCAGAACCTGGCCGAACTGGCTGCGACCATCCCCGGCGTCGATGCGGCGAAATACACTGCCGCGGCGGAACGCTACAAGTCGGAAAAGGAAGACATCCGCAAGGCCGCCGAAAAGCTGGAAGCAGAATCCAAGGAATGGGACGAACTGTCCGAAGTCAAACTGCACCAGCACCACCGCTGGGCGCAGGCCATGACGGCCATCCAGATCGCCATCTCGCTGGCGGCGATCACGCTGCTCACGCGCAAAAATTGGTTGAAGCGCATCTCCTACACCGCAGCGGGCGCCAGCGTCGTGCTCGGTACGCTGGCGGCGATGCATATCTGATTGAAAATCACCGGCACGCATTTCATCAAAAGGTGAGTGCGTGATGGCAAACAGGTTCAGGTTTTTGCTTCGATGTGATAGGTGCCCCACGGGCACAAGGCAAAACGCGCGCTGATCGGCTTTGCCATGATGTCCGGAAAAGCGTCGGCGTCGAAGACCGCCCACAACGGCCCCAACCCGCCCAGCGGAATCGGCTTGCCGTCCAGATGCGTGGCGACGATGAAGCGATACTTGCGGATATCGGCCATCGTCACCTGCACCGCGTAGCCGTCGACGGCGCGCAGCAGAACGTCGCCGACCGCAGCCGCGCCGGCGGCATGCATCACCTCGCTCAGCAAGGGGCCGCTCAGCACATGCTGCTTGCCGTCGTATTCCAGCGTGGGCCTGATGCTTGTCTGCGGCAAGGCGCTCAACGCGGCGAAGTCGAAGGTGTGGGCACGGTTGAACTGCAGCTTCTGCTTGGCCATCATCTGATCCAATGCCGGATCGAGCGCGCCGCGATTGCCTGTGCCGATGGCGCCGGTGACGGTCAGCAGCACCGGACCGGATTCCGTGCTGCCGACACAGGCGGCCTGCTTCTTGTTTGCGGCGATGGCAACGCTGCTCATGCCGAGCAGCCCGGCGGCGAGAAATTGTCGTTTCTTCATTGTCGGTCTTTCTCTTTTGTACCAGCGATGAAGCGCATGATGCACGATAAATGCCCATGCCGGATACAAAAAAAGCGGACCGCGGTCCGCCTTTTATTTCTGCCGACTCCTATCGCCAGCCTGCGGCTTCCTCATCCCACGCATCTGAACATCACCACGCTGCGCGACGGCCGCACGCCGAAGACACCGTCGGAAGTTTCAGCGCCGGTCAACTGCATGCGCTTGCCGCGTTCCTTGCAATAGGCATCGGCGTTGAGGACGGCGCTCGCGGCGGCACCATCGTTGCCGTTCAGGCGCGACTGTCCGGTGACCATGTAGGTATCGCGATCGAGCTGCTGAATGGCGCCGCCGGAGGAGCAAGCCGACAACAGAACCGGCAGGAAGAATCCAAGATACAAGCGATGCGGCTTCACGTGCCCCCTGACAAAACAAAGCGATGGAACCGCAAGGCTAGCGCACAAATTGCCGTCACGCCTGGATGTAAAGAGCGGCGTTACATTGCCTTTACAAGATGCCGGCGGCGACGCCGCGACGTCATTCTGCGGTATGGCTTTTCAGCGCGACCCATCGTTGATTCTGCACTTCGTAAATGGTGAATGACGGGTTTCTCAGGTTGCCTGCCGCGTCGAACGAGATCGTCCCGGTCAGACCGCGATACTGAATCCGATGCAGGACGTCGACCACTTTTCTGGCATCCAGCGAATTGGCTTGCCGTATCGCGGCGATCAGCACCTGTGCGGCATCGTAGGCGAATGGCGTCATGCCATACACGTTGAAATCAAAACGTTGCGTGTAAGCGGCTTCGAATTTTCTCCAGCCGGGCATCTTGTTGAACGGCAGGCCGGCCTCCAGGGAAAACGTGCCGTTGGCAGCCGCTCCGGTCGAGATGAGGAAGGACGAACCGACAACGCCGCTCAGCGACGTGACCAGCTTGGTCTTCATTTCCAGGCGCCGCATATTTTTCGTCAACATGCTGGTCTGCGAGGTATAGCCGCCAAAAAAGATGAGGTCGATGTCCTGCGCCTTGAGACGCAGGAGGATCTTGTCGAAATCGCTGTCCGTCTGCGTCACCGTATCGTGGCTGACGATCGTCGCGCCATTTTTTGCCGCCACGTCGATGAAATGCGCGGCGGCGCCGACGCCGAACAGGGTGCCGTTGTCGATGACGGCAATACGGCTGGCGCGCAGATCATCGGTGACATAGTCGGCCAGGAAATGGATGGCTTCGCTGTCGCCACCCAAGGTGCGGAATGTCGTGCGATAGCCCATCTCGGTGAACTTGCGCGTGGTCGCGGCGGGAGAAATTTGTGCGATGCCCGCCGTGGCGTAAATCTTTGCGCTCGCCACGCTGGTGGTGCTGTTGGCCCCGCCGATGACGCCGATCACGCCGGCCCGCACAAGGATATTGGCAACGTGCCGTGCACGATCCGGGTCGCCCTGGTCATCCACGCGGACCAACCGGAACAGCACGTGCTTGCCGTTGATTTTATAAGGATGGTGATTGGCTGCCGCGATGGCCAGTTCTGCCGCGTTCGCCATGCTCTTGCCAAAGGTTTCCGAGATGCCGCTGAGCGAACCGGCGAATCCGATCAATACTGTCTGAGAACCTTCCGCGCATGCGTGTGCGGAGACGGAAAACAATACAATGAATATCCCCGCCCTGTAAAAGCGGCTCAAAAAAGGCATCTCTCCTCCGCAAAGTTTTTTCGTGACCAAAATGACTCCTCTTATACCTCACGGCAACCTCGGTCACGATCAAAAAAATACGAAATCAGAGCACCATTACAAACTGTCACAGAAACAATACTCACAAGCAACAACGCCCCGAAGACGGGGCGTTGTGAGCTGCTGTTGCATGGTGTTGCCATGCATTGCCATGTAGTGCCACCCGCCATGCAGCGCATGACAGGTGCGCCGGTCAGCGCGTGACCGGCTTGTAGCGGATGCGTTTCGGCTTGGCGCCTTCTTCGCCGAGGCGCTTCTTCTTGTCGGCTTCATACTCCTGGTAATTGCCGTCGAAGAAGGAGACCTGCGAGTCGCCTTCGAAGGAAATGATGTGCGTGGCGATGCGGTCGAGGAACCAGCGATCATGGCTGATCACCAGCACGGTGCCGGCGAATTCCAGCAGCGCATCTTCCAGCGCGCGCAGGGTTTCGACGTCGAGGTCGTTGGACGGTTCATCGAGCAGCAGGACGTTGCCGCCTTGCAGCAGCGTCTTGGCCAGATGCAGACGACCGCGTTCGCCGCCGGACAGGTTGCCGACGATCTTTTGCTGGTCGCCGCCCTTGAAGTTGAAGCGTCCCAGATAGGCGCGCGACGGCATTTCGAAACGACCGACCGTCAGGATGTCGGCGCCGCCGGCGACGTCTTCGAACACGGTCTTCTTGTTTTCCAGATCTTCGCGCGACTGGTCGACCAGCGAAATCTTGACGGTGGGGCCGAGCACCAGGTCGCCGCTGTCCGGCTGTTCGCGGCCCGCCAGCATGCGGAACAAGGTCGATTTGCCGGCGCCGTTGGGGCCGATGATGCCGACGATGGCGCCCGCAGGGATCTTGAAGTTGAGGTTGTCGATCAGCAGGCGGTCGCCGTAGCCCTTGCTGACGTTCTTGAATTCGATGACTTCGTTGCCCAGGCGCTCGGCCACGGGAATGAAGATTTCCGAGGTCTCGTTGCGCTTCTGGTATTCGTGTTCGCTCAGCTCGTTGAAGCGCGACAGACGCGCCTTGCTCTTGGCCTGGCGCCCCTTGGGATTCTGACGCACCCACTCCAGTTCCTTGGCGATGGTCTTCTGGCGCGCCGACTCCGTGGCTTCTTCCTGCTTCAGGCGCGCTTCCTTCTGCTCCAGCCAGGACGAGTAATTGCCCTTCCATGGAATGCCGTGGCCGCGGTCCAGTTCCAGGATCCATTCGGCGGCGTTGTCGAGGAAGTAGCGATCATGGGTGATCGCCACGACGGTGCCCGGGAAGCGCAGCAGGAACTGTTCCAGCCAGTCCACCGATTCGGCGTCCAGATGGTTGGTCGGTTCGTCGAGCAGCAGCATGTCGGGCTTGGACAGCAGCAGTTTGCACAGCGCCACGCGACGCTTTTCGCCACCGGACAGCACGCCGATCTTGGCGTCCCACGGCGGCAGGCGCAGTGCGTCAGCGGCCATTTCCAGCTGCTGGTTCAGGCTGTTGCCGTCGGAGGCGGAGATGATCGCTTCCAGACGCGCCTGCTCGGTGGCGAGGGCATCGAAGTCGGCGTCTTCTTCGGCGTAGGCGGCATACACGGCGTCGAGCTTGGCTTGCGCTTCAAACACTTCGCCGAGCGCGCTCTCGACTTCCTGGCGCACGTTCTTTTCCGGATCGAGCTGCGGTTCCTGCGGCAGATAGCCGATGTTCAGGTTCGGCGCCGGCGTCGCTTCGCCTTCGATTTCCTTGTCGATGCCGGCCATGATTTTGAGCAGCGTCGATTTGCCGGAACCGTTCAGGCCAAGCACGCCGATCTTGGCGCCGGGGAAGAAGGACAGCGAAATGTCTTTCAGGATCTGACGCTTCGGCGGCACGATCTTGCCGACGCGGTTCATAGTGAATACGTATTGAGCCATGTTTGGATGCCAGTAATGAGGGTAAGAATGCTTGCGGAATACCGTGATTGCAGCTGAACGCCCGGGAGCCTATGCGCTGAGCGGGCGGCCCTTGGCGGACCACAATCGCCACAATCCTTCCAGAGAGTATACAGCCAGCGCGGACCAAATCACCATGAAACCTGTCAGACGCGCCCCGTCGAAGGGCTCGTCATAGATGAAAACCCCGGTCAGCAGCTGCATCGTGGGCGAAATGTATTGCAGCAAACCCAGCAGCGACAAGGGAATCCGGCGCGCCGCACGAGCGAACAGCAGCAAGGGAATCGCCGTCACCGGCCCCGACAGCGCCAGCAAAATCTGCGACGGCAGCGAGGCCTGCAGGAAACCGTTGCTGCCGTGCAGCGCCGACACCGCGAGCACCGCCAGCACCAGCGGCGACAGCAGGATGGTTTCCAGCGCCAGACCTTCCAACGCGCCGAGATGCGCGATCTTGCGCAGCAGGCCGTAAATGCCGAAGGTCGCGGCGATGGTCAGGCCGATCCACGGCAAGGCGCCGTTGATCCACGTCAGCCACAACACCGCGCCCAGCGCCATGAACACCGCCAGCCATTGCAAGGGACGCAATTTCTCCTTGAGGATCACATAACCCAGCAGCACGCTGACCAAAGGGCTCATGAAGTAACCGAGACTGGCGTCGACGATGCGGTCGCTGTTGACCGCCCACACATACAGCACCCAGTTGCCCGACAACAGCAAGGCGCTGATCAGGAATCCCAGCAGCACACGCGGCTTGCGCGCGACTTCGCCGAGCCAGGCCCACTGGCGCTTCCAGCTCAACACCGCGACGAGAAAAAGCAGCGACCAGAAAATGCGCTGGAGCACGATGTCGAAGGAGCCGACGTCGTGCAGCAACTTGAAATACAGCGGGAACAGCCCCCACAGGAGGAAACAGCTTATCGCGTAAAACATGGCGACCCGGAAATAGGAAAAGTGGAATGACAAAAATGAAAGCGCCGCGAAAACCCTGGAAAGTTTCGCGGCAGCAACGTCATTATCTCAGGATTCCCCTTTTCCGGCTGGCAAGGCCGCGCATCATGTCAGAGCGCCACCACGAAGCGGTCTTTTATGCGTTGAATCTCGCAATCCACTTCCGTCGCGCGACGCTCGATCACGAACACATCCGCGCCGCCGATGGTGATCATCGGGTGATGCCAGACGCCGCGCCTGAGCGTGACGCCTTGGCCCGGTTCGACGATGAAAGCCTGAATCGCGCCTTCGTCCGGCATATCGTCGCCTTGCGTCACCACCACCAGTACACGCCCCTGCCCCATCGGCACGAAGCTCTGGCTGCCCAGCAGATGACGCTCGAACATGGTCAGCGCATACGGCGCGACGTGGGTGCCATCCTGCGTGCGAAAGATCGCCACGCAGGCTTCGCCGCCCTGCTCGTTCACATCCAGTTGCGTCAAGTCGTCGAAACGTTGTGCGGTGCCTTCATTGATCGGCCTGCTGCCGGACTGCGCCTCGGATTGCACCGTCTCTGGTGCGATGACATCGCCGAACGGCGCGAACGCCGCCGCTGTCAGCGTCTGCGCCACGATGACTTTGCTTGCGGCTGATGCCGGTGAATCAGGCAAGTTCATCGATGAGCTTTCTCGACAAGCGAATCAAGGCCTGATCGCTGCCCAGCGGCCCGATGATGGAGAAGCCGAAAGGCGCGCCATCGAGCGTCATCAGCGGCAGCGAAATCTGCGGGCAACCCGACAGGCCGGCCAGGCACAGCATGCGCACGGCCTGGTTGCGGTAGTTCTCCAGCACCTGTTCCGATTCGCTCAGCAGCGGCGCGACGTCGGGCATGGTCGGCAAGACGATCACGCGATCGCTGCCCAGCAGGCGCAGGAAATCTTCGCGGAAACGGTCGCGCACGTTGCTGTGCTCTTCCATCTGCTGCGGCGTGATCTGGCTCGACCAGGCAAAACGTTCGGCCACGCCGGGACCGAGTTGCAGGTCGTGGCGGACGATGGTTTCGCCATGGCTTTGCCAGGCTTCATAACCCTGGATATAACGGAACGCCCAATACAAGGCTTCGAACGACGGCGTCGCGGTCTTGACCGGCAACGGCGTGCCGATCACGCCGGCCAGACGTTCCAGCGTCTGCATGAACACCGCCTGCACGCGCGGCTCCAGCAAGGCCAGCACGTCGGCAGCAACCAGCACCTGCGGCATCGACGGCGCACCGTCGGGCAACAGGCAGGTGTCTTCGCGCAGCAGCACTTCGCCCACGCGCGAAAAACTGTCGATATCGCGCGCGAACCAGCCGCAAGTATCGAACGACGGCGCCAGATCCATGCAACCCTTGAGGCTCACGCGCGCATGCGTCGGACGCAGGCCGATCAGCCCGCAGTGGCTGGCGGGAGCACGTACGGAACCGCCGGTATCGGTGCCGAGTGCAACGTCCGCCAGCCCGTTGGACACCGCCGAGGCCGACCCCGAACTGGAGCCGCCTGGAATCCGGTCAGGCGCGCCGCCGTTGCGCGGCGTGCCGAAATGGGCGTTCTTGCCGTTCATCGAAAATGCCAGCTCATCGGTGTAAGTCTTGCCGACGAATCTGGCACCCGCCTGCGCCAACGCCACCACCGACGGCGCCGATGCGGTCTTCACGCCGGACATCGCCAGCATGTGCGGATTGCCGCAGCCGGTCGGAAAACCGGCGACGTCAAAAATATCTTTCACCGCAAAGCGGATGCCGGACAGCGGACCTGCCGAGATCGCCGTGGAAGCGGGTGCGGGATAGGGAACGAAACAACGTGCAGCTTGTGCGTCAACGGACATGAATAATTCTTTCGGACATAAAAAGATGATGGATGGAGAGCATTGCTTACAGAGGTTTAACTTGCGGCCACGCTGACAGCGCCATCAGCGTCGGTAGCGGCATTTGCAATCTGATGCACGCGCAAACAGCTCACGACATGACCGGACGACAACGTCTCTTCGTGCGGCTGCACGCTGCGGCATTCGGCGACGGCGTATTTGCAGCGCTCGGCAAAGGCGCAGCCGGCCGGCAGATTGCTCAGGTCCGGCGGTGCCCCGCCTATGGTTTCCAGGCGCTGGCCTTTTTGCATGGCGCCATGGCTGCGGCTCTTGAGCAGCGACAAGGTGTAGGGATGGCGCGGCCGCGTCAGCAACTCCGCCGCCGGACCTTGTTCGATGATCTTGCCTGCGTACATGACGGCGATGCGATCGGCTACTTCGGCAGCAGCGCCGATGTCGTGGGTGACGAAGACGATGGACAGGCCCAGTTCCTTCTGCAAATCGCGCAGCAAGAGCAGGATCTGGATCTGCACCGTGGCGTCGAGCGCCGTGGTCGGTTCGTCGGCCAGCAAGACCTTCGGTGAACACGACAAGGCCAGCGCAATCATCGCGCGCTGGCGCATGCCGCCGGACATCTCGTGCGGATAGGCGTCGAGGCGGCGTTCCGGACTCGGGATGCGGACTTTCTCGAACAGGCCCAGCGCCTGCTTGTGCGCCTCGGCTTTGGATACTTTCTTGTGGCGGCGGATCGCTTCGACGATTTGTGCTCCCACGGTGTAGACCGGATCAAGCGCCAGCAAAGGCTCCTGGAAAATCATCGCCACCGTGTCGCCGCGCAAGGCCGCCAGTTCGCGCTGCGACATCTTCAGCACGTCCTTGCCGTCGACGTCCAGGCCGCCGCTGATGCGCGTCGACCGTTCCGAATGCAGGCGCATGATGGAACGCAGCGTGACGCTCTTGCCCGAGCCGGATTCACCGATCAGGGCCACGACTTCGCCCTGGCCGACAGTAAGATTGACGCCGTTGACGGCGCGGATCAGTTTCTTCGGTGCGAAGAACTGCACTTGCAGGTCGCGCAATGAAATCATGTCATGCATGGCTGACCTCGCTGGCAAACAAAGAGGCGGTGTCGGTTTCATAACGCAGGCAGGCGACGCCGTGACCGCTGTCGTCATTGGCGAATACCGGCGCGCGCTGGCTGCACACCGGCTGGGCATAGGCGCAGCGCGTATGGAAGCGGCAGCCGCTCGGCGGATTGATGGGATTGGGCGGATCGCCCGCCAGCGGCGCTTCCATCGTGCGTTGCAGCGGATCCATGCTGGGCATCGATTTCAGCAGCGCGCGCGTGTAGGGATGCTTGGGCTGGTCGAACACCTGGTCGGACGAACCGATCTCCACCACCTGGCCCAGATACATCACCAGCACGCGGTCGGAGATGAAACGCACGACGTTGAGGTCGTGGCTGATGAACAGATAAGTGAGACCGAACTCCTGCTTCAGGTCGAGCAGCAGATTGAGCACCTGCGCCTCGACCGACTTGTCGAGCGCCGATACCGCTTCGTCGAGAATCACCAGCCGCGGCTCCAGCGCCAGCGCACGCGCGATGTTGACGCGCTGGCGCTGACCGCCGGACAGCTCATGCGGATAGCGGCCGGCAAAACGTTCCGGCGCCAAACCGACGCGCGCCAGCAGATCGCGTGCGCGGGTAATCGCTTCGCGCGACGGTACGCCGTGCACGGTCGGTGCGAAAGCGATCGAGTCTTCGATCGTCATGCGCGGATTGAGCGAGGAGTAACTATCCTGGAACACCATCTGCGTCTGGCGGCGGAACCGGCGCAACGGCAAGGCGCGCGAACCGACCGTTTCGCCGTCGAACACCAGCTCGCCGCTGTCCTGGTCGATCAGTTGCATCAGCACGCGCGCCGTGGTCGACTTGCCGCAGCCGGATTCGCCGACCACGCCGAGCGTCTCGCCCTTGAGGATGTCGAAATTGACGCCATCCACCGCGCGCACGGCGCTGCGTGCCGAGGCGAAGGGAAGGCCCTTGCCCTTCAACGGAAAATGCTTGAGCAGATCGCGCACCTGCAGCAAAGGCTGGCGCGGTCCGCCGATATCGCGTTCGTCTGTCATTGCTTGACCTCCATCGCCGAACGCAAACCGTCGGACAACATGTTGAACGAAATCGATGTGATGAAAATGAAAGCCCCCGGCAAGGCCGCCACCCAGGGCTGCGTATAGATCGCCGTGCGCAGCGTATTGAGCATCAGGCCCCACTCCGGCTCGGGCGGCTTGACGCCGAGGCCGAGGAAGGACAACCCCGAGGCCAGGATCATCGACACCGAGATCAGGCTGGTCGAGTACACGAAGATCGGTCCGAGCACGTTGCCCAGCACATGGGCGCGCACGATGGTGAAAGCGCTCGCCCCCGACGCCCGCGCCGCATCGACGTAATCGCTGCGACGCACCTGCGTGGTGACGCTTTCGGCGATGCGCGCGATCTGCGGAATGAAAACGATGGTCAGCGAGGTCAGTGCATTGACGATCCCCGCGCCGAGCGCACCTGACAAGGCGATCGCCAGCAACACCGAAGGAAAGGCATACAGCACGTCGATGGTGCGCATGATGGCGGTGTTGATGAAGCCGCCCGCATAACCGGCGAGGATGCCGATGCCGCTGCCGATCACGAAGGCCATCAGCACCGGCGTGATGCCCATGAACAGCGACAGGCGGCCGCCCAGCATCAGGCGCGACAGCAGATCGCGGCCGAGTTCGTCGGTGCCGAACAAATGATCGTGGGTGCCGATCGGTTTCAGGCGCGTGAACATCGAAGTAGCGAAAGGATCTGCCGGCATGATCCACGGCGCGAACATGGCGATGCCGATCAGCGCCAACAGGATCACGGCGGCGATCATCGCCAGCGGATTGCGCACGATGCGCGCCGCGACGTTGGCCCAGTGGCCGCGCGAGCGCTTGTACGCCGGCAAGGATGAGGAGGAAACAACAGCAGTTGCTTGCATGATCACGCTCTTTCTATGCGAGGATCGAACACGGTTTGCAGGATGTCGACCAGCAGATTCAGCGACACGAAGAACAGCGCCAGCACCAGGATCGTGCCTTGCAGCAGCGGCAGGTCGCGCTGGAAGATCGCCTGGTTCAGCAGGAAGCCGGTGCCGGGCCAGGAGAACACGGTCTCGATCAGGATCGAACCGCCCAGCAGGTAGCCGAGCTGCAAACCCATGACCGCCATCGCGGTCGGCGCACAGTTCTTGACCACGTGGCGGAACACGCCGAACTCGCCGAGGCCGCGCGCCTTCAGTCCGATCACGAATTCCTGCGACAGGATGTCGGCCACCAGCGCCCGCACGGTGCGCGCGATGATGCCCATGGGGATGAAGGACATCGTCACCGCCGGCATGATCAGGTATTTGACGTGCTCGGCATCCCACACCCATGCGCCGGAACCGTCAGGCCCGGCGCCGGTGGCGGGCAGCCACATCAGTTGCGACGAGAAGATGATGACCAGCACCATGCCGAGCCAGTAGTGCGGCACGCTGACGCCGATCACGGAGATGAAGGACGCGATCTTGTCGACCCAGGAGTTGCGGAAATAGCCGGCGACAAAGCCGAACAGCGAGCCGAAGAAGAAACCGATCAGCGTCGCCAGCGCGGCGAGCATGAAGGTATTGCCGACGGCCTTGAAGACTTCTTGCGCCACCGGCCGTCCGGTGGCGATGGAGCTGCCGAGGTCGCCGTGCACGGCACGCCAGACCCAGCTGAAAAATTGTTCGGGATAGCTGCGATTGAAACCATAAAGCTCCATCAATTGCTTCTGCAAATCGACGGAAGCGTCGGGCGGCAGGATAGCCACCAGCGGATCGCCCGGTGCGATATGGACCAGCATGAAGCACAGGAACGCCACACCCAGCATGATGGGCAAGGCATACAGTACGCGGCGGATCAGATAGGAAATCATGGGGTGTCTTTACCAAGTCATTCTTGTCGCCGGCATTACCCTCGCAATGCCGGCGGCAATGTTCACGACATCAACGCAGAGTTAGTCCATCGACATGGTGGCGATATCGATGAACCAGCTTTGCGGCTGCACCACGCCCTTGACCTTGGCCGAAATGGCGCGCGGACCGGTGTCGTGCGCCACCCAGACGAACGGCGCTTCGTCGACGATCTTGGCGTGCAGTTGCGCCAGCAAGGCGTCGCGCTGTTTGGCGTCAAACGTGGTGCGCGCCTTGGCGACGATGGCGTCGACTTCCGGATTGCTGTAGAAGCCCCAGTTGTTCGATACCGGCGGCGCTGCCTTGGAACTGACGAAGCGCACCATCGCGAAGAACGGATCCATCGCCGCGAAGCTGATGTTGACCGCGTCCGATCCGTGCGCGCTCGGATCCTTGGCGCCGATGCGCCAGTTGGTGTACAGCGTGTTCCACTCGATCACGTCGAACTGCACGTCGAAGAAGCAGGCCTTCAGGTTTTGCTGCATGAACTCGTTCATCGGCAACGGCTGCATCTGGCCTGAACCAGACGCCGAAATCTGCACCTTCACCTTGAGCGGTTTGGCCGCCGAGTAACCGGCTTCGGCCATCAGCTTGCGCGCGCCGTCCGGGTCGTACTTGATGTGGAAGCTGGGGTTGCCGCGCCATGGATGACCCGGCTCGACGGTGCCGGTGGCTTCGCCCATCAGGCCGCCCAGCAATTGCTTCATCGCGGGACGATTCACGCACAGGTTGGCGGCGTGGCGCACGCGCTTGTCCAGCCATGGAGAACCCGGCACGAAGGACAGCTGCCACGGCCACACGTGCGGCTGCGGATTGGAATAAATCTTGAATCCGCGCGCCTTGATGGTGTCGAGCGCATCAGGCGCCGGCGCTTCGATCCAGTCGACCTGGCCGGACAACAGCGCCGCGGTGCGCGAGTTGGCTTCCGGCAGCGGCAACATCACGACCTTGTCGATTTGCGGGCGGCGTTTGGCGTCCCAGTATTCCGGGTTCTTCGCCAGTTCGAGACGCTCGCGCGCAACGAACTTGGTCATCTTGAAAGGACCGGTGCCGGAAGCGTCTGCAGCGAATGCCGCCCAGGCCTGCTTGGCGCGCTCGGCCTTGTCGGTCACCGAACCCGGCACGGCGGCCAGCTTCTTGGCCCATTGCAGCGGCGAGGCCATGAACAGGTTGGTCAGGTTGATCGGCAGGAAGGAGTCCGGCTCGGAGGTGGTCAGCTCGACGGTGAGGTCGTCAATCTTCTTGGCCGAACGCAATGTCGGCATGCGCGATGCCGTCACGCCGACCTGGCTCGGATCGAAGTTGGGTGCGTCCTTGTCGAGCACCTTGTTGACGTTCCATACCACGGCGTCGGCATTGAAGGCGGAACCGTCATGGAACTTGACGCCCGGACGCAGCTTGAAGATCCACTTGGTCTTGTCCTTGGCGTCGACCGCCCACGACACGGCCAGGTCGGGAATCACTTCGCTGGGCTTGTCGGCCTTGCTCAAGTCCCATTGCGTCAGGCTGTCGTACATCGGAATGCCCGTGAAGCGGTTGCCTTCGAAGCCCTGGTCGGGCTGGCCCAGCGTGCGCGGGATGTCGCCCGCGGTCATGGCGATGCGCAAGACTTTCTCGGCGTGCGCGCCGACGCTGGTCAGCAAGCCGAAAGCCAGCGTACAGGCCAGGGTGAGCGCGCTTGGTTTGGTCAGTTTCATGTTGATGCTTCCTTTACGAGAACGACGTGATGGAGAATTTGGTTTTTTACTGTGGATTAAAGTTGAAACAAAGTTGAATCAGAGGTGAAGCAAAACGGTCATGGCTGCAGAAAGGAAATGCCGGCGCGCGCAGCCGTGTGCAGCAAGTGCGCCTGCATCGCCGCGCGGGCGCCGTCGGCGTCGCCGGCTGAAATCGCAGCGGCGATGGCGCGATGTTCTTCGGCCGGTTCCCAGATGCGCGAATGATCGGCAAACGGCAGACGCAGACTGTGGCAAATGCGGGTTTCGAAGTCGCGCGAAATTTGCAGCAGGCCGCCGTTGCCGGACAACTCCGCAATCAATTGATGGAAGGCCAGATCGGCCTGCCAGGCGCTGACCAGATCGACGGTCTTGAGCGCATCTTCGAAGCGCGCCTGCACGCCCCACAGACGCGGCGTGGTGTGCATGTTGGCGACGCGTGCGGCCAGTGCGGCGGCGTCCGGTTCGATGACGTAACGCAGTTGAAAAGTGGATTGCAACTCTGCCGAGGAAGGTGCTGCCGAGGTCGCCTTTGCCTTGGCGACGGGAGTGCCGCGCCCGGAAGTGACCAGCGTGCCCTTGCCCGGCATGGAGCGGATGAACCCCAGCGCTTCCAGCATCGACAGGGCCTCGCGCAAGGACGCGCGGCTGATGCCCAGCGACTCGGCGAGGTCGCGTTGGCCGGGCAGCATCTGGCCGGTCTTGTAGGTCCCTGACAGAATCTGGCGTTGCAATGTTTGCGCGGCGATATTAGGCATGCTCATCGATTTCCCCTTTTTGGTCTGACTGGTCAGACCGCAAGAATCGATATAGCAATTGATATGCCACCTACTTCGAAAAACGGCGATTACATAGACAAAACAAGGCTTGATGCGTTGGAAGATGGCGGCGTGCCGACGCGCGGCGAGCGGTAAAGAACCGCCCCGAAAAACACCGCCGCACATATTTCATGCAGGCGCGTGCGCAAAAGCGTGCACGGGAAAACGGAGATGAGAATGAGGAGATGCGACGAGCAAGTGGGCGCCAATTTTCCCGCCCGGTGCACGATCACTACATGCCGTCGTCCTGACGAAAGTCAGGACCCAGTGTCGTATCAACCGTTTTCACGACACTGGGTCCCAGCGTTCGCTGGGACGACTGCGAAAGATAAGAAGATACTTTGGCCGAACGCCATTTATACAGCTCAAGCCTGACGCGGCACCGTTTGCATGGTGTGACGCGCAACATAGCGATACAGCAGCAAGGCGGCGACACCGCACACCGCCATCACGGTCACCAGCGGCAACGCCGTGCCGTCGTGCCACAGCCCCATCACCACGCCCGACAACATGCCGATGCCGAATTGCAGCGTACCCATCAGCGCCGCCGCGGTGCCGGCTTGCTTGCCCTGCTGCGCCAGCGCGATGGCCGAGGCATTGGGACCGACGAAACCGTGGCAGGACAGGAAACCGAAGAAGCCGATCAGCAGCAGCGGCAGGCTTTCAAACCCGCACGCCACCAGCAGCGCCACGATCGTGGTCAGGATGGCCGGAATCCAGATGATCTTGCCGAGCACGCGGTCGGCGCTGCGTTTGATCACCAGGCGCGCGTTGATCTGCGAACAGGTGATCAGGCCGATGGCGTTGGCGCCGAAGACGAAGCCGAAGTTTTGCGGCTTGATGCCGTGCAGTTCGATCAGCACGAAAGGACCGCCCGAAATATAAGCGAACAAACCGGCCTGGATCAGACCGCCGCACAGGACGTAGGCCATGAACTGGCGATGCCGCAACAGACCGAGGTACTGGCGCAGCACGCGGCCCAGATGCAGCGGCACGACGTGGGCCTGGTCGCGCGTTTCTTCCATCACGCGGTGCGTGCAGATCAGGCAAATCGCGCCGAACACGGTCAGCGTGGCGAAAATCGCTCGCCAGGTCGAGAAAGTCAGCAACAGGCCGCCGATGAAAGGCGCGAGAATAGGCGCCAGCCCGAACACCAGCATCAGCATCGAGAAGGCGCGGGCGGCGCCTTCCGCTCCCATCTTGTCGCGCACCACCGCGCGCGGGATCACCATGCCGGAACTGCCGCCCAGGCCCTGGAAGAAGCGCAGCACCAGCAGCGTTTCGATATTCGGCGCCAGCGCACAGCCGAGCGAGGAGACGACATACAGGCAGATGCCGAAATACAGCGGCGGCTTGCGGCCGAAGCGGTCGCTGATGGGACCGTAGAACATTTGCCCGAACGCCAGCCCGATCAGGAAGGTCGACAGCGTCAACTGGATGGTGTTGCTGCCCACGCCGAGATCTTTGGCGATGAAGGAAAAGCTGGGCAGGTACATGTCGATCGACAAGGCGCCCATCGCCGTCAGCGCGGCCATCAAGATCAGCCAACCGGGAAGGCGTTTGCCCTGAAAAGGCGAAGAGTCTGTATGCATGAAAAATGACAAATGCCGCCTGATGCCAAAGACGGACAAACAAGAAAAGGGGGGAATGCCTGGCGCAAATAGAGTACGGCGGAACAGATGCAGCGTCCGTCATTATACCGTCTGGGGCGCAAAGCTTCCGGCACGCGCCGCGACCAATGACGGAGCAACAACGAAGCCGTAAATTTTTCTGTGGAACCCGCAACATTCGCCTGCAAGTTACGTAAAAGATGGCACACTGAATGTTGAATAAAAAGTTGGCGAACACCTCTCCGTACTACGCGGGATGTTTCATCGGTAGCCACATCGGGGAAGTCTTCAGGAAAGATTCATGGGTCACGCAGCTATAAAAAGAACCTCGGGTGTTTTCACCGCGTTTGCCGTCATCGCCGTTTTCTGCTGTTGCAGTCTGTTGTCGGCCTGCGACCAGGCCGCCGACCAGACTGCCGTCGCACCGGCGCCTGCGCCGCAGACGCGGCTTACCGCGCTGATATGGGCGCCCGACTGGCCTGAGGAGATGCACAAGATCGCCGATGCCTTCCATCGCGAGAATCCCGACATCATGGTCGACGTGCAGTTCATGATCGGCAACTCGGTGGAGGAAAACCTCAAACCCAAAGTCGCCACCCACAACCTGCCCGACCTGATCTCCATCAATCCGAACGCCTATGCCGCCGAGCTGGCGAACCAGGGAATCCTTGCCGACGTCGGCGACAGCGCCGCCTGGGACAACATGCTGGACTCGCTCAAACCCGACTGGACCAGCCGCCACGGCAAGCGCTTCGGCATTTCGGGGGGCGTCGCGGCGACGCTGATCTATTACAACAAGGACATGTTCCGCAAAGCCGGCATCAAGACGCTGCCGGCCAACTTCGAAGAATTCCTCGCCGCCTGCGCCGCGCTGCGCAAGGCCGGCTTCACGCCGATCATCTGGAACGGTGCATTCCCCAACATGCTGGCCAACGGTCCGTTCAGCTTCGGCTTCGCCAACAACGTCGTGGCGCGTCACCCCAACGACTGGAAGGCCCGCATCGCCGACGGCAGCCTTGATCTCAACACCGACGACGCCGTCGACATCTTCGCCAAGATCAAACTGATCGCCGATAAAGGCTACGTGCAGCGCGGCTACATGAACACCAGCTACGACGAAGGCATCCGCCTGTTCGCCGAGGGCAAGGCGGCGATGGCTTTCCAAGGAACGTGGTCGTCGGGGCAATTAATGCACGGCAATCATTTCACCACCGGCACCTTCGTGCCGCCATGGAATGCACCGGGCAAGACCGTGGTGCCGGTGGTCGGCAGCGAGACCGGCTTTGCCGTCTGCGAGACGCGCAACAAGAAGGCGGCGATGAAATTTCTCGAATTCATCTATGACAAGGGCTATCCGATCCTGCAGAACAAGCGGCAAAATGTCTCTCCGTTGAAGTACGTCGGCGGCAAGACCGTCACCGATCAGCAAATCGTCGACTACGTGCAGCACGTCACGCAAGCGCCGCTGACGACGGGGCCGTATTATTCTTATCTGCCTACCAACACCATCGACATGCTGCATCCGCTGCTGCAAGACGTGCTGTTCGGCAAAAAGACCCCGCGCCAGGCCGCCCTGGCGCTGGAACAATCGATCCGGCATGAAGCCAGAACGGAGAACAGATAAGCGATGCCAGCCTTGTCCGCGATGAACGCATTCTCACCCTGCCCGTGTCCTTGTTTGCGTCCGGCCGCCGCATGCGGAAAGCTGCCGTCATGAGGAAGATGCTGGATTTCCTGTCGCTGAAACTGTTGCGCAAGATCGAGATCCGTCATCGGCTGATCAATTCTTTCGTACTGGTGTCGCTGGTGCCGCTGTTGATCGCGGGCATCGTCGCCTACCGGGAGTCAAGCAGCGCTTCGCAGGAAAAGATCCGCATCTTCGCCGGCGAAGTGGTCAAGCAGGTTGCGCAGAACATGCTGCAGCAAATCGAGAAGATCGAATCCTCCAGCGAAGAGCTGGCGGTTTCCGACCGCATGCAAGGCGCATTGGCGGCTTACTACAACGGCAACGAAGCGGACCGCTCCACGGCGCGCGCGAAGATGACGCGGCTGATGCTGGAGAATTACGGCTCCTTCGAATACGTCAACCAGAAGTACGTACTCGACCGCAAACACAAGATCATGGACCCGCAGGTGTTTGCGCAGCTCGGCGACGGCGTGGTCCGCTTCGTCGACGACGCGCCCGACATGAAGGGCCGGCCTTACTGGAGCACCTACGGCACCGCCGCCGGCCAGAAAAGCGTGGTGATGCTGCGCGACATTCTCTTCAAGAGCAACAACCGGCTGGCCGGCACCCTGTTCGTCGGGCTCAAGCCGACGCATTTTTCGCGCATCTTCGATGCGGTCGATCTCGGTTACGGCTCGCGCCTGTTCGTCATCGACAGCCGCGACGGCCGCATCGTCGCCAGCGGCAGCCAGGACGACAACGATGCAGCGGAAACCGGCCTGGTGGCCGCCATCGCCCAGGCCGTCGCCAAAGGCAGCAAGGATTTCGTATCCTATGACGGCAGCAACAAGAAAAAACATCTGGCGGCATTCGCACCGGTTCCGCATACCGACTGGATGGTGGTCAGCACCACGCCGCTCAATGCGCTCAACGCCGAGGTGCGCTCGATCCGCAACAAGATCATCCTGATCGGCGTGCTGTGCTTCATCGTCTCGTTCGCACTATCCTTCATCATCGCGCGCAGCATTTCGCTGCCGCTCAAGCAGCTGGTCGGCGTGATGAAGGAAACCAAGACCGGCAACTACCTGATCCGCATGGAATACGAGGGCAAGGACGAGATCACCGTGCTGTCGCAGCGCTTCAACGAAATGGCCAGCAAGGTGTACCAGCACAACGAACATCTGGAAGAGCAGGTCGCCGCGCGCACGCGCGAGCTGGAGCTGGCCAACCGCAAGTTGGAAGCCCTGAGCGCCACCGACAGCCTGACCGGCATCGCCAACCGCCGCCGCTTCGACGAAGCGCTGGCCAGCGAGTTGCGGCGCGCGGTACGTTCGCAAAAGCCGCTGGCGCTGCTGATGCTGGATGTCGACTTTTTCAAGAATTACAACGACCGCTACGGCCACCTGGCCGGCGACGATTGCCTGCGTACCGTGGCGCAGATCCTGCACACCAGTTCGCGCCGCGCCACCGACCTGGCGGCGCGTTACGGCGGCGAAGAGTTTTCCATCATCGTCGCGGAAAGCGACAGCGCCCACGCCATGCAACTGGGCGAGAACATCCGCGCCGCCATCGAAAACCTGCGCATCCCGCACGAAGACTCGCCGTTCGGCTATGTGACCTGCAGCATCGGCGTGACCGCCGTGCAGGTCGACGACGGCATGAGCACCGACACCGTGCTGCGCATGGCCGACGAGGCGATGTATCTGGCCAAGTCGCAGGGCCGCAATCGCGTCGTGCTCAACGACCGCGAAGGTATCGCCGGCTCACCGGCGGCATGATGGTGTAACGATGTCCGGTTTATCGATGACTCAATTGACCTGTCCGGCATGGTCAATTTTCCGATGCGGCATCGCGTTGATTTTTCAATAACGAAAACACCACATCGTCGTGCCGTAGTCTGTTACATCGGCCATAAAGCCCCGCTTTACCGGCCTTTTCACCGGATTGCGGCTCCGCGCGCTGGACTAGTATGCATGTTTCCCCCGTGCATCCCCGCACGGAAACGACAACAATATCTGGACGAGACAAACATGAAAAATATCCGCATTGGTTCGCGGCTGGGACTTGGATTTGCCATGGTGTTATCCCTGCTGGTGTTGATGACCGTCATCGGCGTGTGGCGCCTGCAGGACATCGGCAGCCGTACCGCCAGCATGATCAGCCAGGATCTGCTGAAAGAGCGCCTGGCTTCGGAATGGGCCGCCAACATCGACGCCAACGGCGTGCGCACCGTGGCGTTGATCAAGAGCAGCAACCCCGATCACCAGAAGTTCTTCAAGGACCAGGTGGCAGGCACCGTGGACCGCACCAGCGCCGTCCAGAAGCAGCTCGACGAAATGGTCAAATCCGATGAAGGACGCAAATTGTTCAACGCGCTGCTGGAACAGCGCAAGGTCTACAACGACTTGCGCAACAAGGTGTTCAAGATGAAGGAAGCCGGCGACGAAGCCGGCGCCCTGGCCGAACTCGACGGCAAGCTGATCCCGGCCATGAAGGAATATAGCGCGCGCGTCAACGCTGTCGCCACTCATCAGAAGGATGTCATCAATCGCAATGCGGCCATCGTCGACGACCAGTACCGCTCCGGCCGCGTCATTCTGATCGCCGTCGGCGTGCTGGCGCTGCTGGTGGGCATTCTGACCTCATGGCGTCTGGCCGAAGGCATCACGCGCCCGCTGCACCGCGCCGTACAAGCCACCGCCGCCGTCGCGGCAGGCGATCTCAGCAAACATGTGGTGGTGGACCGCAAGGATGAAATCGGCCAGTTGCTGCAAGGCCTGCACGACATGACGCAGAATCTGCTCAAGACCGTGCGCGAAGTGCGCTCCGGCGCCGATACCATCGCCACTGCTTCATCCGAAATCGCCACCGGCAACCTCGACCTGTCGTCGCGCACCGAACAACAGGCCGGCTCGCTGGAAGAAACCGCCTCCGCCGTCGAACAACTGACGTCCACCGTCAAGCAAAATGCCGACAACGCGCGCCAAGCCAATGAGCTGGCCTTGTCGGCCTCCAAGGTCGCAGTCGAAGGCGGCACCGTGGTCGGACAGGTGGTCGACACCATGCAAGCCATCAACGAATCCTCGCGTCGCATCGTCGACATCATCAGCGTGATCGACGGCATCGCCTTCCAGACCAACATCCTGGCGTTGAATGCGGCGGTGGAAGCCGCGCGCGCCGGCGAGCAGGGCCGCGGGTTTGCTGTCGTGGCGAGCGAAGTGCGCAGCCTGGCGCAGCGCTCGGCGTCGGCTGCCAAGGAAATCAAATCGCTCATCGACGACTCCGTCGACAAGGTCGGCTCGGGTACCCGCCTGGTGGAACAGGCCGGAAAAACCATGGCCGACGTCGTCAGCAGCGTCAGGCGCGTGAGCGACATCGTGGCCGAAATCAGTTCGGCCACGCAGGAACAAAGCACCGGCATCGGCGAAGTCAATCACGCCATCACGCAAATGGATCAGGTCACGCAACAGAACGCCGCGCTGGTCGAACAGGCCGCCGCTGCTGCCGGTTCGCTGCAGGACCAGGCGGCTCGGCTGGCACAGGTGGTGAGCGTGTTCACACTGGACGCCAACAGCGTAGCCGTCGCATCGTCACACGGACCATCGGCTACCCCGATCAGGAACATCACGCCGCAACGTGCGGCGATCGCAACCGGCACGGACAAGCCTGCACCGCGCCTGATCCCGCCGCCACAGCCGGCCAGAAAGCCGGTCAACGACGGCTCGGAAGATTGGGAAACCTTCTGATCGCGCATTGCGTCGCGGCTTGAAACCAAAACGGGCGCCTGTCAAAAGGCGCCCGTTTTTTATTGGAGGCGGCCGATCTCAGACGACGTCAGGCATGCCCGAGCTTGAAGTGCCGTCCCGCTTCGGCCAGCTTGCCGGCCTGGGCCTGCAACAGTTCCGAAGTGGCGCTCGCCTGCTCCACCAACGCAGCGTTTTGTTGCGTGGTGTTGTCCATCTCGGTGACGGCCTGGTTGATCTGTTCGATACCCTGGCTCTGTTCCTGGCTGGCGGTGGCGATCTCGCTCATGATGAGCGTCACGCGCTTGACGCTTTCCACCATCTCGCTCATGGTGACGCCGGCCTGTTCCACCAGCCGGCTGCCGGAGCCGACCTTTTCCACCGAGTCGCCGATGAGCATCTTGATTTCCTTGGCCGCCGCCGCGCTGCGTTGCGCCAGGCTGCGCACTTCCGACGCCACCACGGCGAAGCCGCGGCCCTGTTCGCCGGCGCGGGCGGCTTCCACCGCTGCGTTCAACGCCAGGATGTTGGTCTGGAAGGCGATGCCGTCGATCACGCTGATGATGTCGACGATCTTGTTCGAGGAGGCGTTGATGGCGCCCATGGTGTCGACCACTTGCGAGACCACGCCGCTGCCCTTGACGGCGACGTCGGACGCGCTCTGCGCCAATTGATTGGCTTGCCGCGCGTTCTCGGCATTCTGCTTGACGGTGGAGGTCAGCTGTTCGATCGATGCCGCGGTTTCTTCCAGCGAACCGGCCTGCTGCTCGGTGCGCGAAGACAGATCGAAATTGCCCGAGGCGATTTCATTGGCCGCGGTCGAGATCGACTCGGTGCCGGTCTGCACTTCAGACACGATCTTGCGCAGCGCCTCGTTCATTTCGTCGAGCGCCCGCATCAGTTCGGCGATTTCGTCCTTGCCGTGTTTCTCGATGTTGGCGGTGAGATCGCCGGCCGCCACCATCCTGGCAACTTGCAGCGCGCGCTTCAACGGCGTCGTGATGCTGCGCGAAATGATGATCACCGCAACCACGCTGATGACCACCAGCAGCACGCCCAGCGCCATCATCAGTTGCATGCCGCGCGTGTTGGTGCGGTCGATATCGACGGCCATCTGGTCGATGGCCTTGCGCTGCATCGCCAGCAGCCCGTGGACCTTGTCCGCATAGGCCTTGGACGCCGGTTCGAACACATCCTTGTAGGCTTTCTCGGCGGCGGCGGCGTCGCCGGTCTTGCGCGTATTCATCACCAGTTCCTTGGCGGCCTGGTATGTATTGCGCGCGGCGATGATTTCCTTGAACAGTGCTTTCTCATCCTCCGAACTCAGGCGCGGTTCGATCTGCTTGATGATGCCGCTGCCGGAAACCACACTGGCGGCGATCGCTTCCTTGAAGGTGTCAGCCAAATTGACGTCGGAGCTGCGCGCGATCATCGACGTGCGCACGATCGCCGAATACGTCAGCACGAACCAGTCGGCGACCAGCCTTTCCTTGGCCAGCGGCAACTCCATCATGGCGCGCGTGGATTCCGCGTTACGTTTGGCATTGATCAGTCCCATCGAGGTGGAAATGATCGCCAGGATGAGAACAATGGCAAAACCGAAAATCAGGCGGCTGGAAATCCGCATGTTGGAAAGTTGTTTCATGGTGATATCGCCCCTTGCTTGCTATCGTTTTAATGTGTCCCCCGGCCCTGTTTCCTCCTCGAGCTCCAATGCAGATTACCGCGTTTTAAACCTACCGAAAATATATATTGTCCGGAAAGCTACACTGCTGCTGTGCAACATGGGGCACCCATTTTTCATCCCTCCATGGCGTTCTCAAGCGCGCCGCAAATGCACCTCGGTTTCACGCTCGACATAGGTCCATTCAGGGGTGCTGCGCAGGGCAAGGAGAAGCTCGCCGAAGGCTTTCGCATGCTCCGGCGCGAACTCGAACCAGGTCAGGAAATCGTAGCCTTGCGCCGTGGCAAGATCGCGACAGTGATGCAAGCGGCGGGCGATCGGCGGCAGGTACCGCAGGCCGATTTCGATGTGGCGTGATTTGGCTTCGAGAATGTCGCGGCGCTCGTCCTGCGCCAGCGCCCACCAGGCGGCATTCTTGCGGATGGGAATCAACGCCGCCTGTGTGGAGGAAGGGCGACCCGGGCCCTGCTGGACGACAACGAGTTTTTGTTTTTCATCCTGTTGCACGTAGCGCTCGTTGCTGGTGACGCCTTGCAGCGTCCATACGGCAGGCGCGGACGGCGCCCCGTTGACGATATCGAGTCGTGCTGCCATGGCCAGCGATGTGCCGGTGATGGCCTTGACGTCGGTAACGCGCCATTGCCCGTGATCGCCGCCGGAAAAACTCCAAAGCCGTTCATTCATGTCTGCCCTCGCTGATGATGTTTTTTCCTGGTTCTGCTTAGTCGCGCCGCGGCGGCGCTTCTTACATCAGTCAAGCAAGGGCCATGCCCCGGATTTCAGGCCGAGGGGAAGGGTAAACGCCGTCCCTCGGCATCGCTGCGGATGACGAGGTCGATGATGTTCATGACATCGACCGCGTCGTGCGCCGCCACCGGGAAAGGCTTGCCGTCGAGCAGCGTCTCCGCCAGCGCGCGATAGAAGCCGGCATAGTCGCCATCCTGCGTGGCGCAGGCCGACTGTGTATCGCGCTCGCCATCGGCTTCGCGCAGCAGGCCGGAAGCGTTCTTGCCGAAGCCGGCATCGCCGGGGCGCAGGCCGGCCTTGAGCTGGTCTTCCTGCACGTCGAGGCCGTTGATGACGTAACTGCCGCGTGTGCCGTGCACGGTAAAGCGCGGCGGCGGCAAGGCGGTCAGCGCGCTGGCGTGCAGGATGACTTCCTTGTCGGCGTAATGCAATTGCAAATGGACGTAGTCCGGCACCTGGGCATTGTCGCGTTGCTGCCTCACCGTCGCCGAGATGGATTGCGGCGCGCCGAACAAGGCCAGCGCCTGGTCGATCAGATGCGGTCCCAGGTCGAACAGCAGGCCGCCGCCATGCGCCGCTTCTTCACGCCAGCGCTTGGGAATCACCGGACGAAAGCGGTCGAAGTGCGATTCGTAATGCGTCACGCGTCCCAGCTTGCCGTCGGCAATCAGCGCGCGCAGGGTCATGAAGTCGCCGTCCCAGCGCCGGTTGTGAAACGGCGCCAACAGCAAGCCGCGCTGCGTCGCCAACTCCGCCAGCGTCTTTGCATCGGCGCCGGACAAGGTCACCGGCTTGTCGACCACGACATGCTTGCCGGCGTCGAGCGCGCGGCGGGCCAGGTCGAAATGGGTGTCGTTGGGCGTGGCGATGACGATGCAAGGAATATCTTCGCGCGCGAGCAAGGCGTCGAAATCCGGCACGATGTCAACACCGGCGACGCCGGCGGCATCGGGATAATCGGCGCGGGCGCGCCCGGCCTGCGAGGTGGCGATCGCGGCGAGGGCGGTGCGGCCGCTATGCGCGATCACCGGCGCGTGGAAGGTCGAACCGGCAAAACCGTAGCCCATCAAACCCAGCTTCAATACCTCGGACATGGGGAGTCTCCTCGTTTTTCGTTCTGCGTTCTGCGTTCTGCGTTGTTCAGACTTTTTTGACGAACTCGGTCTTCAGGCCCATCTGGCCGAAACCGTCGATCTTGCAATCGATGTCGTGGTCGCCGTCGACCAGGCGGATGTTCTTGACCTTGGTGCCGATCTTGACGACGCCGCCACCGCCCTTGAGCTTGAGGTCCTTGATCACGGTGACGGTGTCGCCGTCCTGCAGGATATTGCCGGCGGCGTCGCGCCATACCTTGGCGGCGTCTTCCGCGACCTCCGTCGCTTGCGCCGACCATTCATGCGCGCATTCGGGACAGATGTAGAGCGCGCCGTCTTCGTAGGTGAATTCGGACTGGCATTGCGGGCAGGCTGGCAGGGTACTCATGATGGCTTTCTTGATGATGTGGCAAGGACGCGGAAAAACGCCGGATGCCGGTTGCAGAATGCGCAGTATACAGCGCCGGCAATCGGCGCCGGAGATGCGCAGCCGCTATACTATGGAACTGCAAATCGGTTCTGGTTGAACGTCGAAATTCAGGAGTTGGCATGCTGCAGTCGCTTTCCGGTATCCCCATCCGCAAGGAGTGCCCGCCCGGCGCGTGCGTGTGCGATCGCGAGAGCCTGCTCGACCGGGCCGACCCCGACACCGATCTGCGCATCCTGACGCTGACGCAGGAACAGGAGCGCCGGCTGATCGAACGCATCGATCGCATCGACAGCTACGACGATCTCCAGCACGTCAGCGCCCTGCTGTACAAACAGCTCGGCGTGGTCCTGCGCATCACGCCGAGCCCGCGCGAAGTGCGCACCGTGCGCGGCTTCGTGATCCTGCTGGAAGACCAACCCGGCCTGTGCAAGAAGACGCGCCAGGCGGTACCCGCCGCGATTCGCAAATGCCTGGAAAACCATCCCGAAATCGCCTTCACCATCCTCAATGCGCACGACCTGCTGGGCGACGCCTGACCTTCACCAGATCTGCGTTATCTGATTGTCTGGTTGTCCCCGCCCGAGAATATGCAGAAATCGCCTAAGCATCATCGAAAGCATTCGTTCTGAATCGCCATCGATTTGTTTAGTCTTGATGCCCACCACATTCTACGGGGCAGGACATGACAACATCGAACAAGCGCCGCCTGATTTTGCAAGCGACGGCTGCGGCAACGCTGGCGGGGGCGGCGGCATGGAGCAGCGCGGCCGAAGAGCGCACGCTGCGCATCGGCTACCAGAAGTTCAACACGCTCAATATTCTCAAAGGCACCGGCAACCTGGAAAAGGCGCTGGCGCCGCTGGGCTGGAAAGTGAAATGGTTCGAATTCGCCGCCGGGCCGCAGCTGACCGAAGCCCTGAACGCCGACGCCATCGATTTCGGCCATGCCGCCGACACGCCGTCGGTATTCGCCAATGCTTCCGGCGTGAATGCGGTCTATCTGGCCGCCGAGCAGCCCTATCCGAAAGGCATCGGCATCTTCGTCGCGCAGGATTCACCCATCCGTTCGATCAGGGAATTGAAAGGCAAGAAGGTCGCGCTGGGTCGCGGCTGGAATGTGCAATATCTGCTGGTGCGCGCACTGGAAGAAGCCGGACTCAGCTACAACGACATCGTGCCGGTGTATGTCTCCAATGCCGCCGATGTACGCGCGGCCTTTCAATCGGGCAACGTCGACGCGGCAGGTTTGTGGGATCCCTTCCTGGCAGGTCAGGAACTGGCGACGCGCCCGCGCATCCTGCGCGACGGCACCGGCCTGTCGAACAACCGCACCTTCCATCTGGCCACGCCGAAGTTCGTCGACCAGAACAAGAACATCATCCGCATCCTGTTCGCCGAGCTGAAGAAGACCAATAGCTGGACCCAGGCCCATCCGCAGGAAACCGCCGACCTGCTGGCGCCGCAACTGGGCGTCGACGCCAAGGTCCTGCGCCTGGCGACGGAGCGCCGCAACTACACCACCGTGCCCATCGATGCCGGCATCATCCAGGAACAACAGCAAATCGTCGAAGCCTTCTACAAACTGAACCTGATCAAGAATCCGGTGCAGGTCAAGGACAAGGTCTACGGCGAAGCGCTGCTGTAAGCCTGTGTCATGACCATACATCTCGCCGCCTTTCTCATCGCCGGCAATGCCGCCCACAGCCAGGTGCTGTGGCGGCATCCGCAGAGCCGGCCGGGTGGCTTCCTCACGCTCGATTACTACAAACACATTGCCCGGACGCTGGAACGCGGCAAGTTCGACCTGCTGTTTTTTGCCGACCGGCTGGCGGTGTCGACGCGCTTCGGCGGCGACCATCGCTATGGCGTGGCGTACGGCGATCAGGATGCGACGCGCATGGATCCGTTGCCGGTGCTGGGAGCAATTGCAGCGGTGACCTCGCGCATCGGCCTGGGCGCCACGCGCTCGACGACGTATTCGCAACCGTATAGCCTGGCGCGCGAGTTTTCCACGCTCGATCACTTGTCGGCGGGACGCGCGGCATGGAATGTGGTGACGTCGGTGAATCAGGGCGAAGCCGACAATTTCGGTTTGCGCGAAACGCTGGGACATGACGAGCGCTACGATCGTGCCGACGAATTCCTCGATGTCACGCACAAGCTATGGCGCAGCTGGCAACCAGGCGCGCTCTTGCTGGAGGCGGAGAGCGGACGCTACGCCGATCCCGACAAGGTCAATCCCATCGATCATCACGGCGCACATTTCAACGTGCGCGGCCCGCTGAACATTCCCGCATCCCCGCAGGGCGGCCCGGTGATCATCCAGGCCGGATCGTCGCATCGCGGGCAGGATTTTGCGGCGCGCTGGGCGGAGGTGGTGTTCGGCATCCAGCCGGATCTGGCGCGCATGCAGCGCTTCTATCAGGATCTGAAAAGCCGCGCCGAAAAGTTCGGGCGGCGACCGCAGGACATCAAGGTGCTGACCGCGGTCATGCCGTTTGTCGCCGCCGGCAAGGAGCAAGCGGAAGAGCAGCGCGCACGCCACAACGCCGTGGTCGATCCGGCGGTCGGCCTGTCGACGCTGTCGAGCCACATGAACGTGGATTTTTCCAGATATGCACTGGATGCACCGGTGGACGACATCCAGGTCGAGGGCATGCAGGGTTTGTTCAAACTGGTGAAGGAGCTGTCGCGCGACGGCAGCCTGACGCTGGCCGATATCGGTCGCCTGTATGCCGGCGGCGTGCTGGTGCCGCAAGTTGCGGGCACGGCGGCAGACATCGCCGACTGGATGGAACACATCGTCGCACAGCAAGGCGCCGACGGTTTCGTGATCACGCCGACGCATCTGCCGGAAGGCTTCGACGATTTCGTCGATCTGGCGGTGCCGGAGTTGCAGCGGCGCGGGCTGTTCCGCTGGGATTACGAGGGCGATACTTTGCGCGCTCATCTGCGCTGAAGTCCTCGCTCTTCCCGTACATGCGCCATCGCCGTCGTCCTGACGAAAGTCAGGACCCAGCGTTCGCTGGGACGACGGTAATAGATCGAAAAGGCTGGTGGCGGCAGGGTGAGCCGAACAGCTGCATCAAAAAAAACGGCACGAGTGACTTCGCGCCGTTTTTCATCTCACCCTACTGATTTACCTCAGCTTACCCAGGTTTGCCGCCCTTGCGATGCGGCGCAGCCTTGCCCGAGGCACGCGTATCAGGGCGCGCATCCCGCTTGTCGGAACGTTTGTCGCCCGGACGACCGGCGCGTGCGCTGCTGTTGACCTTGGGCGGCGTGGAATTCTTCGCCGGGGTCTTGTCGTGATGCTCGGTGCCGGTGCCGATGATGCTGATGTTCATCTTGCGGCCGCCGATCTCCACCGCCTTCAACTGGTGCAGCAGCGGCTTGGGCATGCCGGCAGGCAGGTCCAGGGTGCTGTGGTCGTCGTGGATGTCGATGCGGCCGATGTGCTTGGCTTCGAGCCCGGCTTCGGTGGCGATGGCGTTGACGATGCCGGCGGGCGTGGCGGCATGCGCGCGGCCGATTTCGATGCGGAAGGTCTGCATCTGGAACTCCGGCTTGCCCTTTTCCTTGGTTTTGGTTTTGCGCGGCTCTTCGACCGGCGCGTGTTCCGTGCGCTCGGTGCGCTCAGGACGCTCAACGCGCTCCGTACGTTCGGCACGTGCAGGACGATCGTCGCCGCGACCGTTGTCCCGGTCGGTGCGCGGACCGCGTTCGGCACGCAGCATCGGCGGACGCTCGTCGGTCACGCTGATCTTGAGCTGCTGACCGGCGACCCAGACCTTCTTGAGATGCTGCAGCAAATCGTCGGGCATGTCGCCCGGCAGATCCAGCACGCTGTGGTCGTCGAAGATTTCGATGCGGCCGATGTGCTTGGCATCCATGCCGGCTTCGTTGGCGATGGCGCCGACGATGTTGCCCGGCTTGACGCCGTGCTCATGGCCGACTTCGATGCGGTACGTCTGTGTCGTGTGGGCGGCGAAGTCGGCTTTGGTCGGGCGCGGACGCTCAGTGCGTTCCGGACGTTCTGCACGTTCAGCCCGCTCGGGACGATCGGTGCGCTCGGCACGTTCCGGACGCTCGCTCCGTGCGGCACGCGGCGCAGCGGTGGCGTTGCCGTCGTCGCGGCTGATCTGCAATTGCTGGCCGGCGACGCGCACGGATTTCAGATGGTCGATCAGATCGGCAGGCATATCGTCCGGCAGATCGAGCACGCTGTAGTCGTCATAAATTTCGATACGGCCGATGTGCTTGGAATCCATGCCGGCTTCGTTGGCAATCGCGCCGACGATGTTGCCGGGCTTGACGCCGTGTTGATGGCCGACTTCGATGCGGAAGGTCTGCATGCCGGGATCGGCGGCGCGGACGATGCGCTCCTTGGCGGCGTAGCTCGGGCGCTCGGTGCGTTCATGGCGATCGCCACGATCGCCACGATCACCACGCTCTGCACGCGGCGAGCGGTCCGGACGTTCGCGCGGGGCGCGGTCGTCGTTACGGACGAATTCAGGCTCGCGCTGGTTCTTGTCGAGCAGCAACGGCACGTCGCCGCGCGCCATCTTGGCCAGCGCTGCGGCGATGTCGACCGCGGTGACGTTCTGTTCGCGCTCGTAGTCTTCGATCAGCGAGCGGAAGATGTCGAGACCGCCGTCGGCCAGCGTTTCGCCGATCTGTTCCTTGAAGCGCGCCACGCGCACGTCATTGACGGCCTGCACGCTCGGCAAGGTCATCTGCGTGATCGGCTGGCGCGTCGAGCGTTCGATGCTCTTGAGCAAATTCTTTTCACGCGGGGTGATGAACAGGATCGCTTCGCCGCTGCGTCCGGCACGGCCGGTGCGGCCGATGCGGTGGGTGTAGCTTTCCGGATCGTAAGGGACGTCGTAGTTGATGACATGGCTGATGCGTTCGACATCGAGGCCGCGCGCGGCGACGTCGGTGGCGATCAGGATGTCGATCTGGCCGTCTTTCAATTGCTGGATGGTGCGCTCGCGCTGTTGCTGCTGGACATCGCCGTTGATGGCGGCGGCGGCAAAACCCCTCGCCTGCAGCTTGCCGGCGAGCTCTTCGGTGCCGAGCTTGGTGCGCGAAAAAATGATGAGGCCGTCGAAGGGTTCGACTTCGAGGATGCGCGTCAGCGCGTCGAGCTTGTGCATGCCGCTGACCAGCCAGTAGCGCTGGCGGATGTTTTCGGCGGTGCCGGTCTTGGCGGCGACGGTGATTTCCGCAGGGTCGCGCAGATAGGTCTTGGCGATGCGCTTGATGACGGCCGGCATGGTCGCGGAGAACAACGTGGTCTGGCGCGTGGCCGGGGTCTTTTGCAAAATCGATTCGACGTCGTCGATGAAACCCATGCGCAGCATTTCATCGGCTTCGTCGAGCACCATGGTCTTCAGTTGCGACAGATCGAGCGAGCCCTTGTCGAGGTGATCGATCACGCGGCCGGGGGTCCCGACCACCACGTGCACGCCGCGGCGCAAGGCGCTCAGCTGCGGGCCGTAGCTCTGGCCGCCGTAAATAGGCAAGACGTGGAAACCGGGGATGTGCGTGGCATAGCGCTGAAATGCTTCGGCCACCTGGATCGCCAGTTCGCGCGTCGGCGCCAGCACCAGCGCTTGCGGCGCGGTCTGGCGGATGTCGATGCGCGACAGGATCGGCAAGGCGAACGCCGCGGTTTTGCCGGTGCCGGTCTGCGCCTGGCCCAGCACGTCGCGGTTGTTCAGCAAGGTGGGGATGGTGGCGGCCTGGATCGGCGAGGGTGTTTCGTAACCGAGTTCCTTCAGGACGCGCAGCAGCGGTTCGCTGAGATTGAGATCGGAAAATTGGGGGAGAGGTGCTTCGGACATGGTGAGACTCACAGGTTCTTTTAGGCCGCAGGGCGCGGCCGGATGGTGACGCAGTTTACTCGCTTGTGACGGAATCAGCGAAGTTAAGTTGCAACACCGACAGGGAAGCTGCTTCCGCCGACACGTCGCCGGCAGGGATCTTACGAGAGAAAAATGCTGCGGCGGACGCCAAGTCCGCTACTAGAACTCATTTCATAAATAGGCGTGAGTGCGAGCTTACCCTGTTTGGGATGAAGTGCAAGGCGCGAATCGGGGTCAAGACTGGGCGTCTTGACCCTGATTCGTAACGCGGCAATTCGCCCAAACAGGCCGCTCCCTACGGGTTCTTCCCAGAAAGGGCGCTGGCCGCGTTGTGCTCCTTGCGTGTGCCCCGGCACACGACGCGTCGCACGCCTTGCCAGCACCCTTTCTGGGAAGAACGCATCTCACGCCTATTTATGAAATGAGTTCTAATAAGTGCCGAACGGCAATCAAGCCGCGACGATCATGGCGACCATTCCCGGCGGCGATTGCGTGCAATAGTTGGTGTTATTGAAAGGTATTGGGCGTCAGTTGCAGCGGTGTGCCCTGCACGCCGGCACGCACCATGCGGCGGGCGACGCCGGTGATGTTGGGTTCCAGCTCGCGAAAGGTTTGCATCGGGCCGATGGCGGTAAACATCTGCGAGGCCAGCTTGATCAGCGCTTCGTTGGAGATGAAGCACTCGCGATTGACGAATTCGACGCAGACGGAAAAAACGATGCCCGCTTTGGTCATTTTCACTTCGGTTGACGCTTGAGACATGACAGCTCACTTTCAATCGTAGAATCCAGTTATAGTGCGCGCAAGCGTCGCCAATAGCAATTAAAATCGGCAAACGGCGGGCTTTCCCACCCCTTTTTCGGGCTCCGCGCGGGCTTATCCGGCCGCCGCCGCGCCAACAGGGTATAATAGCGCCTAGTCGGGCGATTCGCCCTTTTCCGGACTGGCCCGTCGCATTGCCCGTCTCCACTCTTTCCGGTCGTGCTTCTGTCGTTCCCGAGCAGTCGGCCCGTCCCGTAGTAACCGTCCTGTGCCGGCAACGTTGTACTTCCGGCGCAAAAGTCTTTTTGTGTGTCCTTGTTTGGGCACCTGAACGAAAAGCAAAATCGCACTGGTCCGCTCGCGCGGCAACCGGTCTCTTTTTTCTGCGTTCTCTGGCGAATGCCGTGCAGCTCGATTGCTGCGTGCCTGTTTCGCCCGTCGAGCGCCTTACCTGGAAACCACCATGGCTAAAGAAGAATTACTCGAAATGAACGGCCTCGTCGAAGAAGTCCTCCCTGACTCGCGCTTTCGCGTCAATCTGGAAAACGGTCATCGACTGATCGCCTACACCTCCGGCAAGATGCGCCAAAACCATATCCGCATCCTGGCCGGCGACAAAGTCACGCTGGAACTGTCTCCTTATGACCTGAGCAAGGGCCGCATCACTTTCCGTCACCTGGAAAAGCGCGGACCGGTCGGCGGCGGACAACAACGTCGTCGCTATTAAAGTTACCTGACGTCCACACTGGAAACCGCGCCATGTCCGACACCATCATCGAACGCTCTGCAGGCGCTGCGGCGATTTCCGCCAAGGCGCTGTCCATCGCGCTTGCGCTCGAGGTCGAGATCGCCGATTGCGTGTGGGACATCGGCGCCGATCTCACGCATGAACATGCGCATCGCTTGGAATTGGTGACGGCGGCAAAATCGGTGCGCGTGTATTTTCGCGAACTGGAACTGACCACCGCGGGCAATGCCTCGCGCAGCAAGCGTATCGATGAGCGCCTGCAACGCGCCATCGCGCAGTTGCAGCAACGCGCACCTGCGCCGACCTACGGCTATAACTGAGATCACTGAGCTGAGCTTGCGAGCCGGGCTTGACGAAATAAATCTCCATTTATCACGATATGCTTAGGTAAGTCTCTGATTTACCTGTATATTGAATTCTGCACTTACATCAAGTCGTCGTTATTGTCGGTCTCTCTCCCTTGCGCTTGTTCACAAGCCATCTCTGTTTGACTCTCTTCGGTTACATCTTGCTTGATCTCGGGTGCGCTTCGGGCGTCGTCCCTCATTTTTTCAAGGAAGTAAAACATGTCTACATCACAAACCGGCACAGTCAAATGGTTCAACGATTCCAAGGGCTTCGGCTTTATCACGCCTGATCAAGGCGGCGACGATCTGTTCGCGCATTTCCAGGACATCCAGTCGACCGGTTTCAAGAGCCTGGCTGAAAACCAACGCGTTTCGTTTGAACGCGGCACTGGTCCTAAAGGCGAAAAAGCGACCAACATTCGTCCTATCTGATCGAATGTTCTGACGCGAAGACCACGGTCTTCGCGCATGCAAGTCCGGATTCGTACGTCGCCGGTGACACCACGCAGATAGCATGGGTCATTGCCGATCGGATCCGGCACCCTGCGGGAAACCGCAGATAAAAAGAGCTCGCTACGGCGGGCTTTTTTTCGTCTTGCGCTTTCCGGCCAGCCGGTGCGCTTCCGCTATCATCGCTGTTCCCTTATTTCTCAATTCTTGTTCATGAATCTTCCTCTGCACGACTGGCCAGCACGGTTTGTCGCGCTGGCCGGCAAGCTCGCCGACAACGACGGCGCGCACGACATCAATCATCTGCATCGCGTGTGGCACACCGCGCACGCCTTGCTACGCGCGCACCCCGAAGCCGATGCGCTGATCGTGCAGGCGGCATGCTATCTGCACGATCTCGTGAACCTGCCGAAGAACAATCCGCAACGGCACATGGCGTCGAGGCAGGCCGCGCAACTGGCTCGCCGTCATCTGGAGGCGATGCGTTTCCCCGCAGACAAACTCGCAGGTGTGGCACATGCGATCGAAGCGCACAGTTTTTCCGCCGGCATTACTCCTGAAACGACAGAGGCAAAGATCGTGCAAGACGCCGATCGACTCGACGCGCTCGGTGCGGTCGGCCTAGCACGCTTGTTCTATACCGCAGGCCGCATGGGCAGCCAGCTGGCGCATTCCGACGACGTGCTCGGCGCACGGCGCGCGCTGGACGACAAACGCTACGCGCTCGACCATATCGCCTGCAAGCTGGAAACGCTGCCGGCAAGCATGCAGACCGTCGCCGGCCGCAAGCTTGGTGAAGAACGCATGCAATGGCTACGCGATTTCCGTTCGACGTTTGCGGCGGAATGGAACGGCGTCGGCGCCGCCTGAAATCTCTTTCTGGAAATGCTGCTAGAATCGATCCATCGTTTTTTACATCACGCATTGATCTTCATGATTATCGTCGCCCTGTCCTGCCTGTTGTCGCTCAGCCTGTTCGTCCTGGCTGCACAGACACGCGCTCGCGCAGCAGCCGCCGGTAAACAAAAGAAACAGTCGCTCATCTGACCGGGGCGCGCTGTCCTGTCAGGTGGGCTGACAGGATGGCAAACGCAGACCGGACACGTTCCCCCTCGCTACCTCTTCCTTGCACCTGCCGACAGACATTCGACGGTCTGTAATGCAGTACTTCAATGGAGAGCAGCAATGACATCTTTCGACGGAATCTGGATTCCCCTGATCACGCCGTTTCACGACGGTCGTATCGATTTTCCCGCCTTGCAGGCGCTGGCGCGCAGCATGGTTGACGCCGGCATAAGCGGGCTGGTGGCCTGCGGCTCGACCGCCGAGGCCGCTGCACTGGACGACGACGAACAACTGGCGGTGCTGGACGCCATCATCGCCGCCGTGCCCGACTGCCCGGTGATGATGGGGCTGGCCGGCAACCGCCAGGCGGCCATGCTGGAAAAGATGCAGAAAATCCAGCAGCGCCGGATTGCCGGTTTGCTGATTCCGGCGCCGTATTACATTCGCCCTTCGCAAGAAGGCCTGCGCGCTTTTTATCTCGCCATGGCGGATGCAGCCAACGCACCCGTGATCGTCTACAACATCCCTTATCGCTCGGGCATCAACATCGACGCCGCCACGATACTCTCGCTCGCCGCGCATGAACGCATCGTCGCCGTCAAGGATTGCGGCGGCAGCATGGGCGCAACCATGGACCTGATCACGCATGGCGGTTTATGCATCTTGTCCGGCGAGGATGAACAAATTTTCACCACGCTCTGCCTGGGCGGCAGCGGCGCCATCACGGCAGCGGCACATCTGCGTCCGGACCTGTTCGTACGCGTGGCGCAACTGGTGCGCGCGCAACGCATCGATGAAGCACGCGCCGTCTTCTACGATTTGCTGCCGCTGATTCGCCTGCTGTTTACCGAACCGAATCCGGCGCCGATCAAGACGGCGCTCGCATTGATGGGCATGGTGCGCGACGAATTGCGCGCGCCGATGCAGGCAAGTTCGCCGGCATTGCGAGAAAAACTGCAACGTGAATTGCTGCGACTCGGTTGCTTGTAAACACATATCGAAAAACCGAAGGACGCCGGTATCCAGAAATGGCGGAATCACGGAACGACGCATTGCTGAAGTCAATGCAACCGTCGTCGCTCGCATTCCACCGGCGGTTTTTCACATTGCCAGATTGGAAATGCGATGCAGGATAAATCCGCCATTGTTACAAAAGGCTCATCTTTCTTTGCGAACCAAGCTGTTTTCTCCTCGTCATATTTCCATCTCATCATTGTCGAGGAGTTATCGTGGCAAGTCAGGAACAGCACCATCAACCGCGCTGGAGCATCGCCGACCTGGATTTTTCCCGCATCGATCTGCGACGCGTCCGCAACGACGAAAATACCTTCTATCTGGTCGCCTGCGCCTCCTTCGTCGAAAGCGGCTCCGACCTCTATACGCACAACCTGCTGGACTTCTTCAGCGACAACGCAGAAGTTGCAGCCTGGCTACGCGGGCAGTGGGAGGCGGAGGAACTGCAACACGGCCGCGCCCTGCGCGCCTATGTCGAACACGTCTGGCCCGAGTTCGACTGGCAGAGCGCCTACGACAGCTTTCTCGCCGAGTACGCCACTTACTGCAAGGTCGAGCTGCTGGAGCCGACCAAGGCGCTGGAGATGGCGGCCCGCTGCGTGGTCGAGACCGGCACCGCCACGTATTACCGGGCGCTGTCGCGCAGCGTGAAGGAACCGGTGCTGCGCGATCTGGCCGCGCGCATCTCCAATGACGAGGTTAATCATTACAAGCACTTCTATCGCTACTTCCGCCAATACCGCGAGCGTGAAGGCATCGGCCGTTCACGCGTGCTCGGCACCCTGAGCCGCCGCACGCTGGAAATGCGCAACGAGGACGCCGACTGCGCCATCCGCCACGTGCTGAAATTCCGCGATCCGGCACGTGCCAATGACACTGCCTATTTAAGAGAACTGAGCGCGCGCATGAGCACGACCGTTCGCACCAATTTGACGCCGGAGATGACGCTGAAGATGATCATGCGCCCGCTGGAACTGTCGCCGCGGGTGCAGGCCTGGGTGCAATATCCGATACAACAGCTGATGCAACACGTGTTTTTGCGCTAAAAACAATCACCCCTTCACTGATTTGCACCAAATTGCTCATGTTTGGGGCAAATCGGGATTCGCCGCACCGTCACTATTTTTACCATCACCAAAATGGTGCTATAGCGCACATCCGCTTCTACAAAGTTCGAGAAATCGAGAGAGATTGACGAATTGTCATTGGCACGCAATCTGCTAAAGCAGAAAGGCAGTCAACCAACTCTCATTGATTCTTCTAACTGTAGGAGCACTTCATGTCACGTCGCACTATCCTAAAAGCAACAGCACTCGGCGCGTTCGCACTTGCAGCATCCTCCTGGCTCCCAGCCGCGTTCGCCGCGGATACCATCAAGGTCGGCATCCTGCACTCGCTGTCGGGCACCATGGCCATCTCCGAAACATCGCTCAAAGATGTGGCGCTGATGACAATCGATGAAATCAACGCCAACGGCGGCGTCATGGGCAAAAAGCTCGAACCCGTGATCGTTGACCCGGCATCCAACTGGCCACTGTTCGCTGAAAAAGCGCGCCAGCTGATTTCCCAGGACAAGGTCTCCGTCGTGTTCGGCTGCTGGACTTCGGTCTCGCGCAAATCGGTGCTGCCGGTCTTCAAGGAATTGAACAGCCTGCTGTTCTACCCGGTCCAGTACGAAGGCGAAGAGCTGGAAAAGAACGTGTTCTACACCGGCGCGGCGCCTAATCAGCAAGCCATCCCCGCCACCGAATACCTGATGTCGAAAGAAGGCGGCGGCGCCAAGCGTTTCGTCCTGCTGGGCACCGACTATGTGTACCCGCGCACCACCAACAAGATTCTGCGCGCCTTCCTGCATAGCAAGGGCGTGAAGGATTCCGACATCGATGAAGTCTACACACCGTTCGGCCACTCCGATTACCAGACCATCGTCGCCAACATCAAGAAGTTCGCAGCAGGCGGCAAGACAGCAGTGATCTCGACCATCAACGGCGACTCCAACGTGCCGTTCTACAAGGAACTGGGCAACGCCGGCCTGAAGGCGACCGACGTGCCTGTCGTGGCGTTCTCGGTGGGTGAAGAAGAACTGCGCGGCGTCGACACCAAACCGCTGGTCGGCCACCTGGCAGCCTGGAACTACTTCGAATCCGTGAAGAACCCGGTCAACACCGCCTTCATCAAGAAGTGGAAAGCCTACGCCAAGGCCAAGGGTCTGCCGAACGCCGACACCGTCGTGACCAACGATCCGATGGAAGCGACTTACGTCGGCATCTACATGTGGAAGCAAGCGGTTGAAAAAGCCAAGACCACCGACACCGACAAGGTGATCGCGGCGATGGGCGGCCAGACCTTCAAGGCGCCGTCCGGCTACACGCTGGAAATGGACAAGACCAACCATCACCTGCACAAACCAGTGATGATCGGCGAAATCAAGGCCGACGGTCAGTTCAACGTGGTCAACAAGACCAAGACCACGATCCGTGCGCAGCCATGGAGCCCGTACATCCCGGGCAACGAAAGCAAGCAAAAAATGTAATGCAGCTGCTTGCCGTGCTTGAGTAGTTGAGCAGTACCCGCTGCATGTTCCATGCCGCGGTTTGCAAGACCTTGCACCGGACGTCCGACATCCCGTCCGGTGCAATCAACGCCGCACTCCTCATGCGTTTTTCCTTGAAGTGCGTGCATGAATCTCAGATAAGCGTCGCAAGACCGATTTATTTTCCGTCTTGCCGTGCCACCGAAAAGAACCATGAGACTTCTCCCCAAGATCATTGCCTCCGCCTTGCTCACAGGCTGGCTGTGCACCCAGGCGATCAGCGCGCATGCCGCGATCGATCCGGCGCTGCTCAAGCCGCTGGCCGGCGACGACCCCGATGCGCGGATTGCCGCCGTCACGCAGATTGCTGCGCTGGCCAATGCCGACGCACAGAAAATCCTCAATGCCATCAACAGCGATGCGCTGTACGCCACGCCCGCCGGCGACGTGCTGATCATCGAAGACGCCGAAGCCTTCAATCCCGCCACCGACAAGACCGGCCCGGCGCCTGACGACGCCGAAGGCATCACCGTCAACAACCGCCTGCGCGGCGTGGTGGAAGGCGCGCTGTCGGGACTCAAACTGTTTTCGGCCGATCGCGCCACGCGCCTGACCGCCGCGACGGAACTGCTGAAGACCGCCGATGCCGCCCAAACGCCGCTGATCAGCAAGGCACTGGCGGCGGAAAAAGATCCGCAAATCCAGGAAGTGCTCAAGCAAGTCGTCGCCACCGCCAACCTGCATGCGCCTGATGCGGCGGCACGCAAGGCCGCCGTCAAGGCCCTGGCCGAGACCACCAACGCCAACCTGAAGCCGGTGCTGGAGCAAATGCTGGCCAGGAATCCCGACGGCAGTTATGTCGAAACCGACGAAGGCGTGCGTATCGAAGCAGTCCGCACGCTGTCGGCGCTGGATCGCCACCTGTCCATCACCGAATTCGTCGGCAAACTGTTCTACGGCGTCTCGCTGGGCAGCGTGCTGCTGCTCGCCGCGCTGGGCCTGGCGATCACCTTCGGCCTGATGGGCATCATCAACATGGCGCACGGCGAACTGCTGATGATCGGCGCCTACACGACCTACGTGTGCCAGCTGGTGTTCCGCAAATTCTTCCCGGGCGCGATCGACGCTTATCTTGTCGTCGCGCTGCCGGCCGCCTTCATCGTCGCCGCTGCAGTAGGCATCGCGCTGGAGCGCCTGGTGATCCGCTGGCTCTACGGCCGTCCGCTGGAAACCCTGCTGTGCACCTGGGGTATCAGCCTGATGCTGATGCAAGGCGTGCGTTCCATCTTCGGCGCGCAGAACGTCGAAGTCGCCAACCCGAGCTGGATGTCGGGCGGCATCACGGTGCTGGGTTCGCTGGTGCTGTCGTATAACCGGATCGTGATCATCTTCTTCGCGCTGTTCGTGGTGTTCGCGGTGTGGCTGATCCTCAATAAAACACGCCTCGGCCTGTTCGTGCGCGCCGTCACGCAGAACCGCCGCATGGCCGATTGCGTGGGCGTCTCGACCGGCAAGATCGACATGATGACCTTCGGCCTCGGCTGCGGCATCGCCGGTCTCGGCGGCGTGGCCTTGTCGCAGCTCGGCAATGTCGGTCCCGACCTCGGCCAGGGTTATATCGTCGACTCTTTCATGGTGGTGGTGCTGGGCGGCGTCGGCCAGTTGGCGGGCACCGTGATCGCCGCGTTCGGCCTGGGTGAGGTGAACAAGTTCCTGGAGCCGGTCGCCGGCGCCGTGCTGGCCAAGATCGCCATCCTCGTGTTCATCATCGTGTTTATCCAAAAGCGCCCGCAAGGCCTGTTTGCACTGAAAGGCAGGAGCGTGGAATGAGTACCCTCAATCTCCCATTGAAACCTTCGCTGTTTTCTCGTCCGGCCTGGATCGGCATCGTGGTCTTTACCGTGATCCTGGGTCTGCTGCCTATCCTCAACCTGATCTTCCCGGCCGGTCATCCGCTATCGATTTCCAGCTACACCATCGCGCTGATCGGCAAGTTCATGTGCTACGCCATGGCGGCGCTGGCGCTGGATCTGGTGTGGGGCTACACCGGCATCCTGTCGCTCGGCCACGGCGTGTTCTTCGCGCTGGGCGGCTATGCGCACGGCATGTACCTGATGCGCGCCATCGGCCATGACGGGGTGTATCAGAGCGACTTGCCGGACTTCATGGTGTTCCTCAACTGGAAGGCTTATCCGTGGTACTGGTGGATGACCGAGCACTTCTGGTTCGCCATGCTGCTGGTGGTGCTGGTGCCGGGCGTGCTGGCCTTCGTGTTCGGTTACTTTGCCTTCCGTTCGCGCATCAAGGGCGTGTACTTCTCGATCATCACGCAGGCGATGACCTTCGCCTTCATGCTGCTGTTCTTCCGCAACGATACCGGCTTTGGCGGCAACAACGGCTTCACCGATTTCAAGCGCATCCTCGGCTTCACGATCACGGCGCCGTCGACCAAGGCGGTGCTGTATCTGGTGACGCTGGCCTTCCTGCTCGGTTCGCTGCTGCTGTGCCGCGCCATCGTGACGTCGAAGCTGGGACGCGTGCTGCAAGGCGTGCGCGATTCGGAATCGCGGCTGATGTTCATCGGTTACAACCCGCTGTGGTTCAAGCTGTTCGTGTGGACCTTGTCGGCGGTGCTGTGCGGCATCGCCGGCGCACTGTACGTGCCGCAGGTCGGCATCATCAACCCGTCCGAAATGTCGCCGGCCAACTCGATTGAAATGGTGATCTGGGCGGCAGTCGGCGGACGCGGTTCGCTGCTCGGCCCCATCATCGGCGCGTTCACCGTCAACGGCCTCAAGAGCTGGTTCACCGCCGCCTTCCCGGATCTGTGGCTGTATGCGCTGGGGCTGATCTTCATCCTCGTGACGCTGTTCCTGCCGCAAGGCATCCTGGGACTGATCAAGAAACTGAAGAAGCAAGAGAAGCAAGAAGAACAAGATCGCGCCAAGGAGGCCGCATGAGCGAAATGTACAATCGCGCCGCGCCGCAAGACAGCGTCGATAACGGCCAGCATGCCGACCATGGCACCTCGTATGCACGCATCAAGCAGGAAGGCGTCGACACCACTCACGGCGCCATCCTGTATCTGGAAAACATCACGGTCTCGTTCGACGGCTTCAAGGCGATCAACAACCTCAACCTCGACATCTCGGTCGGCGAGCTGCGTTGCATCATCGGCCCCAACGGCGCCGGCAAGACCACCATGATGGACGTCATCACCGGCAAGACGCGGCCAACGGCGGGCACGGCCTTTTTCGGCCAGACCATCGACCTGACCAGGATGACGGAATACGAAATCGCCCACGCCGGCATCGGCCGCAAGTTCCAGCGGCCGACGGTGTTCGAGCAGCATTCGGTATTCGAAAACCTGGAAATGGCGATGAAGATGGACAAGCGCGTGAAGACGACCTTGTTCGCGCGCCTGAATTCGGAACAGATCGGCAAGATCGAAGAAATCCTCAAACTGATCCGCCTCAACGGCCAGGAAAACCGCGTCGCCGGCCTGCTTTCGCACGGCCAGAAGCAATGGCTGGAGATCGGCATGCTGCTGATGCAGGAGCCGCAATTGCTGCTGCTGGACGAACCGGTGGCCGGCATGTCCGACGCCGAAACCGTGCGCACCGCCGAATTGCTCAACGAACTGCGCGGCAAGCATTCGATCATGGTGGTCGAGCACGACATGGGCTTCGTCGAAGAAATCGCGCAAGGCGGCAAGGTGACCGTGCTGCACGAAGGCTCGGTGCTGGCCGAAGGCACGATGCAGCAGGTGCAATCGGACGATCGCGTGATTGAAGTGTACTTAGGCCGCTAAGAGTAGAGCTCTAAACCCGGGACGAAAAGAATATGCTGCAAGTCAATCAACTGAACCAATACTACGGCGCCGCGCATACCTTGCGCGGCGTGTCGATCAATGTCGAAAAGGGCAAGTGCCTGTCGCTGCTCGGCCGCAACGGCGTCGGCAAGACCACCTTGCTGAAATGCCTGATGGGCGTCTTGCCCGTCGCCGCCGGCAACGTCACCCTGGAAGGCAAGGACATCACCAGACTCAAGCCGCATCAACGCGCAGGACTGGGGATTGCCTATGTACCGCAAGGCCGTGAAATCTTCGCGCGCCTGACCGTGGAAGAAAACCTGCTGATGGGCATGGCGACCAAGTCCGGCCGCAAGGCGTCGACGATCAAGGGCGAGGTGTACGAGCTGTTCCCGGTGCTCAAGGAAATGCTGCACCGTCGCGGCGGCGATCTGTCGGGCGGGCAACAACAGCAATTGGCGATTGCCCGCGCGCTGCTGGCCGAACCGAAGCTGATCATCCTCGACGAACCGACCGAAGGCATCCAGCCGTCGATCATCAAGGACATCGGCCGCGTGATCAGCCTCTTGCGCCAGCGCGGCGACATCGGCATCCTGCTGTGCGAGCAGTATTTCGATTTTGCGCGCGAGCTGGCAGACACCTTCGTCGTGATGTCGCGCGGCGAAGTCGTCGCCTCGGGCGTGCAGGCCGAGATGGACAACGAAGACGTCAAGAAACACCTGGCGGTGTGATCCGGGCTATGCACGCGGAGTTGCCGGATTATCAAGTCCAGCCGGCGTGCGCCCTGCGTGCGTTTTGGCGGCAGGTCTGCTATAAACGAAGGTCCGCGCGCGTCTCGCCCTCATGTCGCCATAATCAGAACACTGCATGAAACGCATCATTGATCCTGCCGCTGCCGTCACGGAGTCCGGCCAAACCGTCGTCGCCTCCATGGCTTCCGCGCGCCATGAACAGGCGCGGCTGACGCTCGGCTTTGCCGACGACGCCGGCACGACGCGCATGATCGAGCGCAGCCACTTCGGTCCGCTGCGCGTGCAAAAGCCGCTCTATCCCGAACATCCTGCCGTCTGCCATGCCGTCATCGTGCATCCGCCGGGCGGCATCCTGGGCGGCGACGTGCTGAATATCACTGCACACGTCGGCGACAACGCGCATGCGTTGCTGACAACGCCCGGTGCCGGCAAATGGTACCGCGCCAACGGCTTCGTCTCACAGCAGCAGGTAGCGCTGACGGCAACCGCCGGCGCGGCGCTGGAATGGCTGCCGCAGGAAACCATTTTCTTCAACGACGCCGACGTGCGCATGGAACACCAGGTTGAGCTGGCTGCCGACGCCACGTATATCGGCGGCGAGATCCTGTGCTTCGGCCGCACCGCGTCGGGCGAATCCTTCGTCAACGGCCGCGTCAGCCAGCGCACCAGCATTCGCCGCGACGGCAAGCTGGTGTGGTTCGAACAAGGCGCCTTGCGCGCCGGGACGTCGTCCATGACGAGTCCGCTGGCCTTGGCCGGTTATACCGTAAGCGCGACCCTGATCGCGGTCGGCTTGCCGCTCAACGCCGCCTTTCTCGGCGAGTTGCGCGAACAGACCAGCGCGCTGGCGCAAAACGGGAATGGCCGCAGCGGCGCGACGCAAATGAAACAAGTATTGGTGCTGCGCTATCTGGGCAACTCCAGTCAGGTTGCCCGGCAATGGCTGACGCATGCATGGCAGCGCATCCGGCCGGAATTGATGCGGCGCGAGGCGATCGTGCCGCGCATCTGGAATACATAACGAACATACAAACATCACGCATCAGGGAGAACACGCGATGGAACTCACTCCACGGGAAAAAGACAAGCTGCTGATTTTTACGGCGGCCTTGGTGGCTGAACGGCGCAAGGCGCGCGGCCTGAAACTGAATTATCCGGAAGCGGTGGCGCTGATCACGGCAGCCATCATGGAAGGCGCGCGCGACGGCCGCACGGTTGCCGAGCTGATGTCGGAAGGCACCAAGATCCTGAGCCGCGCCGACGTGATGGATGGCGTGGCGGAGATGATCCCCGACATCCAGGTCGAAGCGACTTTCCCGGACGGCAGCAAGCTCGTCACGGTTCATCACCCTATTCCTTAAGGAGCACTGAGATGATTCCAGGAGAAATGCTGGTTGAACCCGGCGACATCGAACTCAACGTGGGCCGCGCCACGGCGACCGTCACGGTGGCCAACAGCGGCGACAGGCCGATCCAGGTCGGATCGCATTTTCACTTTTTCGAAACCAATCCGGCGTTGAAATTCGACCGCCAGGTCGGTTACGGCATGCGTCTGAACATCGCCGCCGGTACCGCGGTGCGCTTCGAGCCGGGTCAGGAGCGCACGGTGGAACTGGTGGCGCTGGCGGGCGAACGCAAGGTCTATGGTTTCAACGCCAAGGTGATGGGCGCACTCGACAAGAAGGGAAATAAATAATGGCCAAGATTTCGCGTCAGGCTTACGCCGAAATGTTCGGCCCCACCGTCGGCGACCGCTTGCGCCTGGCTGATACCGAACTGTTCATCGAGGTCGAGAGGGATTTCACAACCTACGGCGAAGAGGTCAAGTTCGGCGGCGGCAAGGTGATCCGCGACGGCATGGGCCAGTCGCAGCGCAACTACAAAGACGTCATGGACACCGTCATCACCAATGCGGTGATCGTCGACCACTGGGGCATCGTCAAGGCTGACATCGGCCTCAAGGGCGGCAAGATCGCCGGCATCGGCAAGGCCGGCAATCCGGACATCCAGCCCGACGTCACCATAGCCATCGGCGGCGCCACCGAGATCATCGCCGGCGAAGGCATGATCGTCACGGCCGGCGGCGTTGACACCCACATCCATTTCATCTGCCCGCAGCAGATCGAAGAAGCGCTGATGAGCGGCGTCACCACCATGATCGGCGGCGGCACCGGCCCGGCGGTCGGCACGGCGGCGACGACGTGCACGCCGGGTCCGTGGCATATCCATTCAATGCTGTCGGCGGCGGATGCCTTCCCGATGAATCTGGGCTTCCTCGGCAAAGGCAACGTCAGCCTGCCGACGCCATTGGAAGAACAGGTCCACGCCGGCGCCATCGGCCTGAAACTGCATGAAGACTGGGGCTCGACGCCGGCGGCGATCGACAACTGCCTGTCGGTGGCGGATCGCCTTGACGTGCAGGTGGCGATCCACAGCGACACGCTCAACGAAGGCGGCTTCCTCGAACACACGCTCGCGGCTTTCAAGGACCGCACCATCCACACCTTCCATACCGAAGGCGCGGGCGGCGGTCACGCACCCGACATCATCGCGGCCGTCGGCGAAGGCAATGTACTGCCGTCCTCGACCAACCCGACGCGTCCCTACACCGTCAATACGCTGGACGAGCATCTGGACATGCTGATGGTTTGCCATCATCTGGATCCTGCGATTGCCGAAGACATCGCCTTCGCCGAATCGCGCATCCGACGCGAGACGATTGCCGCGGAAGACATCCTGCACGACATCGGCGCGATCTCGATGATGTCGTCCGATTCGCAGGCGATGGGCCGCGTCGGCGAAGTGATCATGCGCACCTGGCAGACCGCGCACAAGATGAAGACACAACGGGGCTCGCTGGCGCAAGATCCGTCTCGCCACGACAACTTCCGCGTCAAACGCTATATCGCCAAATACACCATCAACCCGGCGATCACGCATGGCATCTCGCATGTGGTCGGTTCGCTGGAGGTGGGAAAAGTCGCCGACATCGTGCTGTGGAAGCCGGCCTTCTTCGGCGTCAAGCCGTCGATGATCCTGAAGAGCGGCATGATCGCGGCGGCGCAGATGGGCGATCCGAATGCCTCGATCCCGACACCGCAGCCCGTGCATTACCGCATGATGTTCGGCGCGTATGGCGGCGGCTTGAAGACCTCGATGACTTTCGTCTCGCAGTCTGCTTTCGATGCCGGCATCGGCGACATGCTCAAGCTCAACAAGCCCGTCGTGCCCGTGAAAGGCATGCGCAATCTGCGCAAGCGCGACATGATCCACAACGGCGCGACGCCGAAGATGGAAGTCGATTCCGAAACTTACGAAGTGCGCGCCGATGGCGAATTGCTGGTGTGTGAACCTGCCAAGGTCCTGCCGCTGGCGCAACGTTATTTCCTGTTCTGAAAAATTATGCTGACCCTGAACACCAAGATCGAACACGCCGAACACATCGACGGCGAATTGCTGTTGCCCTACGACCAGCGCGAAAAGAGCCGCCTGCGCGCGACCATGACATCCGGCGAGGAAGTCGCCGTCTTCACCGTGCGCGGCACCGTGCTGCGCAACGGCGACCTGCTGCGCGGCGACGATGGCCGCGTGGTGAAGATCAACGCAGCGAGGGAAGCGACTTACCGTGTCGAGGCGAGTTCGCCGCATCAGCTGCTGCGTTGCGCCTTTCACCTCGGCAACCGCCACACGCAGGCGCAGGTCGGCGAAGGCTTCCTGCGCATTCGCAAGGATCCTGTGCTGAGGGAAATGCTGGAAGGCCTGGGCGCTCTGGTGACGGAGGAAGAAGCTGCGTTTGAGCCTGAATCCGGCGCCTATGGCGGCGGTCACCACCACCACGGCGACGATCATCATCATCCACTGGCGCCAATCCCCGTACGCCAGAAGATTCATCGTCCCGGCGATAAGCCCGCTTAGTTCCTCAGATCGACATCATGCAAGCACAAGCCCTGCTTCATCTGCTCCAGCTGACCAGCCCATCCTTGCCGATCGGTGCGTACAGCTATTCGCAGGGGCTGGAGGCAGCCATTGAAAACGGCAGCGTGAAGAACGAGGCCGGCGCGCGTGCCTGGATCATCGATTCGCTGCACGAAGTGGTCGCCCGCTTCGAGGCGCCGATCTTGTGGCGCTTGCTGCGGGCTTTCGCCGAACGCGATGCGGACGCGGTGGCATTGTGGAATGAACGCTTTATCGCCGCGCGCGATACGGCCGAGTTTCGCGCCGAGACGATACAGATGGGTTACTCGCTGAGCAAGCTGGCCATCGATCTGAAGATCGGCGACGAGTCCTTGCTCGGTCTGATGCAGGCGCAGGGCGAAGTGCCTTTGCCGACGGCGTTGGCGTATGCTGCCGTGGCGCTGAACGTACCGCATGACGCCGCTTTGCTGGGCATGCTGTTCGCGTGGGCGGAGAATCAGGTGCTGGTCTGCGTCAAGTCGGTGCCGCTGGGCCAGGTCGCCGGGCAACGTTTGCTGTTGTCCTTGCAGCCGGAGCTGGAAGCTGCGGCAAAGACGGCGCAGGAGTTGGCCGACGATGAGTTGTCGAACTGGTCGCCGGGCTTGTCGCTGCTGTCGATGCAGCACGAGGTGCAGTACAGCCGTTTGTACCGTTCTTAATGTGGATCTCGGATCCACTGGTCAGATCCATTTTGAATTTTTATAGAATCCGTTTTTAATCGAGAAAACCATGAGCAATCCTTCTTCTCCCAATCCATTGCGCGTCGGCATCGGCGGCCCGGTCGGCTCCGGCAAGACGGCGCTGTGCGAGATGCTGTGCAAACGCATGCGCGACCATTACGACATGGCGGTCATCACCAACGACATCTACACCAAGGAGGACATGGAGATCCTGCTGCGCGCCGATGCATTGCCGGCAGAACGCCTGATGGGCGTCGAAACCGGTGGCTGCCCGCACACGGCAATCCGCGAAGACGCCTCGATCAACCTGGAAGCGATCGCGCGCATGAGCGCAGATTTTCCGGATCTGGACCTGATACTGGTAGAATCCGGCGGCGACAATCTGGCGGCAACGTTCAGCCCGGAATTGTCGGACCTGACGATTTACGTGATCGACGTCGCCGGCGGCGAGAAGATTCCGCGCAAGGGTGGCCCGGGTATCACGCGCTCGGATCTGCTGATCATCAACAAGACCGATCTGGCGCCCTACGTCGGCGCCAATCTCGACATCATGGCGCAGGACGCCAAGCGCATGCGCGGCGAGCGTCCGTTTGTGTTTACCAACTTGCGCAGCGGCGACGGTGTCGAGACGGTGATTGAATACATCCGCAAACAAGGTTTGCTGGACGAAAAGAAGCAGGCTTGAGATTCACGTCATTCAGATTAACCTGGCGCGCGTGCGCATCCACGAAGATTTATATGAAGGAGAAAAACATGTTCCGTATTTCCACCAAGACTGCCATGCGCGCCGGCGCATTGACCATCGCCGCGCTGGCAGCAGGCAGCGCTTTCGCACACCCTGGCCATCCCGATTCGATGATGACGGCGTCGGCCAGCTTCAGCACCGGCTTCGCTCACCCGTTCTCCGGCATCGACCATTTGCTGGCCATGTTGGCGGTCGGTCTGTGGGCCGCGCAAAACAAGCGTTCGGCGATGTGGGTGTTGCCGTTGGCGTTTCCGTTGATGATGGTCGTCGGGGCACTGCTGGCATTTGCCGGCCTTGAATTTCCTGCAGCCGAAACCGGTATTGCGGCTTCGGTTGCGGTGCTCGGCCTGTTGATCGCCTTTGCGGTGAAGATGCCCTTGTGGTCTAGCACGATGGTGGTGTCGCTGTTTGCGCTGTTCCACGGCTATGCCCATGGCAGCGAATTGCCGCACGGTTCGTCGGCGGCGATGTATGGCCTTGGTTTTGTGCTGGCGACAGCGTTGTTGCATGCCGCCGGTTTGGGTATTGGCTTGTTCGCCGGCAAGCAGATGGCCGATAAAGTTGTGCGTATCGGTGGTATTGGTATCGCTGCCGTGGGTGCATATTTGCTCGCAGGCGTTTGATACGTTGATTTGAATAGCCGATACATATCGGTGATTGAGCAGATGTAAAAGCCGCGTTTCGA
>NZ_AKJW01000068.1 GCF_000282135.1 Herbaspirillum sp. CF444
TTTTTTCTCTTTATCCGTTTTCCCCCTGCCGTCACCGGCTACTCTCAAGCGGACTTCGAGACTGGCTCGCTGCGCATCGCCAGGGGACTGCGATGGTTTTCACTTCTTTGTCCTTATTTATTTCGTCGTTCCAACGTAAGTTGGAACCCAGTGTCGTGTCGACGGTTGGGCGACGCATTGACTCCACTGGGTCTCAGCGTTCGCTGGGACGACGGCGTATGAAGGTTTCAAACTACCACGCTGGAAATATCGCTGATGTTCTCTCGCAATCGCGAAGCGTCTTGTTTTGGGGGCCGTCCGAACAGCCGTGAGTACTCGCGACTGAATTGCGACGGGCTTTCGTAGCCCACGGCGTAGGCGGTGCGGGTGGCGTCGACGTCGGATGCCAGCAGGCGTCGTGCAGCCTGAAGCCTGAGCGTCTTTTGATATTGCAGAGGACTCGTCGATGTCGCCACGCGGAAGTGTCTGTTGAAGGAGGCGACGCTCATGCCGGCGATTTCCGCCACGGTTTCGATGGGGAATGATTCATCGTAGTGGTTGCGCATCCAGTCGATGGCTCTTCTGACTTGTGCCAGCTTGCCTTCTTCGCGCGCTATCTGTCGCAACAGCGGTCCATGCGGACTCTGCAGCAGGCGGTACAGCAACTCGCGCTCTCTCGACGGCGCCAGAATGGGAATGTCTTTCGGTGTGTCGAGCAGGGCCAGCAGGTGATCCCACGCTTCCAGCACTTCGCGCGAAACCATGCCGATGTGGAATCCCAGGAACTCCTTCTTCGACGGCTCTTCGGGCATGTCGGCGATCAGTGCGGTGAAGAGCGCGTGATCGAGCGTCAAGCCGGTCCCGAGATAGGGCTGGTCGCCGTCCATCTCGAAAATGCAGCAGGTCGTCGGCAATTCGATCAGCGAGGCGAAACAAGTGCCCGCGCCGTAGCGCAGCATCTTCTTGCCGACCATCATCTGTTTGGCGCCCTGAAGCACCATGCAGACCCCGGCGGCAACGGCCGTGAAGGTCGGCTCCGGTTGCCGGAAAGCGCCGATGGCAAGCCGCGGAATGGCGGTCTCCAGCTGCTTGTCGTCGGCGTGGCGCAGCACCCGGCGGCACATCTGATCAAGTAAGTCTTTCATGAAGCCAGTCTGACAGGGCTTGAGTGCGAGATCAAGGAAATGAGCGGATCAGGCAAGAATTTGCGCAGTTTCGGCGAGTAAGCACGGGGTCGGGAGCGTATCTTGGGCAAGACGGGCGCGGTCACTGCGCGCCCTTAACTTCACAGGAGAAAATCTTGACTATCAAACACTTCGATGCGAAATCGACAACAGACGACGTGCTGGGCAATATCGATCTGCACGGCAAACGCGCCTTCATCACCGGGGTCTCGGCCGGTCTGGGCGTGGAAACGGCACGTGCCCTGGTGGCGCGCGGCGCTGAAGTGATCGGCACGGTGCGCGATCTCGACAAAGCACACACCGCCACGAAAGTCGTGCGCGATGCGGCGGAACAAAGCGGCGGCTGTTTTGAAATCGTCCAGATGGATCTGGCCGACCTGGCGTCGGTGCGAGCAGTCAGCGATGCAATGGTCGCGGCCCAGAAACCCTTCGATCTGGTGGTCGCCAACGCCGGCATCATGGCCACGCCGTTTGAGCACACTAAAGACGGATTCGAACTTCAGTTCGGCACCAACGTGCTGGGGCACTATGTATTAGCTAACCGTCTTGCACCCTTGATGAGGGAGGGGGCTCGCTTGATCGTACTGTCCTCCAATGGTCATCGTTTCGCCGACGTTGATCTTGAGGATCCGAACTTTGCGAATACGCCCTACGATCAATGGGTTGCCTACGGCCGTTCCAAGACCGGCGACGCGTTGCTGGCCGTCGCGTTCGACGCGCGCCATCGTCATCGCGGCGTGCGCGCAGCGAGCATCCATCCCGGCGTGATTCTGACGGAACTGATCCGCAACATGGAACCGGAAGCCTTCCAGGCGGCATTCGCGGCGATGAATGAACAGCATCTGGCGCAAGGACATCAGCCGTTTGAAGTGAAAACCGTCGCGCAAGGAGCGGCGACAACCCTGTGGGCCGGCATCGTCGCTGATGCAGAAATGATCGGCGGACGCTATTGCGAGGATTGTCATGTTGGGGAAATCTTGTCGGATGATGCGGTCGTCAGCGCATTCAGTGCCGGCGTGCGTCCCTATGCAATTGATGCTAAGCGGGCTGATGCGTTGTGGGTCAAGGCGGGGGAGCTCGTGGGGGAGAAGTTTTAAAGCATCGGTAACGCCGACATCAGGTGAGCGCTGACGCCACTGGGTTCCAGCGTTCGCTGGGACGACACAAACGAGGCGGAAGAAGTTGATGCATCAATGGTCTCAACAAGACTGGCGATGCGAAGCGAGCCAGTCTAGAAGTCCGCTTGAGAGTAGCCGGTGTCGGCGGGTGCAAATCGGATAAAGAGAAAAAATCTGTCTGAGCGCAGCGAGTTTATTTTTTCTCCCGATTTGCGCCTGACGACGCCGGGGACCCCGAAGGGGCTACGACCCAGCGGTCGCTTCTTTTGCTTACTTTTCTTGGCGAGACAAGAAAAGTGAGTAGCCGCCGGGCTACCCCCGGCACGGTCGTCCGAAGAAAGAAAAGAATCAGCTACCAAAAAAGAAAGTCGGAACAAAACACCAGAGAAGGCAAACACTCACGCCTCTTCCCCCAAATCCTTCTTCACCACCGCATAACGCAACAACGTCCTCTTCCTCGCCTCAGCATGGTCCACCAAAGGCAACGGATAATCCTTTCCCAACGTCACCCCTGCAGCCTTCAACAAATCCGCCGGACACAACCAGGGCGCATGAATATATTTGTCCGGCAAACCAGCCAGCTGCGGCAAATACCGCCGGATGAATTTCCCCTCCGCATCAAACCTCTCCGACTGCGTAATCGGATTGAAGATACGAAAATAAGGCTGCGCATCGCACCCCGAAGAAGACGCCCACTGCCACCCGCCATTGTTGGCAGACAGATCGAAGTCATTAAGCTGATCCGCAAAATATTTCTCCCCCCAACGCCAGTCTATCCCCAAATCCTTGGTCAAAAAACTCGCCGTCACCATGCGCAGACGATTGTGCATGTAACCGGTCTGGTTCAATTGCAGCATCGCCGCATCCACCAGCGGATAACCGGTGCGTCCCTCGCACCACGCCGCGAAACTCTCGCGGGCGCGCTTGCCGCCCTCCCATTGAATCGCGTCGTAGTCCGACTTGAAGGAACGTTCAACAACGCGCGGATGATGGAACAGGATCATGAAATAGAAATCGCGCCACACCAGCTCGGACAACCACACCGGCGCACCGCGGCGGCCTGCGCCGATGCGCATGGCGTCGACCGCGGCACGCACCAATGTGCGGATGGCGATCGTGCCGAAGCGCAGATGCACCGACAGATACGACGGTCCTTTGACAGCGGGGAAGTCGCGCGTGTCGCCGTATTTGCCCAGACGCGGCAGGAAGTCTTCAAGCAATTGCGCCGCGCCGGACATGCCGGTCGGGATACGCAGGTCCTTCAGATTGGTCGGCAGGAATCCGAGGTCATCCAGCGTCGGCAGAGCCTTGTGATGCTGCTTGGACGGCGGCGCGAGTTGTGCGAAATAGGCATCCACCGGATAAGGCTTGAGATAGAAGTCGCCGCCGGGACCGGACAGCTTGTTCATCCATGCATTTTTGTACGGCGTGAAAACGGAGAAAGGGCGGCTAGCCAGCGACAGTACTTCGTCTTTTTCGAAGATGACCTGATCTTTGTAAGTCAGCAACTGGCGGCCGTCTTGCTCCAATTGTTTCTTGACGGCGGCGTCGCGTTTGATTGCTTGCGGTTCGTAGTCGTGGTTGGCGAAGACGGCATCGGCACCGAGTTCCGCCGCCAGCGCCGGGATGTCTTGCTGCGCCGGGGCATGGCGCACGATCAGCGCGCCGCCGGCAGCGCGCAAGGCGGCGTCGAGTTCGGCGATGCAGGCCAGGATGAATTCGATGCGGCGATCGGCCTGCAGGCCATCGGTGAGCAGCGCGTCGAGGATGTCGCGGTCGTAGACGAAGACGCAATACACCTGCTTGCTTTGCCTGAGCGCGTAGTACAAGGCGGCGTGATCGCTGATGCGCAGGTCGCGGCGGAACCACACGAGGGCGGAATTGAAAGTCGGCATGGAGGAGTTGGTGAAAGCAATAACGTCCGATGGTAAAGCATCCGGGCGATACAAACAAAAACAGCGGCCGTCAGGCCGCTGTGTTTATCGTCGCAATGCGTCTTGCAACACTGCAGCGATCAACCGCCCAGATAGGCTTCGACCACCTTCGGATTGTGCAGCAGGTTGGCGCCGGTATCTTCCAGCACGATCTTGCCGGTTTCGAGCACGTAGCCGCGTTGCGCGATGCGCAGCGCCTGGCGCACGTTCTGTTCGACCAGCAGGACCGTCATGCCGGTCTTGTTGATCTCTTGCACGATGCGGAAGATTTCCTGGATGATCAACGGCGCCAGGCCCATCGACGGTTCGTCCAGCAGCAAGACCTTGGGCTTGGCCATCAGCGCGCGGCCGATGGCGAGCATTTGCTGTTCGCCGCCGGAGAGGTTGCCGGCCAGGCCTTTGGCGCGTTGCTTGAGGACCGGGAACAGCGAGTAGACCCATTCCAGGTCGCCGGCCACCGCGGCCTTGTCCTTGCGCGTGTAGGCGCCCAGGGCGAGGTTTTCTTCGATGGTCAGGGTGGTCAGCGTGGCGCGGCCTTCGGCGACTTGCACCACGCCGCTGCCGACGATGCGGTGCGGCGACTGTTGCGTGATGTCGGCGCCGTTGAACAGCACCTTGCCGCGCGAGGCCTTGACCAGGCCGGAGATCGCCAGCAGCGAGGTGCTCTTGCCGGCGCCGTTGGCGCCGACCAGCGCGGTGATTTCGCCTTCGTTGAGGGTCAGGCTGATGCCTTTTACGGCTTCGATGTGGCCGTAGGAAACCGCCAGGTCCTGGACTTGCAGAATGACTTTGGGGACGGTTTGACTCATGCTTCTTCCTTGCCGAGGTAGGCCTCGATCACTTCCTGATTGTTCTTGATCTCATCCGGTGTGCCTTCGGCGATGATCTTGCCGAAGTTGAGCACGGCGACGCGGTCGCACAGGCCCATCACGAAACGCATGTCGTGCTCGATCATGAAGATCGAGAAACCGCGCTGCTTGATGTTGACGATTTCCGCCATGAGCTCGGTTTTTTCCGCCGGGTTCATGCCGGCCACCGGTTCGTCCAGCAGCAGCAGCTTGGGCCTGGTCGCCAGCGCGCGGGCGAATTCCAGCTTGCGCTGTTCGCCGTAGGAGAGGCTGTCGGCCAGCATCTCGGCCTTGTGGTCCAGGCGCACCCACGACAGCAGTTCCAGCGCGCGTTCGCGGGCTTCCTTTTCGATCTTGCGGAACGAGCCGAGATTGAGCAGCAGGCTACCGAAACCATAGTCAAGATGATCGTGCATGCCGACCACGACGTTTTCGAGCAGTGTCATTTCCTTGAACACGCGGATGTTCTGGAAGGTGCGCGCAATGCCGCGCTCGGTGATCTTGTGCGGGGCGACGTTGCCGATGTCCTGGCCGTCGAACACGATGTTGCCGGAGGAGGCGCGCAGCAGGCCGGTGATCAGGTTGAAGACAGTGGTCTTGCCGGCGCCGTTGGGGCCGATCAGGCCGAAGATGCCGCCTTCCGGCACGTGGAACTGGACGCCTTGCAGGACCTGCAAACCGCCGAAGTTTTTACTGATCTGGTTGAATTGTAAAAGCATCAGTTCACCTTCTTGCTTGCAGAGTTGTTGCTGTTACGGCGTTGCATAAATGCGCGGATACGACGCGGATCCCAGATACCCTTCGGCAGATACAGCACGACGAGGATCAGGATCAGGCCGTTGGCGGCCAGGCGGAAGTCCTTGAAATGGCGCAGCACTTCCGGCAGCAGCGACAGGATGGTCGAGCCTATCATCGGGCCGATCAGGTTGCTGGTGCCGCCGAACACGGCCATGGTCAGGATATCCACGGCGTTTTCGAAACCGTAGTTGTTGGGGCCGATGGTGAAGGTGTAGTGCGCATTCAAGGCACCGGCAACGCCCGCAATGGCGGCACCGATAACGAAGGCCAGCAGCTTGTAGCCGGCCACGTTGACGCCCATCAGGCGGGCGGCGACTTCGTCTTCCTTGATCGCTTCAAACGCACGGCCGATCTTGGAGCGGCGTACGCGGGCGAGGAAATACACGGTCACGCCCAGCAGCAGCACGATGTGCCACCATTCGGTGACCGGCGGCACGCCGTTCAGACCCATCGGCCCGCCGGTGATTTCCATGTTCAGCACCACCACGCGTACCACTTCGCCGAAGCCCAGCGTCGCCATCGCGAGGTAGACGCCGGACAGGCGCAGCGTCGGGATGCCGATCACCAGCGCCACCAGCGCCGGCAGGATCCCGCCGGCCGCAAGCGCGACCGGGAAGGGCAGGCCTGCCTGCATGGTAATCAGGGACGCGACGTAAGCGCCGATCCCCATGAACGCTGCGTTGGCCAGCGACAGCAGGCCGCACGACAGCGTGACGTAGATTGACAGGGCCAGCATGGCGTTGACGCCGACGCTGAAGATGACGGTGTTGTACGTCGCCCAGAATCCATCCCACCATTCCATCATGTTCATGGGATTAAGCCTTTCTTTCCAGCACTTTGCCGAACATGCCGGAAGGCTTGACCAACAAAATCAAAAACAGCAGACCGAACGCCACCGCATCGCGGAAGTCGCTCGAAATGTAAGCCACGGTCAGCACCTCGGCAAAGCCCAGGAACAGGCCGCCGATCATCGCGCCGCGGATGTCGCCCATGCCGCCCAGGATGATGACGGCGATGCCCTTGTGCAGCATCGGCTGGCCCATGAAGGGCGAGATGGCGTTGAACGACAGGCCGACCAGCACGCCCGCCGCGCCGCCCAGGGCTGCTGCCGCGAACGAAGTCAGGTAGAACAGGCCCTCGACGTTGATGCCCAGCAGGTAAGCGGCTTTCGGAGACTCGGCAATGGCGCGCAGCGCGCGGCCCAGTTGCGTGCGGCGCATCACGGCCAGCAGCACGATCATTAGCACGAAGGCGATGACCACGATGCCGACTTGCACCGCGGTGACGTGCAGGTTGCCGATGGTGACGCTGTCTTCCGGAATGGTGCCGACCGGGAAGCGTTTGTTCTCGGCGCCGAACAGGCCTTGCGCGAGATTGGTCAGCATGATCGCCACGCCGATGGTGGCGATCATGGGAATCAGGTGGGGCGCATTGCGGCGGCGCAATGGTTTCAGCACCAGGAAGTCGACGATCAGGCCGATCAGTCCGGTGGCGACCATTGCGGCAAGCATCGCCAGCCACAGCGGCAATGACATTTTTTCGACCAGCAGCAGGGCGGCGTAGCTGCCCAGCATGAAGATCGCGCCGTGCGACAGGTTGATGACGCCGAGCACGCCGAACACCAGCGTGAACCCAAGCGCAAAGAGCGCATAGACGCTGCCCAGCGAAAGGGCGTTGATAAGTTGTTGTTCTAACATAGGACCTGCGAATAGAGTGGTGACGAATAGTGAGGAGCGCCGGTCTCATCCGTCAGTTATGCATGAACATGCATGCGCTGGCAGGCTGGCGATGTATCCCTCGTTACATCAGAAAAGCGGCTTTTGGCTAGCCTGTTCTTTTTCGCGATTGGGTAAAACGTGTGACGCTAACTGAGCAGCGGGAACAAAAAGACTCCGGTAAAAAATACCGGAGTCTTTGAGCTTGTTCTTTCCGCCGAGACTTACTTCAACAGAACGAACTTGCCGCCTTTGGCGATGTTGACGATGGCTTCTTGCTGCGCATCGAAACCGACTTGCTTGCCGGCGACGGCAGGAGCAGGGCGGAAGGCGAACTTGCCGGTCGCGCCGTCGATCTTGACGGCAGGCAGGGCAACGCGCAGCGCGTCACGGTCCTTGTCCAGTGCGCCGGACAGCTTGACGTTCTTGAGCGCTTCGGCAACCACGTGCAGTGCATCGTAGGCTTGGGCGGAGAACTGGTCAGGCTCGGAACCGAACTTGGCCTTGTACGCAGCGATGAACGCCTTGTTGGCCGGGGTCAGGTTTTCCGAAGACCATGGGCTGCCCATCAGAGTGTTGTCGCCTGCATCCTTGGCGATTTCAAACAGCTTCGGCGAGTTCAGGCCGTTGCCGCCGATGAACGGTTGCTTCATGCCCAGCGCGCGGGTTTGCAGGATGATGTTCGCAGCTTCTTCCGCCAGACAGGAGCAGACGATGGCGTCGGGATTGCCGGCCTTGATCTTGGTCAGCTGGGCCTTGAAGTCGACGTCGCCCTTGGCATACGCTTCGGTCGTGGTGGTCGGGATCTTTTGCTGTTCCAGCGTCGCCTTGAAGACGTCGTAGCCGGACTTGGTGAACGCATCGTCGTTACCGTAGATCACGGCGACCTTCTTGATGCCGAAATGCTTGACGGCAGCCTTGACGGTAACCGGCAGCACGTCGGCTTCCATGACGGAGTTGCGGAAGGTGAACGGGCCCATGGCGGTGATGCCGTCGGCGGTGTTGCTGGTGCCGAAAGCGACGACCTTGGCGGCGTTGGCGATCGGGTCAGCAGCGAATGCGGAATTGGACAGGGTCGGGCCGAAGACCATCAGTACCTTGTCCTGGAAAATCAGTTTTTTGAAGACGTTGATGGCTTCTTCTTTCTTGCCTTGTTCGTCTTCTGCAATCAGGACCAGTTTGTTGCCGTTGACGCCGCCCTTGGCGTTGATTTCGTCGGCGGCCAGCGTGAAGCCGTTCTTGATGGCGACGCCGTACTTGGCGGCAGGGCCGGTCAGCGCGGCGGCGAGGCCCAGCTTGACGTCGGCGGCCAATGCTGCATTTGCCAGGGTGGCGCCGATCATCAGCGCAGGCAAGGTCTTTAAAGCGGTTTTAAGCATGTTGAATCGCATCGGGTTCTCTCCTTGGTTAGATATTCTTATAGAGGATGATGCGAAATATGAGCCGGGGGTAACCGACGCAGGCAGTCTTTGATGGGACTCCCTTATTTTGCTCCATCCTCTGTAGGCCGTCGTGCGGCCTTTGGGATACAACCGGTCAAGAATACCGTAAACCGGTTTAAACACACTGCTGCACTGCAACCTGGTAAGTTGCCTTGCGGCGGTCTGCTGGCTCCGCCGAGGCGGAGATGACACTGATAACATTGATGACGGATTTGATGCTGCTCCATTCGAAGACGGAGCGGTCCTGCCGATTACCTCGCACTGCTACTTTTGGTACAGACTCAGTACAGCGGCATCCGGGGCGCGTTGGCGGTTCGGATGCCGCTGGTATTTCTTTATTGCTTTATTTCTTTATGCTTTACAGCGATTTGCGGAGTTCCGCGATCGCCAGGCGCACCTGGTTCGGTGCAGTGCCGCCGATGTGGTCGCGCGCGGCGACGGAGCCTTCCAGCGTCAGGACGCCGAAGATGTCGTTTTCGATCAATGGCGAATAGGTGCGCAGTTCGTCCAGCGTCAGATCCGACAGGTCGCAGTTGCGGTCGACGCAGGTGCGTACCGCGTGCGCGACGGCTTCGTGGGCGTCGCGGAAGGGCAGGCCCTTCTTCACCAGATAGTCGGCCAGGTCGGTGGCGGTGGCGTAACCCTGCAGGGCGGCGGCGCGCATGGCGTCCGGCTTGACGGTGATGCCGCGCGCCATGTCGGCGAAAATACGCAGCGTGTCGGTCAGCGTGTCGACGGTGTCGAACAGCGGTTCCTTGTCTTCCTGGTTGTCCTTGTTGTAGGCCAGCGGCTGGCCTTTCATCAGGGTCAGCAGCGCGATCAGGTGGCCGTTGACGCGGCCGGTCTTGCCGCGCGCCAGTTCCGGCACGTCGGGGTTTTTCTTTTGCGGCATGATCGACGAACCGGTGCAGAAGCGGTCGGCGATGTCGATGAAGCCGACGCGCGGGCTCATCCAAATCACCAGTTCTTCCGACATGCGCGAAATGTGGGTCATGACCAGGGCGGCGGCGGCGCAGAATTCGATGGCGAAGTCGCGATCCGAGACGGCGTCGAGCGAATTGCGGCAGACGTCGTCGAAGCCCAGCGTCTTGGCCACGCGCAGGCGATCGATCGGGAAGGTCGTGCCGGCCAGCGCGGCGGCGCCCAGCGGCAGGCGGTTGACGCGCTTGCGGGCATCGGCCATGCGCTCGGCATCGCGGCCGAACATTTCAACATACGCCAGCACGTGGTGGCCGAAGGTGATCGGCTGGGCTACTTGCATGTGGGTGAAGCCGGGCAGGATGGTGTCGGCGTGTTGCTCGGCCAGATCCACCAGCGCCGCGCGCAGGTCGCGCAGCAGGCCGTTGATGTCGTCGATGGCGGCGCGCATGTACAGGCGGATGTCGGTGGCGACCTGGTCGTTGCGCGAGCGGCCGGTGTGCAGGCGTTTGCCGGCGTCGCCGACCAGTTCGGTCAGGCGCTTTTCGATGTTCAGGTGGACGTCTTCGAGGTCGAGCAGCCATTCGAACTTGCCGGCGTCGATTTCACCTTTGATCTGCGTCATGCCGCGCTGGATGTCGGTGTAGTCTTGCGCGCTGATGATCTGCTGATGCGCCAGCATTTCTGCATGGGCAAGCGAGCCTTGAATGTCGAATTGCGCCAGGCGATTGTCGAAGAAGACAGAGGCGGTGTAACGTTTCACCAGATCGGAAACGGGTTCGGAAAAGCGAGCCGACCAGGCTTCGCCTTTTTTCGATAATTGAGCGGTCATAGTGGGGGTCCCGGAGAATACGCGATTATAGCAAGTCGATGACATTTGAGCCACGCCACGGCGCGCCCGGGCTTGGCGCAGACCTTGGCGGGATGTAAATTGGCGGCAGTGCCGGTGCAAGTCAATAGGGATTTTCTGCGTGGCGCCGACGTCGGCATGATGGCAACATCCATGGACTATCAAGAGGACGTGGCATAAAAAACATTGCACTCTTGCCAAATCTTGAAGATACTCGAATTGCTGTTTGTAAATCCAAGCAATTCGATTTTTTCGGGCTTGTTAACAAGAATTATCTGACAGGCTCCAGTGGTCTCATCCGGGGAGAGGTCTCATGAATTTTGAAGCATTGTTTCAACAGCAAGCAGCATTGCCCAGCATTCCCAAAGTCGTGCAGGAAGTCATCGAGAGCTTCAACAACGACAATGTGTCGATCGAAGACATCGCCAGGAAACTGAGCGCCGATCAGGTGTTGAGCGCCAAGCTGCTGCGTCTGGCGAATTCCTCCTACTATCATGTCTCGCGCAGTATCGGCACCGTCGACGACGCCGTGCTGATGCTGGGTTTCATGACCGTGCGCACGCTGGTGGTCAGCACCGGCCTGACCGGCAGTTTCAAGTCGATGTCGGGCGTGGATCTCAAGCTGTTCTGGCGCTACAGCCTGCATACCGCGATCGTCGCCAAATGGCTGGCGAAGAAGCAGGGGCTCAACTCCGACCTGGGCTTCACCGTCGGCCTGATGCACGCCATCGGCCAGTTGGTCATGCATGCGGCAATGCCCGAGCAAACCTTGCAGGTCGACAAGATCGCCAGCACTATCGATGCGCGCCGTCTCGATGTCGAGCACACGTCGTTCGGCTACGACTTTGCCGACGTCGGCGCGGAGCTGGCGAAGCGCTGGCGTTTCCCCAACGAGTTTTCCGAGGCCATCAAGTCGTTCCCGAGGCCGCTGGAAGTCATTCCATTCAACAAGATCGCTGCCGTTATCCATATCGCGGCATGGCGCGCACGTGCGGAAGAGAATAAGTATTCCCGCGAGGAAATGGAGTCGACTTTCCCGGAGGAAGTCGCCGCCAAGCTGGGCGTGAAGCCGGAGGTGCTGCTTGATGAATTGCCTCCGTTGGCGGAATTGGGCGCCGGAATGGAAGAGTTGATTTCCTGAGGGGAATTTTTCTGTCCTCCAATCTCTGATCGGACCGCGGCGCGAATCGTGCCGGACGCGTGGGTCGATAAAAAAAGCGGATGGGGCTTGCGCCTCATCCGCTTTTTTACTGGCGGGAACATGTCCCCGCGCGTCTACTCCAGCTTGTCTTTCAGGAACTTCAGCATTTCGCGATAGGCTTCCGCGCGCGAATCGGCATTGCCTCCGCTGGTGACGCCTTCGCCGCGTTTGCCGGCGCCGGGGATGTCCATGCGGACATGCATGGGCAGGCCCGGGGCATCGAAGTCGTGGTAAGTGTCTGGGTAGAGACGCAGGGTGATTCCGGTGTCGCTGCCTTCGGTTTTCTTTTCCAGCGATTCACACGCTTCCGGCGGCGTCCAGTCGTCGTTTTCGCCCATGAGGATCAGCATCGGCGCAGCCGGTTTGTAGGGCGTGCGGCTGCCGGCGTAAGGCGTGCAGGTCGGATAGAAGGCAACGGCGGCTTTGGGTTGCACCTTGCGGACCGCGACATCCGTCTGGGCCAGATTCATGGCTGCCAGGATCGTCGTGGCGCCGTGCGACCAGCCGACCATGCCGACGTGTGCGTAGTCGACGTCTTCCTGCGTGGCCAGCCAACGCAGGGCGATCTGCACGTCGAGGCGGCGGTTGGCGCTGCTGGCTTCGCGCTGGGCCTGGCTTTCCTGGCAGATGGAACGGCGGCCGCGCGGCGTGAAGCTGTCCGGGAACAGCACGTTGTAGCCGGCGTCGGTCAACGCGCGCGCCATGGCGATGTGGCGCGGGGTGAATTCGATTTTCTCTTTGTTGACGCTGCTGTAGAGGCCGCCGCAGCCGTGCATGGCAATGATGGTCGGTTTCTTGTCCGCCTTGCCTTTGCCCTTGAACCAGAAGCCGAACAAGGCGGTCGCTTTGCCGCCCGGCGATTCGACGCTGGTCAGGAACACGCGGTCGGTGCGCAAAGGCGGCAGCGGAGCCGGCTTGGCGGCGGGCGCTGCAGCAAAGGAAGTAGCGGCGAGTTGTACGCACAGCCCAGTCAGGCAGAGCGATGCAATGGTTTTACCCCGGATATTCATGGCGAACTTCCCCAAATATTTATGTGTGCAACCATCGGTCGGTCAGGCGGTCGGGCGGGCGAGCCTTCAGGCCGACGTTGGTTTGCTGTCGATTCTGTCTTGCGATGTTGCTTTCGCGGTTGCCGGCTTCAACACCAGCAGCAGCGCCGCCCCGATCAATGCGCCTCCCACGGCGTAAGCCCAGGACAATTGTTCATTGAGAAACAGCCACCCCCACAATACGCCGAAAAGCGGTATCAAAAAAGTAACGGTTAACGACTTCACAGGTCCTATATCGGCAATTAATCGGAAAAATAAAATATAGGCCAGCGCCGAACACACAAATCCCAATGCCAGCAAAGCAAACCACGTACCAGCGCTGCCGTGCAAGGGCGTGCCTTGCATGCCGGTGCTTATCGCAAAAAACGGCAACAACAGCCCAACCGCGCCCAACTGGCTGCCAAACGCCACCAGTTTGCTGTCCAGTCCGCCGCGATCGGTGATCCAGCGCTTGGTCAGGAAACCCGCCAGGCCGTAACAGCTGGTGGCCAGCAGGCAGGCCAGCGCACCGAAAACAGTCGCGGTGTCGAAGGCTACCGGGCCGGTCCTGGTCAGCACGGCAACGCCGGCCAACCCGAGCACGACGCCTGCCACTTTGCGGCCGGTCAGTGTGTCACCGAAAAATAACGCCCCGATGACCACGCCCATCAACGGCGTCGTTGCGTTCAGAATGGCGGAGTATCCCGCCGGCAGCACCTTCGCCGCCAGGCTGTACAGCACGAAAGGGATGCCGGAATTGATGGCGCCCAGCAGCATCGCCGCGCGCAGTTTTCCCTCAAACCGCCATTTTACGCGCAGCGCCGCCAAGATGAGCAGCAGGCCGGCCGCGCCGAACAGCACGCGGAAAAACGCCGTATTCAGGGCGCCCAGTTCCGGCACGACGATGCGCATGAACAGAAAGCTTGCGCCCCAGATGGCGGACAGAGCGAGCAGGCGGAACAGGTCGGCGGATTTCATCGGCGGTCCGGCAAAAGAAGGAGGGGCATCATTCTTGAGGAAGAATGATGCCCGGGCACTCCGAAACTTGCTATCGTGTTTTTCCTGATGGTGTGCAGGAAACGAAATGTGTACGGCAAATCAGGACGGCGTCTGCGTACATCGGCGTGCTGCAAGCCGATGTACGCGCAGAACCGCTACTGCGTCAGCCAGTATTGCGCAGGCCGGCGGCGACGCCGTTGATGGTCAGGTGGATGCCGCGCTGCACGCGCTCTTCGACCTTTTTGCCTGCTGCCGCCGTGCTGCGATGGCGCCTGATCAGTTCGACCTGCAAGTGGTTCAGCGGATCGAGATAGGCGAAACGGTTCTTGATCGAGCGCGCCAGCAGCGGATTGCCGGCCAGGCGATCCTTGTTGCCGGTGATCGAACCGAGCAACTGGCTGGTGCGCTCATGCTCGCTGACGATACGCCCGAAGATCGCCGTGCGCAGTTTGCGGTCGGCGACCAGTCCGGCGTAGCGCGAGGCCACGGCGAGGTCGGTCTTGGACAAGACCATGTCCATGTTCGACAGCAGGGCGGCAAAGAACGGCCACTCCTTGCACATGGCGCGCAGCGTCGCCAGTTTTTTGGCGCTTTCTTTGGCGCCGCCTTCCTGCAGCCATCCCGACACCGCGCTGCCGAAGCCGTACCAGCCCGGGAACAGCAGGCGGCACTGACCCCACGAGAAGCCCCATGGAATCGCGCGCAAGTCTTCGATGCGGCGCGTCGATTTGCGCGAAGCGGGGCGCGAGCCGATGTTGAGTTCGGCGATTTCGGCGATCGGCGTCGAGGCGAAGAAGTAGTCGGTGAAGCCCGGTGTTTCGTAGACCAGGTTGCGGTAGGCCTGATAGGCGCGTTCCGACAGGTCTTCCATGACGTGCTCGAACTCGGCCAGCTTGCGGGTCTCTTTCGCATCGGTGGTTTCCGGCATGAGGCTGGCTTCCAGCGTCGCGGCGACCAGCAGTTCCAGATTGCGGCGACCGATTTCCGGATTGGAGAACTTGGACGCGATGATCTCGCCTTGTTCGGTCAGGCGGATCTGGCCGTTGACCGTGCCCGGCGGTTGCGCCAGGATGGCCTGGTAGCTCGGACCGCCGCCGCGGCCGACGGTGCCGCCGCGGCCGTGGAACAGACGCAGCTTGACGCCGGCGCGGTTGAACAATTCCACCAGGCGGTTTTCGGATTTGTAGAGCTCCCAGTTGGACGTGAGGAAGCCGCCGTCCTTGTTGGAGTCGGAATAACCCAACATCACTTCCTGCAACTTGCCTTGTTTGGCGATCAGCGGCGCCACCAGCGGGAATGACAGCCATTGCTCCATGATGTCGGCGGCGCAGCGCAAGTCGGGGATGGTTTCGAATAGCGGGATCACCATCAGTTCGAGTTCGACCAGCTTGGACGGATCCTTGGCGTCGGCGTGCAGCAGGCCGGTTTCCTTTTGCAGCAGCAAGACTTCCAGCAAGTCGGAGGCCGTCTCCGTGTGCGAGATGATGTAGTTGCGAATCGCGCGCGCGCCGTAACGCTGGCGGATCTCGCGCGCGGTGCGCAGGATGGTCAGCTCGGAATTGGTTTCATCCGAATAGGTCAGGTAGGGCGAGTACAGCAGGCGCGGCTTGGACAGCTCGGCCAGCAGCAGCGCGATCTTCTTTTCTTCGCTCAGGCCCGCATAGGATGTCTCCACTTGCGCGCTGGCGAACAATTCGCCGAGCACGCGTTCGTGCACGTCGGAGCTTTGGCGCATGTCCAGCGTGGCGAGGTGGAAACCGAAAATTTCAATTGAACGCTTGAGCACCGCCAGGCGCGGTTTGACCAGGGCAGCGCCGTGATTGGCGTTGAGCGAGTCGATCAGTACCTGCAGTTCCCTGATGCATTCTTCGGGAGCGTCGTAGTGGGCGGCGGCGCCGACTTCCTGACGCAGGATGTTGACCACGCCGAGATTGCGGGCCGTCGCCGCCAGGCGCGCATACACGCCGATCAGCGCCCGGCGGTAGGGTTCGTCGGCGCGATGGTTGGAGGTGTCGGGCGAGGTGTCGGCCAGCGCCAGCAAGTCAGCGCTGGCGTCGACCATCAGGGTCGAGATCGACAACTCGGCACCAAGTGCGTGGACTTCGTCGAGGTAGAAATCGAAGATCGTGGTCGACTGGCGTTGCAGCGCGCGTTGCATGGTGCCGGCGTTGACGTTGGGATTGCCGTCGCGGTCGCCGCCGATCCAGCTGCCCATCTGCACGAAAGGCGGCAGTTCCGCCGGGGTGGTGCGGGAACGCGAGCGCGATGGAAACTGTGCGTTGATCTCTTCTTCGATGTCGTCGTACAGCGCCGGCAGCTCACGCAGGAAGGTGATGCGGTAGTAGGACAGCGCGTTTTCGATTTCATCGGCAACGGTCAGCTTGGTATAGCGCAGCATGCGGGTTTGCCACAGCGTGGCGATGCGCGCGCGCAGCAGTTCGGTGTTGTCGCGCAGTTCCTTCGGCGTCAGCGGATGGTCGCGCAGCGCCAGCAGGCGGGCGATTTCGCGCTCCGCATCGAGGATGCTCTTGCGCTGCACTTCGGTCGGGTGCGCGGTCAGCACCGGCGAGATCAGCGACTCCGACAGGAAGTTGCGCACGGTGTTGCCGGAGACGCCGGCATTGTCCAGGCGCGACAGGGCGTAGGCCACGCTGCTCGGTTGCGGCGCCGAGCCGGCCAGCAAGTGGGCGCGGCGGCGGCGGTTGTGGTGCTGGTCTTCGGCGATATTGGCCAGGTGCGAGAAATACGAGAACGCGCGCACCACCGAATTGGTCTGGTCGCGCGTCAGTTTCTTGAGCAGCTTGTCGAGTTCGGCGCCGGCCTTGGCGTCGGATTCGCGGCGAAAGCGCACGGCGGTCTGGCGTATGGTCTCGACCACTTCGAAGACGGCGTCGCCTTCCTGGTCGCGCAGCACTTCGCCGAGCAGACGGCCGAGCAGGCGGATGTCTTCTTTGAGCGGAGCGTCCTTGTCTGCGGACTTGACGGGGCGTTTTTCGGTGGAGCCGGGGGTGTTGCGAGCAGAAGTTTTAGTTTGTGGTTTGATTGGCATGATCAACAATTGCTACGGTTTTCAGAGGAGAAAGTCGGGCGTGCTGGTCGAACTGTCAGTGGTGCTGCGTGCTAGAATTTGGCTCACTTGTTTGCCTCCACTATTTTTATATTTTTGATGCGCCGGGCACCTTCACAGATGACTCGGCGACTACCGGAAGAGCCCTCTTGAAAGAATTTCCTCCCTCCAGGCTGGTCATCGCTTCGCGCGAAAGCCGTCTCGCCATGTGGCAAGCCGAGCATGTACGCGACCGGTTGGCAGCATTATATCCGCAGTGCAGCATAATCATTCTCGGAATGACGACGCGCGGCGATCAGATTCTCGATCGCACGCTGTCCAAGGTCGGCGGCAAGGGGCTGTTTGTGAAGGAGCTGGAAGTCGCCATGGCGGAGGGACGCGCCGATTTTGCCGTGCACTCGCTCAAGGACGTGCCGATGGAGCTGCCGCAAGGTTTTGTGCTGGGCGGCATTCTGGAGCGCGAAGATCCGCGCGACGCCTTCGTCTCCAACGACTATGCCGGACTCGACGATCTGCCGCACGGCGCGGTGGTCGGCACCAGCAGCCTGCGTCGCCAGGCATTGATCGCGGCGCGCTATCCGCACCTGGTCATCAAGCCCTTGCGCGGCAATCTCGATACGCGTCTGGCCAAGCTCGACCGCGGCGAGTATGCCGCCATCATTCTTGCCGTGGCGGGGCTGAAGCGCCTCGGCCTGGAATCGCGCATCCGCTCGGCGATCGCGCCGGAACAAAGCCTGCCGGCGCCGGGGCAAGGCGCGATGGCGATCGAAATCCTCGCCGATCGCACCGATCTGCAACGCGTGCTGGCGCCGATCAATCATCTGCCGACCGATCGCGCGGTGACGGCTGAACGCACGCTGTCGCGCACTTTCGGCGGCAGTTGCCAGATTCCATTGGCGGCGTTCGCCACCATTGAGGGCGACAAGATGCACATGCGCGCGATGGTCGCCACGCCCGACGGCAAGCAGATTGCCGCCGCCGAAGCCAGCGGCCCGGCCGATGCACCCGAAGCACTGGGCCGGCAGGTCGCCGATCTGCTGCAGGCGCAGGGCGCCGAAGCGATTCTGGCGGCATGCAAGGCGGACGCTGCCGGTGCGGACTAGCCATCTCCTGTTGCTTTGCCACTTCTGAAGGGAGTGCGATGAAAGAACGCGGTGCCAGGCCGGTCGTCATCACGCGCCCATTGGCGCAGGCCGGCGCGTTTGCGGAGCAAGTGGCGCAGATTGGCCGCGTGCCGGTGATTTTTCCCTTGCTGGAGATCGCGCCGGTGGCCGACAGTGCCGAGCTGCAAGGCGTGTTGTCGGTGCTTGATCGCTATGCGATGGCGGTGTTCGTCAGTCCGAATGCCATCGACGCCGCTTTCCAATTCATCCCTGCGTGGCCGCGGCAGGTCGCCATCGGCATCGTCGGCGAAGGAAGCCGGCTGGCCTTGCAGCGCCACGGCGTCGATGACGGCAACGCGGTCATCCATGCGCCGCGCAACAGCGAACGCATGGATTCGGAAGAATTGTTCAAGGCGCTGGATCTCGACATCCTGCGCGGCAAGCGCGTGCTGATCGTGCGCGGCCAGGCCGGTCGCGACTTTTTGACCGACATGCTGCGCGCCGGGCAAATCGAGGTCGATCACGTGACGGCTTATCAGCGTCTTTTGCCGGTGATCGACGAACCGAAGAAGGCGCATTTGCGCACCTTGATCGATGCCGGCAGCGACTGGGTAGTCACCAGTTCCGAGGCCTTGCGCAACCTACTCCAGATCACCCTGGACGCTCTCGGCAAGGACTATGTGGTAAAACTACAACGCAACGAAATCATCGTTTCGCACCAGAGGATCGCTGAAACAGCGCGATCGCTGGCTTTCTCCCATGTGACCATGACCGGATCAGGCGACGAACGACTGCTTGCCGCGTTACAATCCCGACCATGAACGAACTGCAATCCTCCCCCGACCAGAACCAGCCGGACGCGAAAGCGGATCCCGGACTGCAGGCGAGCATGGTGCTCCCTTCCTTCACACCTTCGGACAACGGCGTGCTGAAAAAACGCCTGCGGCTGCTGACTTTCCTCATTGTCGTGCTGGCCATCGTGCTGGTGGCGCAATGGTGGATGTCGCATGCCGAGATCCGCGGCCTGCGCGAAGAAGTCGCGCGCCGTCTGCAAACCGGCGACGTCGCCAACACCGAAGTCAAAAGCGTGCTGAAGACCGTGCAGGAAAGCACCAAGGAATTGCAGGCCAAGGTCACCGTGCTCGACAGCAAGCAGGCCGAATCGCAAAGCCAGCAACTGGCGCTGGAACAGCTCTATCAGGACCTTTCCAAGAATCGCGACGACTGGGCCTTGTCCGAAATCGAAGAAGTGCTGTCGACCGCAAGCCAGCAACTGGAACTGGCCGGCAACGTGCAGGGCGCGCTGATCGCGCTGCAAAACGCCGACAAGAGCCTGTCGCGCTCGGACAAGCCGCAGTTCATCGCCATCCGCCGCGCCATCGCGCGCGACCAGGATCGCCTGAAGGCCTTGCCGACGGTGGACGTGCCCGGCATCGCCGTGCGTCTCGACAGCATCATCGGCCAGATCGACAACATGCCTTTGCTGTCGGATGAAAAGCCGGTCGTTTCCGTGACCGAACCGAAGAAGCAACCCGTCCGCCAGGCGCCCAAAGTGGCTGCCAAGCCGAACGGCAAGGGCCAAGCTGCCGATGCCGAGCCTGCCAACGACTGGCTGGCCAACGCCCAGGACAAGTGGCAAAGCATCAGTTCGGAAATGTGGACGGAACTGAAGCAGCTGGTCCGCATCCGCAGCGTCGACACGCCCGACGCGCTGCTGCTGTCGCCGACGCAAGCCTACTATGCGCGCGAAAACCTCAAGCTGCGCCTGCTCAATGCACGCTTGGCTTTGTTGTCGCGCAACGAATTCGCTTTCCGCAACGACCTGAGCGCAGCACAGGACACGATAGCCAAATACTTCGACACCCGCGCCAAGCAAGTGCAGACCACGCAGGCGCTGTTGAAGCAAGTTCAGGGCAGCAACCTGTCGATCCAGATGCCGACGCTCAGCGAAAGCATCAACGCGGTGCGTAATTACAAAAGCCGGCGCGTCAATTAAAGCGGCAGAACAGTTATATGCGAATTCTCCTCTGGCTTCTTACCCTGTTTGCCTCCGCCATCGGCCTGGCGGTGTTGGCGCGCTTCAATCCCGGCAACGTGGTGCTGTTTTATCCTCCTTATCGGGTTGACCTGTCGCTGAACTTCTTCCTGTTCGCGGTCATCGTCCTGTTCATCGCTCTGTACGTGTTGATCCGCGCCGTGCGCCTGACGCAGAAACTGCCAGGCCGCGTGATCGCCTATCGGCGCCAGAAGCGCGAAAACGACGGCAACAAGGCCTTGCGCGATTCTCTGAAAGCTTTTTTCGAAGGTCGCTTCGGCCACGCCGAAAAGGCCGCCACGCGCGCTGCCGAATTGCCTGAAAACGCCGGCATCGCGGCCCTGGTCGGCGCCCGCGCCGCGCATCGCATGCGTCAGACCGAGCGCCGCGACATCTGGCTGGCCAGCACCGACGGCGACAACGGACTCAAGGCGGCGCGACTGATGACCAGTCTGGAACTGCTGGTCGACGATCACCAGTTCAAGGCAGCGCTGGAAACCGTCGAAGAACTCAACGCCAACGGCACGCGCCACATCCAGGCGCTGCAATGGGCGCTCAAGGCAAACCAGCAAGCCAAGAACTGGCCCGAAGTGCTGCGTCTGGTGCAGACGCTGGACAAGCGCAATGCCTTGCATCCGGCCTTGTCCAACCGCCTGCGCGAAATGTCCTATGACGCCTTGTTGTCGGATCGTTCGCACGACGCCGAATCGATCCGCCGCCTGTGGGCCGAGGTGCCGAATGCCGATCGTCTCAAGCCTTTCATCGCCGCACGCGCTGCGCAGGCGTTCAGCAGCCGCGGCCTGCACGACGAAGCGCGCACCTTGCTGGAGCGCGCACTGGCAGCCGACTGGGACGACCGTCTGATCCGCGCCTATCGCGAATCCACTGCGGAAGCGGGTTCGCCGGCTTTGCTGGCGCAGATCGAGCGTTGCGAATCCTGGCTGGCCAAGCGTCCCACCGATGCCGAACTGGCGCTGACGCTGGGCATGTTCTGTTTGCGCCAGAAGCTGTGGGGCAAGGCCCAGCGCCATCTGGAGCAGGCGCTGTCCGATGCGCTTGAACCGCGCACCGTGCGTGAATCGCATCTGAGCCTGGCGCAATTGCACGACGCGCTGGATCAGCATGAACAGGCTGCGGCGCATTACAAGCAATGCGCGCTGGCGACTGCGATCCGCTGATCTCGCTGCCTTCGTGAATTTTCTCTGAAATCGCCGCTGCGTTCCTCCCGGGGCCCAGCGGCGATTCTCATATTGCCACCGCTCAAGATCGTGCAGATTCCGGCTTCCGGCATGAAAGCCGTTATAATCTCGGGTTTCCGATTCCTTCATTTCTTTGCGAGAAAGCACCATGAGCCTGAATAACGTCCCGTCCGGCCGCGACCTGCCCAACGACTTCAATGTGATCATCGAGATCCCGATGAACGCCGATCCGATCAAGTATGAAGTGGACAAGGATACCGGCGCGATTTTCGTCGACCGTTTCATGGGTACCGCCATGCACTATCCGTGCAACTACGGCTACATCCCGCAAACGCTGTCCGAAGACGGCGACCCGGTCGACGTGCTGGTGATCACGCCGTTCCCGCTGTTCCCGGGCGTCGTGGTGCGCTGCCGTCCTATCGGCGTGCTCAAGATGACCGACGAATCCGGCGTTGACGCCAAGTTGCTGGCCGTGCCGGTCGACAAGGTGCTGCCGATCTACACGCACTGGCAAAAGCCGGAAGACATGAACGAACTGCGCCTGAAGCAGATCCAGCATTTCTTTGAGCACTACAAGGACCTGGAAAAAGGCAAATGGGTCAAGGTCGACGGCTGGGAAGGTCCTGAATCCGCCAAGGCCGAAATCCTGGCGGGCGTCGAAGCCTACAAGAAGCAACAAGCCAAGTAATTCCGGCCTTGCCGAAAAAAAGCGCACTCAAGAGTGCGCTTTTTTTACGTCATCGCCGGCGTTTTAGAGGGCGTGTCTACGACTGAGACGACGTGCGGAACGGATTGCGTTCATTGAGTTCGCTCAGGTAGTCGTTGATGCCGCCGCCTTCGCGTTCGAGGAAGCGTTCCACCGCATCGGCAAACGAGGGATGCGCGAGCCAGTGCGCCGACCAGGTTTTTTGCGGCAGGAAGCCGCGCGCCATCTTGTGCTCGCCCTGGGCGCCGCCTTCGAACCAGGCGATCTTGTTGGCGATGCAGAATTCCAGCGGCTGGTAGTAGGCGGTTTCGAAATGCAGGCAGGGCACTTCTTCGAGCGCGCCCCAATAGCGGCCGTACAGCGATTGTGCATCATGCACCACCAGCGACGAGGCGATCGCCTTGCCGTCGCGACAGGCGATCGTCAGCAGCAGGTGTTGCGGCATGTCGGCGGCAATGCGCAGGAAGAAATCCAGATTCAGATAAGGCGTGGAGTAGTGTGCGGAATACGTGTGGCGGTAGCAGCGGTGGAAAAAGCGCCAGTCCTTTTCGGTCGCTTCGGCGCCGCCGAGATGGCGGAAGCTCACACCGGCGTCGGCCACCTTGCGCCGTTCGGCGAGAATGTTCTTGCGCTTCTTGCGTTCCAGCGTCGACAGGAATTCCTCAAAGTCGCGATAGCCTTCGTTATGCCAGTGGAACTGCACGCCGCTGCGGAGCATGAAGCCGGCTTGCGCCAGCGTCTGCGCTTCGGCCTCGGGCGGGTAAAGGATGTGGGTGGAGGATGTCTGTGCAGCGCTCTGCAATTCGCTTAAGGCTTGCACCAGCGCCTGCCGGGCCAGGTCATCGTGGGCCAGCAGACGTCCGCCGGTCACCGGCGTGAAGGGGATCGCCGACAGCAGCTTCGGATAGTAGGGCAGGCCGTGGCGTTCGTAAGCCTCTGCCCAGGCCCAGTCGAACACATATTCGCCGTAAGAATGGTATTTGAGGTAAAGCGGCAATGCAGCCTTCAGCTGCTCTCCTTGCCACAGCGTCAGGTATTGCGGTTCCCAACCGGACTCCTTGGCGGCGGAGCCGCTTTCATGCAGCGCGTGCAGGAAGGCGTAGGACAAAAAGGGTGTCGCATCGGGCTGCGCGGCGACCAGCGAATCCCACCGGCTTTGGCCAATTTCGGCCAGAGAAGAAATGATTCGCGTGCGATAATGGACTTCTGCGTTCACTGCGTGCAGCTCCCTGGCATCGGTGTCCGGCCTTTCGTCTTCATCATCATCGTCATTTTCTTACTCGTCGCCATCATGTCAGTCAAAGTCGCCATCGCCCAGATCAACAGCACAGTTGGGGATATTTCGGGCAATCGCAACAAAATCGCCGAATTTTCGCGCCGTGCCGCTGGGCAGGGCGCCGATATCGTGCTTACGCCTGAATTGTCGCTGGTGGGTTACCCGCCGGAAGATCTCTTGCTGCGCCAGGCATTCTACGCAAAAACCGAAGAAGCGTTGCAGGCGCTCGCCGCCGAACTGGCTCCACTGAAAGACGTGCACGTCGTGGTCGGTCATCCGATGCTCAAAGATGGTGCACGCTTCAACGCTGCTTCGGTTCTGCTCAACGGCAAGATCGCCGGCGTCTACAGCAAACTGGAGCTGCCCAACGACAGCGTGTTCGACGAAAAGCGCTATTTCACTTCGTCGGAACAGGCGCTCGTTTTCGACGTCAAGGGTACCAAATTCGGCATCAACATCTGCGAAGACACCTGGTTCCCGCGCGCGCCCGCGCTGGCAAAACAGGCCGGCGCACAGGTGTTGCTGATCCTGAACGGGTCGCCGTACCACATGAACAAGCAATTGCTGCGCCTGGACGTGATGCGCGCCAACGTGACCAGACAAGGCATGCCGCTGGTGTTTGCCAATCTGGTGGGCGGCCAGGATGAATTGATTTTCGACGGCAATTCCTTCGCTATGGACGTGGCCGGCGAACTGGTCGCGAGTCTGGCGCACGCGGAGGAAGATCTGCAGCTGATCGAGTTCGACGGCGTGCAGATCCGCAATCCGAAGATGGCGCCGGCGCTGTCCATCGAAGCGCAGGTATATCAGGCGCTGGTGCTGGGCGTGCGCGACTATGTCGGCAAGAACGGTTTCCCGAGCGTGCTGATCGGCTTGTCTGGCGGCGTCGATTCGGCGCTGACGCTGGCCATCGCCGTCGATGCGCTGGGTGCCGACAAGGTGCGCGCGATCATGATGCCGTCGCCTTATACGGCCGATATTTCCTGGCTTGATTCGCGCGACATGGTCGAGCGCATCAAGGTGCGCTACGACGAGATTTCCATCAACGACTGCTTCACCGCCTTCCGCAATACCTTGTCCGAAGAATTCAAGGGACTCAAGGAAGACACCACCGAAGAAAACATCCAGGCGCGCATCCGCGGCACGCTGCTCATGGCGATGTCCAACAAGTACGGTTCCATCGTCCTCACCACCGGCAACAAGAGCGAGATGGCAGTCGGCTACTGCACCTTGTACGGCGACATGGCCGGCGGTTTTGCGGTGATCAAGGATATCGCCAAGACGCTGGTCTATCGCTTGTGCGCCTACCGCAACAGCGTATCGCCGGTGATTCCCGAGCGCATCCTGACGCGCCCGCCTTCGGCCGAGTTGCGCCCGGACCAGAAGGACCAGGATTCGCTGCCGCCTTACGAAGTCCTGGACGGCATCATGCAGATGTACATGGAAGAAAATCGCAGCATCGGCGAGATCGAAGCAGCCGGTTATCGCCTGGAAGACATCGAGCGCATCACGCGCCTGATCAAGATCAACGAGTACAAGCGCCGTCAGGCGCCGGTGGGCATTCGCGTTACGCATCGCGCGTTCGGACGTGACTGGCGTTATCCGATCACATCAAGATTTCGTGAGTAATGAGTATTTCAATGCGTAGGATTTCAGGGTGGGCATTGAGGCGCATGCGCTGAAAACCTTGATAGATTTAATTCGATTTTTTGCGGCATTTTATAAGGAGGGAGTTGTCATGAAGCAAGTCACTGCTATCATCAAACCGTTCAAGTTGGACGAAGTGCGCGAGTCGCTGGCTGAGGTCGGCGTCACCGGTCTTACGGTGACCGAAGTCAAGGGTTTCGGTCGTCAGAAGGGCCACACCGAACTGTATCGCGGCGCGGAATATGTGGTCGATTTCCTGCCGAAGGTGAAGATCGAAGTTGTCGTCGACAACAGCGTGGTCGAGCCGGTTGTCGACGCCATCATCAAGGCGGCGCGCACAGGCAAGATCGGCGACGGCAAGATTTTCGTCCAGGAAGTCGAGCAGGTCATTCGGATCCGTACCGGTGAGACAGGAGCGGAAGCGGTCTAAAACATGAAGGGGAGAGCGCATGCAGGAACGGCATCGAGGCTGGCTGTTTCGAATTCTTCCGATGCTGTTAGCGTGGTCATTCTCTCCGGTACATGCTGAAACGGGTGTCACCAATACCCGTATTCTGCTTGGGCAGTCCGTCGGATTGTCCGGACCCACGGCGCAGATGTCGCGTCAACTGCTCATCGGCGCCAGGGCGTACTTCGACAAGATCAATAAGCAAGGCGGCGTGCATGGCCGGCGTATTGAGCTGGTTATCCGGGACGACAAGTACACCGCCTCCCTTGCCGCCTACAACACGCGTCAACTCATCGAAAGCGACAAAGTATTCGCCTTGTTCGGCTTCGTCGGCTTGCCGACCAGCCGGGCTGCGGTTCCGATCGCCACCAAAGCGCGCGTTCCTTTCTTTGCTCCGCTGACCGGGGGGCCTTCTCTTCACGCACCGTTCAATCGCTACGTTTTTACGCTGCGCGCCAGCTATGCCGAGGAGTACGCTTACGCCTTGCATAATCTGAGCAGCATGGGGCTGCGCAGATTTGCCCTGGTGTATCAGCAGGATCAGTCCGGTGTGTCGATCAAGCAGGCGGTGGAAGACCAGGCCAGGACCGAGGCGATTGATCTGGTCAGCATCGACATCGACGTGGACGGCAGGAACGTCGAGCCGGTCATCGCCAAAATATTGGATGCGCGCAGCGAGGTGGCGATGCTGCTCACCGGGGATTACCTCGCCAGCGCGCGCATCGTCAGAGCCCTGCGCAGCAGGGGATATCAGGGGCAATTCTTCGCTATCTCGTTCGTCGGACAGAAAGCGCTTGCGGAAGAACTGGGCGACCTTGCGCGCGGCATTCTGGTGACGCAGGTGGTGCCGTTTCCCTGGCGCGTGTCGATGCCGCTGGTTGCGGAATATCGCAAACGCATGTCCGAAGCCGGCTACGAGAATCTCACTTTCAGCAGCCTTGAAGGATATATCGCGGCGCGCGTGCTGGTCGAAGGCTTGCGGCGCGCGCAACGCGATCTCACGCGTGAAAAACTGATCCGCGCGCTCGAAAGCATCAATGCGCGCAACTACAGCGACGGCGGCTACGTGATCAATTTTTCGCCGCACAATCACAACGCCTCCCAGTATGTGGATATGGCTGCCATGACCGGCGGGGCACGCTTTCTGAACTGAAACGACTGAATTGCGCATGGCATTTCATCGATGATATATACTGTATATTTATACAGTATATTGAAGGATTGCCATGGCAAAGTCAAGCTATCGACCGGTGCCGCTGCAGACTACACGTACGCTGGAGACGGCCGGCGAGACTTTTTCACAGGTGTTCGACGCCCGCAAGGGGCGCGGCGCCGTCAGCAATATCCAGGGACGTTATGAAACCGATCGGCGCGTCGCTTTCGACGACGGCTGGGGTGCCGGCGAAGAGGAGGAGAATGGCGAGCCGGCTGCGCTGCACACCATCGTCACGGAAGAAGTCGCCAAGTCCATCATCAGCCGCAACAAGTCTCCGGACCTGCCGTTCAATGTGTCGCTTAATCCCTATCGCGGCTGCGAGCATGGCTGCGTCTACTGCTTTGCCCGTCCTACGCATGCCTACCTGGGTTTGTCGCCGGGCTTGGATTTCGAGAGCAGGATTTTCGCCAAGATGAATGCGCCGGAGCTGTTGCGCAAGGAGTTGGCCAAGCCTTCCTACATTGCGGAAACCATCACCGTCGGCATCAACACCGATGCCTACCAGCCCTGCGAGCGCGAGTTGCAGATCACGCGCCGCGTGTTGCAGGTGCTCGACGAGTGCCGCCATCCTGCGGCGCTGATCACCAAGTCTTCGCTGATAGAGCGCGACGTCGACATCCTTGCCGCCATGGCATCACGACGACAAGTGATCGCGGCAGTGACCATCGCCACGCTGGATCCGGCGCTGGCGCGCAAACTGGAGCCGCGCGCGGCGACGCCGACACGGCGTTTGCGCGTGATCCGCACGCTGGCCGACGCCGGCATCCCTGTCAGCGTCAGCATTGCGCCTATCATTCCCTTCGTCAATGAGCCGGAACTGGAAAGCATCGTCGCGGCCGCCGCCGAAGCAGGCGCGCGCCGTGCCGGCTATACCGTGCTGCGCTTGCCGTGGGAGGTCAATCCGCTATTTCAGCAATGGCTGCTGACGCATTTTCCCGAGCGCGCCAATCGCGTCATGAATCGCATCCGCGAGATGCGCGGCGGCAAGGACAACGATTCGGATTTTGCGACACGCATGCGCGGCGAGGGCGTGTGGGCCGATCTGATTCGCCAGCGTTTCGACAAGGCGGTGCAGCGCAGCGCCATGCATCAGCGGGGCTGGTTCGACATGCTCGATGCCTCGCAATTCGTCCCGCCCGCGCGTCCGCCGAAGATATCGGTATCCGGCCAGTTCGATCTGTTCTGATCCGGCTGCACGCGAATGCCTTGCCTGTTATTTCTCGCTGTCCAGATGCGCCATCGCGTAGGCGGCATAGCGATCGCCCGCTGCGGCGCCGGATGGAATGGCTTCTTCAATGCGGGTCAGATCCTGTGCGGTCAGCGTGAGCTTCAGTGCGCCGAGTGATTCCGCAAGACGTTCCGGGCGACGCGCGCCGACCAGCGGCACGATGTCCTTGCCTTGCGCCAGCACCCAGGCGATGGCGACCTGCGCCGGCGTGGCTTGCTTGCCGGCGGCGACCGTACGCAGCACGTCGATCAGCGACAGGTTGTGCTTGAGGTTGTCGCCGGAAAAGCGCGGATTGGTGCTGCGGAAGTCGTTCGCCGCCAACTGGCGCGACGGATCCCAGTGGCCGCTGATCAGGCCGCGCGACAGCACGCCGTAGGCGGTGATGCCGATGCCCAGTTCGCGGCAGGTCGGCAGGATGTCTTTTTCGATGCCGCGCGAGATCAGCGAATATTCGATCTGCAGGTCGGCGATGGGATGCACGGCATGGGCGCGGCGCAGCGTCTCGGCGCCGACTTCCGAGAGACCGATGTGGCGCACGCGGCCTGCTTTGACTTCCTCCGCGATGGCGCCGACGGTTTCTTCGATCGGCACGTTGGGATCGAGGCGCGCAGGGCGGTAGATGTCGATGTGGTCGGCGCCGAGGCGGCGCAGCGTGTAGGCGAGGAAATTCTTGACCGCAGCCGGACGGTTGTCCATGCCGACCCAGTTGCCGCCGGCGTCGCGCATGGCGCCGAACTTCACGCTGATGAGCGCATTGGCGCGGTTGCTGCCGTTAGCACTGCGCAGCGCGTCGCGGATTAGCATCTCATTGTGGCCCATGCCATAGAAGTCGCCGGTGTCGAGCAGGGTGATGCCGGCTTCCAGCGCGGCGTGGATGGTGGCGATGCCGTCTTGCTCGTTGGCCGGGCCGTAGAGATCGGACATGCCCATGCAGCCCAGGCCGATGGCCGATGAGACGAGGCCGTTGCGGCCGAGTGTGCGGTTTTCCATGATGTTTCCTTCCAGTCAATCAGTGATGCGCTTGCCTGGCGGGAGTGCCCGAGCGCTTGGATCGTATTATTGGGCTTATCTGTTTTCGAATAAATGGCGTTAAAATGATTTCTTTGTTCGAAAATCGATAATTATTAAAATGGACCGACTCCAGGCAATGGAAGTGTTCGTGCGCGTCGCCGAACTGGGCAGTTTCAGCAAGACCGCCGAGCAGATGGGTTTGCCGGCGGCGACCGTGACCAACGCGATCCAGGCTGTGGAGAAGCGCGTCGGCGTGCGCCTGCTGCAACGGACCACGCGCAAGGTCGCGCTGACCGACGACGGCGCTGCCTATCTGGAGCGCTGCCAGCGCCTGCTGGCGGAATTCCAGGACGTGGAAAACCTGTTCGACCGTGAACAGCCCCAGGGCGTTGTCCGTGTGGACTTGCCGGAGCGATTGGCGCACAAGGTGGTGATTCCGCAATTGCCGGCGTTCTTTGCCCGTTATCCGGATATCCGCGTGAAGCTCAACGCCAGCGACCGCTTCGTCGATCTGGTCGGCGAGGGCGTCGATTGCGTGGTGCGTGTCGGCATCCTCAGCGACTCCACGCTGATCGCGCGCAGCATCGGCGCGATGGAGCAGATCACCTACGCGTCCAAAGAATATCTGGACCGCCACGGCCGTCCGCGCACCTTGGCGGAGCTGGAGAAGCACGTGATGATCAATTATTTTTCCAGTCGTACCGGCCGCGATTTGCCGTGGGAGTACATGCAGAACGGCGAGCTCAAGACGCTCAAGCTGCCTGGCCAGGTGTCGGTGGCCAGCTCGGAGGCCTATATGGCGTGCTGTCTGGCGGGGCTGGGCATCGTGCAGGCGCCGCGCTTCGGCGTGGAAGATTTGCTGGAGCAGGGCGTGCTGGAAGAAGTGCTGCCGGCGTTCAAGCCGCCGCCGTTGCCGGTGTCGATCGTATATTCGCACAACCGGCATCTGTCGCCGCGCGTGCGGGCTTTCGTCGATTGGCTGGCGGAAATACTGGAAATACGCTGAGCCTGTCCAGCGTCAAAGCAGAAGCAGCGCTTTCGCTAGTGTACTGTCCCGTAAATTTGTAGCATGATAAAAGTGGTGAAATCGGGGCGAGACAAGGAAAAAAGCGCAGCAAGGCCGGGGCCTTGCGAGCATTTTTGACGCCGTATTCGCCCCGATTTTCAACATCTTTTATGCTGCGAATTTACGGGACAGTACACTAGCCGGCGTTGGACGGCGTGCTCGATTGCAGCAGTACGACCAGTGCGCCCGAGCCGCCGTCGGCCGGACGCGCCTGGCAGAAGGCGATGACTTCATCCTTTTGCGACAGCCAGTTGCGGACTTTCTGTTTCAGCACCGGCTCTTTGTTGACCGAACCCAGCCCTTTGCCGTGGATGATGCGCACGCAGCGCTGGCCACGACGGCGCGCCTGGCGCAAGAATTCGCCGAGCGCTTCCCGCGCCTCGTCGCGACGCAGGCCGTGCAGGTCGAGCTGATTCTGGATCACCCAATGGCCGCGGCGCAGTTTGCTGAGCACGTCGCTGCCCACGCCGGGACGTGTGAAGCTCAGGTTCTCGTCGGTGTCGAGCAGGGTGTCGAAGGTGAATTCGTCGGACAGCGATTCCATCAGCGCGGCCTGTTCGTCGGCGATATGCTGGCGCGCAATCGGCAACGGTTGCGGCGGCATGAGGGGGGCTTTGTCGTTGTTGCGCAGCGGCGCTACGTTGCCGACGCTGTTGCGGAAGATGTCGGCCTCTTCGCGCAGGCGTTTTTCGTCGGCGATGCGTTGCCGTTCAGCGGCCAGGCGCGCTTCTTCCTGCGCCTTGAGATCCTTGCGCAACGACTTGAGCGCGGAAAAATCCTTGATAGTCGCCATGATTCGCGAACCGGTGAGAGATGAACATGCCCTCCCGCGCTAAACAAGCCGGCGGGAGAGCACCATGGATGTTACTCCAGGCCTTCCAGGTAACGCTGGGCGTCCAGCGCGGCCATGCAGCCGGTGCCGGCGCTGGTAATGGCCTGGCGGTAGATATGGTCCTGCACGTCGCCGGCGGCGAACACGCCATTGACGTTGGTGGCGGTGGCAAAACCTTCGAGACCGGTGCGGGTCTTGATATAGCCGTTGTGCATGTCGAGCTGGCCGTCGAAAATGCCGGTGTTCGGTTTGTGGCCGATGGCGATGAACAGGCCGTGCAAGGTGATCGGCGTGATGCTGCCGTCTTGCGTCGACTTGATCCTGATGCCGGTCACGCCGCTGTCGTCGCCGGTGACTTCGTCAAGTGTGTGGTGCCATTTGATCTCGATCTTGCCTTCGGTGACCTTGTGCAGCAGGCGGTCGATCAGGATGGGTTCGGCGCGGAACTTGTCGCGGCGATGGATGATGGTGACCTTGCTGGCGATGTTCGACAGGTACAGCGCTTCTTCCACGGCGGTATTGCCGCCGCCGACCACGGCGACTTCCTTGCCGCGATAGAAGAAACCGTCGCAGGTTGCGCAAGCCGACACGCCCTTGCCCATGAAGGCTTCTTCCGACGGCAGGCCGAGGTATTGCGCCGATGCGCCGGTGGCGATGATGAGTGCGTCGCAGGTATATTCGCCGGAGTCGCCGATCAGGCGGAATGGCTTTTCCGACAATTTGGTGGTGTGGATATGGTCGAAAATGATTTCGGTATTGAAACGTTCCGCATGTTGCAGCAGGCGTTGCATCAGTTCGGGGCCTTGCACGCCCATCGGGTCGCCCGGCCAGTTTTCGACATCGGTGGTGGTCATCAGCTGGCCGCCTTGCTCGACGCCGGTGATCAGCACCGGATTGAGGTTGGCGCGCGCGGCGTACACGGCGGCGCTGTAACCGGCAGGGCCGGAACCGAGAATCAAAACCTTGGCGTGTTTGGACGTGGTCATAAAATAGTCTTAGTGAACTGAACAGAAGTGGGCGCAGCGGCAACGTGAAGATATGAAGCACATGATGCCGGTCTGCTGAATTTCAATGCGTGCGCAAGGAGGCCGGCGGCCGATGATGGCCACCATGAACGGCTTATGTTGCCGTTTACCTTATATTGCGCTGCAAAACGGTTAAGATTATAGACGAACCGCCGGAGCGGCCTGATGGAATTACACTATCCGTTCAATAGGGCCGGAGCGACGCAATCTGCGGGCGATTTCCGGCAGCCGGTTTTCTGGCCGGCAATCGCCGTTACAATGTCGCCTGAGTTTCAAACATGCATTAGCAGTGCGCCAGATAAAGATTTATGACCAAAACCAGCCAAGCCTACACCCGTACCACCAAAGCCGCCGAAGCGCCGCCGCTGCCCAGCAGACTGGTGCGCCTGCTCTACGAAGCACGCTGGCTGGCGATGGCGACCCTGCTTGCTTACCTCGCCATCATCCTGCTGACTTATTCGCGCAACGATCCCGGCTGGTCGGTGGCCAACACCGTACCGCACCTGCACAATTGGGGCGGCCGCATCGGCGCCTGGCTGGCGGATTTGATGCTGTACATCTTCGGCATGTCGGCGTGGTGGTGGTGTGTGTTGCTGGCGCATTCCATCTGGCGCAGTTACCGGAAACTGGCGAACCGCTTTCTGGTGCAAAAGCAGGCCGAGCCTGAGCATCACCAGGAAGGCCTGATCCGCGCCATCGGTTTTGTCTTCCTGCTGGCCGGCAGTCTCGGCATCGAATACATGCGCATGTATTCGATGAAAACGCCCATGCCGCGCGCGCCGGGCGGCGTGCTGGGCGAGATGATCGGCAGCGGGGCGCAATCGTCGCTGGGTTTTACCGGTGCGACCTTGTTGCTGCTGCTGTTGTTCGGACTCGGCTTCAGCCTGTTCTTCCATGTATCGTGGCTGGCCACGGTGGAGCGTATCGGCGGGGTCATCGAGGACGGTATTTTCTGGGTCAGGAATTTTTACTCTGCGCGCGAAGACCGCAAGGTCGGCCACGTTGCGGCCGTCAAGCGCGAAGAAGTGGTGGTGCAGGAACGCGCCAAGATCGTCGAAGCGCCGCCGATCCGCATTGAGCCGCAAGTCGTGGCCGTGCCGAAATCGGAGCGCATCGAGAAGGAACGCCAGACCAGCCTGTTCCAGGACATCGACTCCAGCCTGCCGCCGCTGTCGCTGCTCGATGAAGCGCCGCCGGCGCAGCAGACGGTCACGGTCGAGACGCTGGAATTCACCAGCCGCCTGATCGAGAAGAAGCTTTCCGACTTCGGCGTCGAAGTGAAGGTGGTCGCGGCCTACCCCGGCCCGGTGATCACGCGTTACGAAATCGAACCGGCCACCGGCGTCAAAGGCAGCCAGATCGTCGGCCTGGCGCGCGACCTGGCGCGTTCGCTGTCGCTGACATCGATCCGCGTGGTGGAAGTCATCCAGGGCAAAAATTTCATGGGTCTGGAACTGCCTAACCCCAAGCGCCAGATCGTGCGCCTGACCGAGATTCTCGGCTCCAAGGTTTATAACGACAGCCATTCCAGCCTGACGGTGGCGCTCGGCAAAGACATCGCCGGCAATCCGGTAGTGGCCGACCTCGCCAAGATGCCGCACTTGCTGGTGGCCGGCACCACGGGTTCCGGCAAATCGGTCGGCATCAACGCCACCATCCTGTCGCTGCTGTACAAATCGACGCCGAAACAGGTGCGTCTGATCCTGATCGATCCGAAGATGCTGGAGCTGTCGATCTACGAAGGCATCCCGCATCTGCTGGCACCGGTCGTGACCGACATGCGCCAGGCCGGACATGCGCTGAACTGGGCCGTGGCCGAGATGGAGCGCCGCTACAAGCGCATGTCCAAGCTGGGCGTGCGCAACCTGGCCGGCTACAACCAGAAGATCGCCGACGCCGACAAGCGCGGCGAGAAGATCCCGAATCCGTTCAGCCTGACGCCGGACGCGCCGGAACCGCTGGAGCAGCTCGAAACCATCGTCATCATCATCGACGAACTGGCCGACCTGATGATGGTGGTCGGCAAGAAGGTGGAAGAACTGATCGCCCGTATCGCGCAAAAGGCGCGTGCCGCCGGCATCCATCTGATCCTCGCGACCCAGCGTCCTTCGGTCGACGTCATCACCGGCCTGATCAAGGCCAACGTGCCGACGCGGATTGCCTTCCAGGTCAGCAGCAAGATCGACTCGCGCACGATTCTCGACCAGATGGGCGCGGAAGCGCTGCTCGGCATGGGCGACATGCTGTACATGCCGCCCGGCACCGGTTTGCCGATCCGCGTGCATGGCGCCTTCGTTTCCGATGAAGAAGTCCATCGCGTGGTCGACCATCTGAAAGCGCAGGGGGAACCGAATTACATCGAGGGCATCCTAGAAGGAGGCGTGGCCGACGATGCCGAAGGGGCAATCGGCGGTGGCGCTGCGGGCGGCAGTGAAGGCGATGAGCTCTACGATCAGGCTGTTGCTGTCGTGCTGAAAAATCGCCGGGCCTCGATTTCTCTGGTGCAACGTCATTTGCGCATCGGCTACAACCGCGCGGCGCGTCTGCTGGAGCAGATGGAGCAGAGCGGTCTGGTGTCGACCATGCAATCGAACGGCAACCGGGAAATCCTCGTGCCGGCAGGAAATACCTCGGAATAATCCATGCAAAGAAAAATACCAGCAATGCAAGTAAAACCGGCATTACCTCGTCTCAACAAATGGCCTCTTGCCCTCTCTGCATTGGGTTTGAGCGCGGCGCTGTTTTCCGCACAGGCTTCGGCCAGTGCGCTGGAGCAGTTCAAGCAATTCGTGGCGTCGACGCAATCGGCCAAAGGCCAGTTCGTGCAGCGTCTGGTCAAGACCGACAGCGGCACCGTCAAGGTCTCCAACACGTCCAGCGGCACCTTCGTGTTTTCGCGGCCGGGAAAATTCATCTGGACCTATCAGAAGCCGTATGAGCAAGTCTTGCAGGCCGACGGCGACAAGCTGTTCATCTACGACAAGGATCTGAATCAGGTCACCACCAAGAAGCTGGGCAACGCGCTGGGTTCGTCGCCTGCCGCGATCCTGTTCGGCAGCAACGACCTGGAAAAGAATTTCACGCTGAAAGAAGGCGGCGCCAAGGATGGCATGGAATGGCTGGAAGCCACGCCCAAGAGCAAGGATACGACCTTCGATCGTATCGGCATCGGTTTGAAGGACGGCGTGCCGCAAGCGATGGAGCTGCGCGATTCGTTCGGTCAGACTTCGCTGCTGTCGTTCACGAACTTTGAAAAGAACCCGCCGCTGAAGGCCACCAGTTTTACTTTCGTCGTGCCCAAGGGCGCCGACGTGTTCAACAACTGATCAGGTCGGGTTGCTGTCTCAGGTCGACATCTTGAGCATGTCGATCTTGCCTTCCACGTCGCGCCATTGCTCGTGACCGGGCATCGGCGCCTGCGCCTGGGTAATCGGTTTCCAGCCCGGATGCCTGGACAGTTTGGCGTTCAGGTCGGTGAAATGCTTCAGCGCTTCGGGCAGGTCGGTTTCGTTGTAGATCGCGCCGACCGGGCATTCCGGCACGCACATCGAGCAATCGATGCAGCCGTCCGGATCGATCGCCAGGAAGTTCGGTCCTTCGACGAAACAATCCATTGGGCAGACGCTGACGCAGTCGGTGTATTTGCAGGCGATGCAGGAATCGGTGACAACAAAAGGCATGAGCAGAAACGCCCTGAGGCGTGAAGTGATGTAAGCAGAATGGCAAGTCCGGGGCAGGGAATCGGTCTTGAATCGACTCATACCTGGGGAACCCGGCAGGATTCTAGCATCTGAGCCGATGTGCTGCTGTCGGATCGGGTAGACTAGCGGTCCTGCAATCCGTCCAATCTTAACTCTCCATTTTTACAACCGCATGAATTCTGCGCCGTTAGCCGAACGTCTCCGCCCGCACTCCTTTGACGATGTCATCGGCCAGCAGCATCTGCTCGGCGCGGGCAAGCCGCTGCGCGTGGCGTTTGAATCGGGCGAGCCGCATTCGATGATCCTGTGGGGGCCGCCGGGCGTCGGCAAGACCACGCTGGCGCGCATCATGGCGGACAGTTTCAATGCCGAATTCATCGCCTTGTCGGCGGTGCTGTCGGGCGTCAAGGACATCCGCGAAGCGGTGGAGCGCGCGCAATTCATCCGCGCCAATTCCGGTCGCCGCACGATCCTGTTCGTCGACGAAGTCCATCGCTTCAACAAGAGCCAGCAGGACGCCTTCCTGCCGCACGTGGAAAGCGGCTTGTTCACTTTCATCGGCGCGACGACTGAAAATCCTTCCTTCGAAGTCAACGGCGCGTTGTTGTCGCGCGCGGCCGTCTACGTGCTCAAGTCGCTGACTGAAGATGACCTCGGCGCGCTGATCGATCGCGCCTGCCGCGAAGAACTCGACGGCCTGCAATTCGAGCCGGAAGCGAAGGAAATGCTGATCGCCAGCGCCGACGGCGACGGCCGCAAGCTGCTCAACAATCTCGAAATCGTGGCGCGCGCGGCGCAGGCGAAGCACGTCGCCATCGTCGGCTCCGAAGTGCTGGCCGAATGCCTGGGCGACGCCCTGCGCCGTTTCGACAAGGGCGGCGATGCCTTCTATGATCAGATCTCCGCGCTGCATAAATCGGTGCGCGGCTCCAGTCCCGACGGCGCCTTGTACTGGTTGACGCGCATGCTCGACGGCGGCACCGATCCGCGCTATCTGGCGCGCCGCATCGTGCGCATGGCGTGGGAAGACATCGGCCTGGCCGATCCGCGCGCCATGACGATCGCCAACGACGCAGCCGCTACTTATGAACGCCTCGGCTCGCCGGAAGGCGAGCTGGCGCTGGCGCAGGCGGTGATCTATCTGGCGATTGCAGCCAAGAGCAATGCCGGTTACATGGCGTACAACCAGGCGCGCGCTTTCGTCGCCAAGGACAAGTCGCGCGGCGTCCCGGAACATCTGCGCAATGCGCCGACCAAGTTGATGAAGGAACTGGGTTACGGCAAGCTGTATCGCTATGCCCATGATGAGCCCGAAGGATATGCAGCGGGAGAAACCTATCTGCCGGACGGCATGCCCGATCCGCACTGGTACCAGCCGGTGCCGCGCGGCCTTGAGGCCAAGATCGGCGACAAGATGGCGCATCTGCGCGATCTGGATCGTGAATACAAGAAAAATAACAAAGGATAGAACCGGATCTAAGCAGTAACGCCGTTCAGTAGAACCGAAAAATGTTCGCATTCATTACGGATGCTAAAACTGTCGTCCTGACGAAAGTCAGGACCCAGCGTCGTATGGGCGGTCCTCACGACACTGGGTCCCAGCGTTCGCTGGGACGACAGCAGTGGCAATAACGGTGTTACGCTGAGCTAGCCTTCTTCCACACCTCAAATGTGCCTTCCATCGCGCCCATGGCGGCGATCACCGCATCATAGGTGGCGTCGTTGTCGTAGCCGGCCAGCTTCACCTTGAACTCTTCCATCAGGCTTTCCAGTCCCGGCGTGTCGTTGGGCAGGCGGATGCCGCCCTTGGTGGTGGCAAGCATCCAGTAAGGCATCGGCAGGAAATCGTCGCCGATGGTGATGACGATGCGATTGATGTCTTGCCAGGCGATGCTTTCCAGTTCGGCGTCGCCGCGCGAAGTCTTGATGAACTCGTCATCGAACGCGACCGTCACAGGTTTGGCGCGCGCGGCGGCGCGGCGGGCCGGGCGCATGTCGGCGGCGCTCGGGCCCGCGTTGATTTTCCATTTGGTCGATGCCGGCGTCGGGAAGAGGCGATTCTTGACGCGCTGGCCGAAGGCGAACATGGCGCCGAAACTGAGCCCGGTCAGTACGCCGTAGCCGAGGCTGGAGCCGGTCAGGGCGAATTGCGAACCGGCCCAGGCGGCGCAGCAGGCGGCAAGGGCGAAGCCGACGATGTAGGCGAACAGCGGCGGTTGCGAAGGCGTGTCGGACATGGCGCGTTCCTGTGATGTTTCTGTGGCGTTATGGAGCGATGGCGGCAATGGTAACGCAAGCCGGAGCGGCGTTGAGTACAGGCGAAGCTATTTTTGCCGCATTATTTTCCGCAATAACCCGCTTGATGGCGAGGACAAGCAATGTCCTTGGTACAATCTGGGTTTTACGGCATTTCATACATTTATTTGGCATTCCATGATCGACATCCAACTTCTTCGTAAAGACATCGACAATGTCGCCGCCCGTCTGGCCGCGCGCAAATTCCAGCTCGATGTCGCCGCTTTCAATGCGCTCGAAGGCGAGCGCAAGCAGATTCAGACCCGTACCGAGGAATTGCAGGGCAAGCGCAACAGCCTGTCCAAGCAAGTCGGCATGCTCAAGGGCAAGGGTGAAGACGCTTCGGCGGCGATGGCGGAAGTGTCCGGTATCGGCGACGAACTCAAGGCGTCGGCTGCGCGTCTCGAAGAAGTGCAGGCGCAACTGAGCGACTTCCTGCTGACGGTGCCGAACCTGCCGCACGAGTCGGTGCCTGCCGGTGCCGATGAAAGCGGCAACGTTGAAGTGCGCAAGGTCGGTACGCCGCGCAATTTCGATTTCGAGATCAAGGACCACGTCGACGTCGGCGCCGCGCTCGGTCTGGATTTCGACGTCGCCGCCAAGCTGACCGGCTCGCGCTTCGCCGTCATGAAGGGCGGCATCGCCCGCCTGCATCGCGCGCTGGCGCAGTTCATGCTCGACACGCATACGCTGGAACACGGCTACACCGAGTGCTACACGCCTTACATCGTCAATGCCGATTCGCTGCGCGGCACCGGCCAGTTGCCGAAGTTCGAAGCCGATCTGTTTGCGGCCAGGAAGGGCGGCCAGGAAGGCGACACCAGCGACAACACGGCCTTGTACCTGATCCCGACCGCCGAAGTGCCGTTGACGAATCTGGTACGTGACGAGATCGTCGCCGGCGACACGTTGCCGCTGAAGATGACGGCGCATTCGCCATGCTTCCGTTCCGAAGCCGGCAGCTATGGCCGCGACACGCGCGGCATGATTCGCCAGCACCAGTTCGACAAGGTCGAAATGGTCCAGATCGTGCATCCGGAAAAATCCTACGAAGCGCTGGAAGAGATGCTCGGTCACGCCGAAAATATCCTGAAGAAGCTCGGCTTGCCTTACCGCGTTATCACGCTGTGCACCGGCGACATGGGCTTCGGCGCCGCCAAGACGTACGACATCGAAGTGTGGCTGCCGGCGCAGAATACCTATCGTGAAATTTCGTCGGTGTCGAATTGCGAAGCCTTCCAGGCGCGTCGCATGCAGGCGCGTTTCCGCAATGCCCAGGGCAAGCCGGAACTGGTCCATACGCTCAACGGCTCCGGCCTGGCGGTCGGTCGTACGCTGGTGGCAGTGCTGGAAAACGGTCAGCAGGCCGACGGCAGCGTGGTGATTCCGGAAGCGCTGCGTCCTTACATGGGCGGACTGGAAAAGCTGGCGCCATAAGCATCGCAGGCAGGCATTGGCAACAAGCCGCCGCGATGAAAAAAGGCTGACGATTCAACATCGTCAGCCTTTTTTATGTCCGATCAGGTTTGTTATCGTTTACATTGCCCACGCGAAAGTCGCCGGCACGCGCCGTTCGATGAACAGGCTGTTGCCGGGCGTCTTCTTGGCCTGCTTCTTGGCCTTGGTGGCGGCAGAGGCGATCTGGTGCGGCGAGGAATATTGAGAAGGCTCGATCTTGACCGCGCCCAGCGACAGGCTGACCAGCGGATGGAGCACGCGATTGCCCTGGCGGTCTTCGCTGTAATAGCCGCCGCGCTCCTTGTCTTCCACATAGTAAAAGCTCTGCGACGCGCCATTGAAGGCATCCAGGATCGCCTTGCAGCGGTGTTCCCAATTCTCGCTCTGGAACATAATCAGGAAGTCGTCGCCGCCGATGTGGCCGATGAAGTCGAGTTGCGGGTCGCAATACTGGCTCAGCGTGCGACCGGTCAGCTGGATCATGTCGTCGCCCTTGCGATAGCCGTAGACATCGTTGAAGGGTTTGAAGTTGTCGAGGTCGCAGTAGCAGATGCAGAATTCCACGCCGCTCTGCAGCAGGAAATCGATGTGTTCGTTGATCGGCACGTTGCCCGGCAACTGTGTCAGCGGATTGGCGTAGCGCGCGGCTTCGATCTGCATCTGGGTGATTTCACGCAGCAGGTCGTGCCCGGTGCCCATGCCGACATACTGGCCCTGGTCGACGATGATGAAGCCGTTCGACAAGTGATGCGACTCGGCCTGCACCAGCACATGGCTGAGGTCTTGCAGGCTGGTGTCCTGTTCGGTCAGCAGCGGATTGGGATCCATGAAAAAGGTGCAGGACTTCTTGCCGTAGAGTTCGCGGCCATACAGGCGGGCGAAGCGCTCCACCATGCTGTAGCGATTGATCAGCCCGACCGGGATGCCGTTGCTGACCACCGGCAAGGCTTGCAGCTGCGGATCGTTGACGAACAGATTGTAGACTTCGTCGTTGGACACGTTGGGCGAGACGTATTGGCTTTCGCGCAAGAGCTTGAAAACGGTCGCGCTCTTCTTGGTCGGGCCGTATTTCTGTGTGGCCAGCGGCACCTTGTCGCGCCGCAGGATCTTGCTGATGTCGTCGCCGACCACGGTTTTCGGATTGGCGTGCGGACGCGCGATGTGATAACCCTGGCCGCAGGCGATGCCGAGGTCGCGGATGGTCAGCAACTCAGCCTGGGTTTCAATGCCTTCTGCGATGACGATGGAGCCGGATTTTTCGGCGATCTCCTGGATGGAGCGCACGAACTGCAGTTTCATCGGGTCGTTGTTGATGCCCTGGATGAAATGCATGTCGACCTTGACGTATTCCGGCTGCAATTCGGACCACAGGCGCAGGCTGGAGAAGCCCTCGCCGAGATCGTCGATGGCGATCTGGAATCCCATGTCGCGGTAGTGCATGGCGGCGTTGCGCAGCAACTGGTAGTCGTAAGTCGGCTCGTTCTCGGTCAGTTCGATGATGATGCGCTGCGGATTGATGCCGAGCTTTTCCAGATGGCGCAGGGTTTCGCCCTGGATCGCTTCCGGTTGCACCAACGCGCCCGGACTGACGTTGAGAAACAAATTGCCCGGCAGGCCGGATTGCGCGAACTGCGCCATGACGATGTGGCGGCACAGGTGTTCGACCTGCACCGACAGCTTGTTGGCGCGTGCGACCTTGAACAGATTGAGCGGCGAATGCAGGGGGCTGTTGGAGGGGCCGCGGATCAGGCCTTCGTAGCCGATGATTTCGCCGCTGCGCATGCGGATGATCGGTTGGAACAGCGCCGTCAGGCTGCGTTGCGCAATGATCTCGTGAAGATGGGACAGCAGCTGCGAATCCTGTTGCTCTTCGCTCTGGCGAGCAGTGCCGGCTTCCCCTGCCTGTGCGGTGGGAAAGGGCGGGACGTTGCTGTCGAAATCATGTGCAGCAAAAGGTGCCATTGTCAGGTCCAGTGGGTCCAACCGAAAGTAGAAATGTAGCGCCCGGGCGCTGGGCAACATCTGATCCTAGTAGAGATTTGTGACAAGATGATGATGCGTAAATTATTTTCGGCTCTTCTGGACAAAGAAATTTTATTGAAAATTAGTTGCGAGCTATTTCCTTCTCTAAAACGATTCTGCTATAATCTTTTGCTTTGCTGCCTCAGGGCAGTAATTTCGACTAGGTTAACCGGAGAGGTGGCAGAGTGGTCGAATGTACCTGACTCGAAATCAGGCGTACGGTTTCCCGTACCGTGGGTTCGAATCCCACCCTCTCCGCCAGATACAAGCAACGCCCGCGTCATGCGGGCGTTTTGCTATCCAGACGGGCATTGGCATATCCGACATGGTCTTTGTCGTTTCCAGAAAAGTTGATTCTCGTTGTTGATTGCGCCCGATTTTGCCTGGCTTGCCCCCTGTGCCCCAAGGCCGGGTTTGTTGCTTTTTACCTGAAGAATGCGCAATTGCGGACTGCTGCGCCGTCATTGCGGTCGCTGAAATTGTCTGTTTTGCAATTTCGTCGTTCTGCGGGTATTTCGAAGGTAATAAGATGTCGCTGAATCGCTTGTTCTGGTTAATTTCAGTTGCACTGATGCTGATCTTTCTTGCGTTGACCGCGAGGATCGTCTCCAGCGAATGGGGCGAGTACCGTCGCGGCACGCGCAGCGTCGAGGCCGTGCAGGTGGTGCAGCTCACCATGATTGCCATGGAAAAAACGTCCATCGAGCGCGGTCCGTCCAATGCGCTGATGGGAGGCGAGCCCGCCGATTTGCCGCAGCTTTCCAAAAAACTTCAGGTTGCGCGCGAGCAAACCGATGCGTCGATTGCAACGCTGCTTGACGTCTTGCGTGCCGACGCGGATGTGCGCTACGCGCCGGTCATTCGCAAGATCGAATCGGTCAAGGCTGCGCTGGAGCCGGCGCGTCTTAATGTCGATCGCCAGGTCGGCGTGCCGCGTTCCCAGCGCTCTTCGGACGATGTCTCGGCAGCGGTGAGCGGCATGATCGATCTGATCCCTCCGTTCGTGACGGCCGTTGCCGATTTGACGAGCATCGCCATTCAATCCGATCCGCAGCTGTTGGACGGCTTGACCGGCATGCGCGTGGCATCGAGCCTGCGCGAGTATGCCGGTCAGGTCGGCTCCAAATTCACTGCGCCCGTCATCACGCAACGGCCGTTGACCAAGAATGAGGTGATCGAGATCGGCAAGCTCTACGGCCGCATCGAGCAGTTGCGTTCCTTGCTCAATATCCAGATGAGGGCTTACCGGGACAATGTTGCCTACAATGCCGCCTTGTCCGATCTCGATGCGCAATACTTCGGCAAGGGCTTGCCGTTTTTGGGCGAGTTGCTGCAGATAGGGCTGGTTTCCGGCAGCTATGAACTGACGACGGCCGAGCTGGCGGCGCGCTATGTGCCTCCCATGTCGTCGATACTGCGCTTGCGCGATGTCATCCAGGCGGATCTGGTTCGCGATGCCGAAATTCGCAATCGCCAGGCGCGCAATTACCTGGTCGCGACGGTCGTGATGGCGCTTGTCGCCTTTGCCTTTTTCTTCGTGCTGATGTATCTGGTGCGGCAGCGCGTGCTGGCGCCAGTGTTGCGGGCAACGACGCTGGTGACGGGACTGGCGGTCGACAATCTCGAGGTGGAGATTCCGACGGCGCGCTATCGGGACGAAATCGGCGATATGCTGCGCGCATTGCAGGTGCTCAAGGCGCGCAGTTTCGAACGCATCGGCCTGGCCGGCGAACGCGAGACGCTGATTCAGCAATTGCAGGTGTCGTCGAATACCGATTTCCTGACCGGGGTGATGAACCGGCGCGCGTTCTTTGCGCACAGTCAGCAGCAACTGGCGGTTGCCCAGCGCTACAAGCGCAACCTCGCACTCATCCTCCTGGATGTCGATCATTTCAAGCGCATCAACGACAACTACGGCCATCTTGCCGGGGACAGCATTCTTCGCAGCGCGGTGCAACTGATTGCACAACTGTTGCGCAAGGTGGATATCCTTGCGCGCTATGGCGGCGAGGAATTCATCATTCTGTTGCCCGAGGCTGACATGGAGCAGGCGCTGGTCGTGGCGGAAAAGCTGCGTTCAACCTTGTCGCAACAGACTTTTGCCATCGACGACGTGGCGCAGATATCGATTACCGCCAGTTTTGGCGTGAGTGCGCTTGCCGGCGCCGCAACCCTGGATTACATGATTCGCCTGGCCGACGAGGCGCTCTACAAAGCAAAGAACGGCGGCCGCAATCAGGTCGTGCGCGCAAGCTGATATGGGTGTGAGATGGATTTAGTCGCGGTCGTTGAAGGCCGAGATGTGCGACACCTGGAAGACGCTGGACAATGAGTGCAGCTCGTTGCGATGCAGTTCCGCCAGGCGATGCAGGTACTGTTCCCCGATTGCCGTCAGTCTTACCTGCACCAGGCGCTTGTCCTTGTCGTCCTGGGTGCGCGTCACCAATCCTGCTTTTTCGCAGCGCGTCACCAATGCCACCACGCCGTGGTGCTGTGATTGCAGGCGCTCGGCCAGCTCGCTGATGCTGGCCCAGTCGCGCCCCGGAAATCCCTTGATGTGCAGCATGAGCAAATATTGCAGCGGCGTGAGTCCTTCGCTTTGTGCGGCGTCTTCGCTGAAGCGGATGAAGCGGCGCAACTGGTAGCGAAATTCCGACAGTGCTTCGAAATCGTCTTTTTGCAGGCTTGAGGGTGTTTTCATTGATGGCGAGAGGAGGCGATGGAGCGGGCGTGAAATCCCGGCAATCCTGCATGGTAATGCCTTGTTGCAGCAAAATATATCATCTTGTGATGTAATTGCGCCTTCGGGTTTTTTGATTATTTCCAAGAATGGGTTGGAGCATGCGCGATTCTATCCTGCAATGGCTGAGGAGTTTTATTCCGCAACGATCTGCGGTGGATCGCTTTGAGCGCATGCGCGCCAGCATGGGTGCCTTGTTCGGGATTTTGTTGACGGGTTTGCTGAGTCTGTCGGTCTTGCCGCATGGGGCGGCGACCGTGTGGCTGATTGCGCCGATGGGGGCGTCGGCGGTGCTGCTGTTTGCGGTACCGTCCAGTCCGCTGGCGCAGCCGTGGTCGATTATCGGCGGCAATCTGGTGTCGGCGTTGGTAGGCGTCTCGTGCGCCAGGCTGGTGGCTGAGCCTGCATTGGCGGCGGCGCTGGCGATTGCGCTGGCGATCGCGTTCATGTTTGCGCTGCGTTGCATTCATCCGCCCAGCGGCGCGGTGGCGTTGACGGCCGTGCTCGGCGGGCCGGCGGTGCACGCCATGGGATACGGATTCGTGCTGACGCCGGTATTGCTCAATTCGTTTCTGCTGCTGGCGACGGCCCTGTTTTTCAATAACGCGACGCGGCGCCGTTATCCGCATGCGCAGCAGAACGAGCATCGCAACAACACGCACGGCACCGCGGACGCGGCGCCGACTGCGCGCCTGGGTTTTTCGCATGACGATCTGGATGCGGTGCTGCGGCGTTACAACCAGGTGCTGGACATCAGCCGCGACGACCTCGAAGAAATTTTCCTGCAGACGGAGATGGAGGCATATCGTCGCCGCTTCGGCGAAACCGTGTGTGCGGACATCATGTCGAGCGATGTGGTGGCTGTCGAATTTTCGACCGAACTGGCCGAAGCGTGGCGCCTGATGCGGGAGCATCGGGTGCAGGCTTTGCCGGTGCTCGACAGGGCGCGTCGCGTGATCGGCATCGTCACCAAGACCGATTTTCTGCATCATGCCGGTCCGCACGAATACCGGCAGCTTGGAGAGAAGCTGCGCGCGTTCCTGCAGCGCACGCCGCATACGCATTCGATCAAGCCGGAAGTGGTCGGGCAGATCATGAGCGCCAAGGTCAGGACGGCTTCGGTGCATTTGCCTATCGTGCAACTGGTGCCGCTGATGGCGGATGAGGGCCTGCATCAGATTCCGGTGATCGATGACGAGAGGCGCCTGGCAGGCGTGGTGACGCAGGCGGACATGGTGGCTGCGTTGTACGTCAACAATCTGTCCCGTGCTTCGGCCGGTCTGCGCGTAGCGGCATCCTGATGCACTGACTTGTTTGTCGGCGGCATCGAACGATTTGATCTGATGGCGTCTAAAATAGCGAGGACATGCGAAGCAAAGATCCGGATAAAAATCTGAATGGAAACAGGAGACCGCCATGCGCCAAACAGCTCTGATTTCAGTCATTCTTGCCGTGCTGCTGACCGCGGCGTGCCAGCGCAAAGGCGACCCGCCCAAGCCGACCGTGTCGATGGCGCCGGTTGTGGATAGCGTGGTCTAGCGTTTCAGTCGTGAGTTATCGAGTTTGTGAATGTCTGCTATTGGAACAATAAAGCAGACGAGGGCGGAGACGATCGCTATAGTTACACCTGTCTCCTCCAATTTTCCTCCTTAAAGAAATTGGATTCAGCCCGCAACCTCCGGTTCGCGGGCTTTTTTTTGCCCAAAAGACTGCGCGCGTGCTTCTTGGTAAGATGTCGCCAGTTGCCACGTAGTCCTCGTAAAGATATTCATGTCCCAAATTCCCCCGGAACGACCCGATACCCCTTGTGTTGCAGTCTGCTCAACGACTTTTGACGATGTCTGTCGCGGTTGCGGGCGCACCGTGTCCGAAGTGGCGCACTGGGTATTCATGACGGAGGAAGAAAAGGACGTGGTCTGGAAGCGCATTACCGCCGAGGGGTATCCGCGGCGCCAGAAATAGCGCGCCCGGCACCTAAACCTATTGATGATGAAGTACGTCCCCACTAAGGAGTCGAAAACATGATTCAACCACGTTTTGTCTGTCAGGCCGCGTCGGCATTGCTGCTCGTGGCGTTGACTGCGTGCAGCACGGTACCGGCCCCTGCACCCGTTGGCGTCAACACGCTTCCGGAGATCCCTGCGCCGGCGCCGGTGACGCTGGCTGCCGGGACGACGGCCTTGCTGGTGCTGGACATCAATTCGGCCGTGTGCCAGCCGAATCCAGCTTGCCTCGGCACGGTGCCGGCGATTGTTTCGCTGATCAACAAGGCGCGCGCGGCCAAGGTGCCTGTTTTCTATTCGACGACCGTCAGCCCATCAGGTCCGCCGCCGATGCTGTCCGCAGTCGCGCCGCAGCCGGGCGAACCTGTCGTTTCGACGCGTGCCAACAAATTTACCGGCACCAACCTGGAAGAACTGTTGAAGCAGGTCAAGGCGGAAACGCTGGTGATCGTGGGCAGCGCCGCCAATGGCGCGGTGATGTACACGTCCTTTCACGCCAACACGCGCGGTTTCACGGTAGTGGTGGCGGAGGACGGTATTTCCAGCCCGGTTCCCATCAATACGCAGCTGGCGCGTTATCAGGTGCTGAACCAGCCTGGTTTCATCAATGCAAACAACACGCCGCTGGCGGACAAGAAGGTCACGCTGAGTCGTGGCGATTTGATTACGTTCAAATAGGACCCGCATGATTGGGTGAGGAGGCCTCTGGGCACGCATCGACAATAAGGGGCTTTCGCCCCTTATTGCATTGTGTGGCTCATGTCCGTGACGCCGAAAAACGGCATGCCCGCATTACGCAGCATGCCGGTCAGCGCAATCATGGGCAGGCCGGTCAGGGCGGAGGGGTCGGTGCTGTCGATTCTTTCGAGGATGGCGATGCCGAGGCCTTCGTTCTTGGCGCTGCCGGCGCAGTCGTAGGGTTGTTCAATGCGCAAATAGGCGTCGAGCTCGGCATCGGGCAGGTCGCGGAAGGTGACGAAGGTCTGGATATTTTCGATTTGTATGGCCGGCTCGCCGGGATTGCGGTTGTCCAGCAGGCATAGCGCGGTATGGAAGATCACGCGTCGGCCGCGCATGCGGATAAGTTGCTTCAGTGCATTCTCGTGGTTGCCGGGTTTGCCGATTTGCTCGCCGTCGAGCGTGGCAACCTGGTCGGAGCCGATAACAAGTGAATTCGGGTGGTGTTTTGCGATGGCCTCGGCCTTTTGTCGGGCCAGGCGCAGCGCTGTCGCCTCGGGGCTTTCTCCCGCTGAGGGCGTCTCGTCGATATCGGGCGAGATCGCCTCGAAAGGCAGTTGTATTCTGGACAAGAGTTCTTTCCGATAGATCGAGCTGGAGGCCAGAATCAGGCGGGGAGGGGGCGTGGAATTGTGCATTATGCGACAACAGGTAAGAAGTGCTGGCTAAAAATACGCTAACACTTTGACGAATAAGGGAAAACGCTGTTATTATCGCAGGTTTTCCGGATTCTGCTTTCGCCATGGGCACTTTTGTGATCGACGCATTTGAATTTTGTCGGCTCAAAGAGCAGGCCGAGGGCGAGTTATCGGTAGCCGATCTGGCGCGTCTTGCCGGTGAAACGGTTGATCGCTCCGGCGCCATCAAGTGGTCGTTGAGCGGCGGTGCCGACAAGCTCGGACATCCGCAATTGCGTCTCTCTATTTCCGGTCAGGTCAATCTGGTCTGTCAGCGTTGTTTGACGTCGATGCCGTTTCAGGTGTCGTCCGATTCGACGCTGGTGCTGGCCAGGGATGAAGATGCTGCGGACGCCATCGAAGAGTTGCTCGATGATGAAGAGATTGATGTCATTGTCGGTGATGCAGCTTTTGACGTCGGCGTTCTGGTTGAGGATGAGGCGTTGCTGGCGTTGCCGGTGGCTCCAAAGCACGATGTGTGTCCCGGTCATGTGGCGGCTGAGGCAGTTGCGGCAGAGAAAGTATCTCCGTTTTCGGTGTTAAAGAATTTAAAGCAGTAATTGTTGGTGGCGGGCTTTCGGGTTTGCCAAAGTACGGATTCTCGGTTGGTCAGTCAATTTGCTAGCCGGATATGTTAAAATTTTAGAACTTAAGGTTTAGGAGTTATCATGGCTGTTCAGCAAAACAAAAAGACCCCATCGAAGCGCGGTATGCATCGTGCACACGATTTCCTGACAGCGCCGCCGCTGGCAGTCGAGCCGACAACTGGTGAAACACACCTGCGTCACCACATCAGCCCGAACGGTTTCTACCGTGGTCGCAAAGTTCTGAAGACTAAGAACGACGAGTAATCGGGATTGCTGTTAAGGCGGAACGCGGCGCAATGATTTTTTAATTGGCGCCGCTTTTTATATGCTTAATCAGCGTAGCGCGTCATTTTGAATCGCGCCAAATCTGCCCCATAATGCGGGTTGGCAAGGCTCTGAATCAAAACAATGACCATCAAAATTTCCATTGACTGCATGGGCGGCGATCACGGCCCGTCAGTTACTATCCCAGCCGCCATTTCTTTTCTGCAGCGCGAACCTGAGGCCGAGTTGATCTTGGTCGGTCAGGAAGAGTTGTTGCGCGCGGTCTTGCGCAAGCACAAGCAGGCAGATGCCGCTCGGATCCGCATCCAGCATGCTTCCGAGGTCGTCACCATGGATGATCCGATTGAAGTCGCCCTGCGGCGCAAAAAGGATTCGTCCATGCGTGTCGCCGTGAACCTGGTCAAGGACGGCCAGGCGAATGCGGCGGTTTCCGCCGGCAACACCGGCGCGCTCATGGCGGTTTCCCGCTATGTACTCAAAACGATACCAGGCGTCGATCGCCCGGCTATCTGCACTATTCTCCCGAATCAAAAAGACGGTCCGACCTACATGCTCGATCTGGGCGCCAATGTAGATTGCGAACCGCAGCATTTACATCAATTTGCATTGATGGGCTCCGCCTTGGTTTCCGCCATGGAAGGCAAGCCCAAGCCGTCCATCGGTCTGCTCAATGTTGGCGAAGAAGAAATCAAAGGCAATGAAGTGGTCAAGCAGACCGCCGAGTTGCTGCACGCCGACCATGAAAAGGGCATACTTAATTTTTACGGCAATGTCGAAGGCAATGATATTTTCGAAGGCACTACGGATATCGTGGTGTGCGACGGTTTTGTCGGCAATGTGACGTTGAAGGCTTCCGAAGGATTGGGGCGTTTCGTCAAGATCGTTCTGACCACGGAATTCAAAAAAGGCTTCTTCAACAAGCTGGGCGCCCTGATCGCTTACGGCGCCATCAAGGCCTTGTCGCGTCGGTTGAACCCATCCCGTTACAATGGCGCCAGTTTGCTGGGCTTGCGCGGGCTGGTTTTCAAAAGCCACGGCGGCGCCGATGTGTACGCGTTCGAATGGGCGATCCGTCGTGCCTACGATGCGGCCAAATATGATGTGTTGTCGCGCATCACGACAACGATGGCGGAATTGATTCCGCAGGTGGAGGCCTTGCATGTCGCAGATCGCGCCGCCACATCAACCGAAACAACAGAACAGAAAACGGTATGACTCTCTATAGCAAAATTGTCGGCACCGGCAGCTATCTGCCGCCCAAGCGCGTGACCAATGACGAGTTGGCAAAGCAGTTGGCGGAAAAGGGGATCGAGACTTCCGACGAATGGATCGTATCGCGCAGCGGCATTTCCGCGCGCCACTATGCCGAATCGGACGTGTTGTCGAGCGACCTCGCCATAGAGGCAGCGCAGCGCGCCCTTGAGATGGCCAAGTTGCAGCCTGATGATATCGATCTCATCATCATGGCGACATCGACGCCGGATCATCTGGGTGGTTTCCCGAGTACGGCCTGTGTCGTTCAGCGCAAGCTGGGCATCACCAACGGTGCCGCCGCGATGGACGTGCAGGCGGTGTGCAGCGGCTTCGTCTACGCGATGTCGGTGGCGGACAGCTTCATCAAATCCGGCGCGCACAAGAACGTGCTGGTGATCGGCGCGGAAGTGTTTTCGCGCATTCTGAATTTTGAAGATCGCACCACCTGCGTGCTGTTCGGCGACGGTGCCGGCGCCATTGTCATGACGGCGTCAAAAGAACCCGGCATTCTCGCTTCGAAATTGCATGCCGACGGCAGCCATGGTCACATTCTGTGCGTACCCGGCAACGTCAACGATGGCGCAGTTGCCGGCAATGCGTATCTCTACATGGATGGTCCTGCTGTATTCAAGCTGGCGGTTTCCGTGCTGGACAAGGTGGCGCGTGAAGTGCTGGCAATTGCCCAGGTCGATGCGAAAGAAGTCGACTGGCTGATTCCGCATCAGGCCAATATCCGCATCATGCAAGGCACCGCCAAGAAACTCGGTCTGCCGCTGGAAAAAATGGTGGTGACCGTGGATGAGCACGGCAATACCTCCGCAGCGTCGATTCCGCTGGCTTTGGATCAGGCGGTGCGCGATGGTCGCGTCAAGCCGGGTCACAACGTCATGATGGAAGGCGTTGGCGGCGGCTTCACCTGGGGCGCCGTGCTGGTTCGCATGTAAGCAGGCGCAGAGGGCAGTTCAAGCGCCTGTTCTGATATGAATTGATTTACTAACGACAAAATAGAGCATGACAAAATTTGCTTTTGTTTTTCCGGGTCAGGGATCGCAAGCCATCGGCATGTTGAACGGATTTGCCGACAACGAAGTCGTCAAGGCGACTGTTGCGGAAGCTTCCGATGCGCTGCAATTCGATCTTGGCAAACTGATTGCCGAAGGCCCCAAGGAAGATCTCGACCTGACCACCAATACTCAGCCAGTCATGCTGACTGCCGCCGTGGCGTTTTATCGCGCCTGGCTGGCCGCGGGCGGCAAGGCGCCGGCGCTGGTCGCCGGTCATAGTCTGGGCGAGTATTCCGCGCTGGTTGCAGCCGGCGTGATCGCCTTCAAGGATGCGGTGCCGCTGGTCCGCTTCCGTGCGCAGGCAATGCAGGAGGCGGTTCCTGTCGGCCAGGGCGGCATGGCGGCGATTCTCGGTTTGTCGGACGACGACGTGCGCGCTGCCTGTGCCGAAGCAGCGCAGGGTGAAGTGGTCGAAGCCGTCAATTACAATTCGCCGGCGCAAGTGGTGATTGCCGGCAGCAAGGCGGCAGTCGAACGCGCCTGCGAAATCGCCAAGGCCAAGGGCGCCAAGCGTGCGCTGGTGTTGCCGGTTTCCGCGCCGTTCCATTCTTCGCTGCTCAAGCCGGCGTCGGATCGTCTGCAGGCGTATCTGGCGAACGTGCCGTTCTCTGCGCCACAACTGCCGCTGATCAACAACGTCGATGTCGCCATCGTCAATGATCCTGCCGCCATCAAGGATGCATTGGTGCGCCAGGCTGCCAGCGCCGTGCGTTGGGTCGAGACCGTGCAAAAGATGTCGGCTGAAGGCATTACTCATGTGGTCGAATGCGGTCCCGGCAAAGTGCTGGCCGGCTTGACCAAGCGTATCAATGGCGACCTGACCGGCGAAGCCATCGTCGATCAGGCTTCTCTGGACAAAGTATTGGAGTTGCTGAAGTGAGTGATCAAATTTCGCAAAATTCGCAAAACCTGCAAAATCAAGTCGCGCTGGTGACCGGCGCATCCCGCGGCATCGGTCGCGCCATTGCTCAGGAACTGGTTCGCCAGGGCGCCAAAGTGATCGGCACGGCGACGTCTGAAGCCGGTGCTGCCGCCATCAGCGAATACCTCGAGCAATTGCAGCCGGGTTGCGGCAAGGGCGTCGTTCTCAATGTGACGGACGTTGCTGCCTGCAACGCCGTCATCGATACGATTCAAAAAGAATTCGGCGGCCTCTCCATCCTGGTCAACAACGCCGGCATCACGCAAGATCAGCTCGCCATGCGCATGAAAGAAGAGGAGTGGGATAATGTCATTTCCACGAATCTGACGGCAGTGGGGCGCCTGTCGCGCGCCGTGTTGCGCGGCATGATGAAGGCCAAGCATGGACGCATCATCAACATCACCTCCGTGGTTGGTTCGGCCGGTAATCCGGGGCAGATGAACTACGCAGCCGCCAAGGCCGGTGTTGCCGGCATGAGCCGCGCGCTGGCGCGTGAAATCGGCAGTCGCAACATCACGGTCAATTGCATTGCGCCGGGCTTTATCGACACCGACATGACCAAAGTGCTGGGCGAGCAGCAAACTGCCGCTTTGTTGCAGCAGATTCCGCTGGGTCGTCTCGGCGCTCCTGAGGATATCGCTGCAGCAGTAGCGTTCCTGGCGTCGGCGCAGGCCGGCTACATCACCGGCACGACCTTGCACGTCAATGGCGGCATGTATATGAATTAAGCGTCTTTGGACGCAGTTGGCAGCAATTTAAGTATTCTTGCTAAGAATACTTAAAAGTAAATTTTTGGCGTGCAAACCTGATAAAATGCGCGCACTTTTGTAACCTATCCACTGGAGGCACTTATGTCCGATATCGAACAACGCGTTAAAAAGATCGTCGCTGAGCAACTGGGCGTCGCTGAAGCTGACATCAAGACAGAATCGTCGTTCGTGGACGATCTGGGCGCTGACTCGCTCGACACGGTCGAACTGGTCATGGCGCTGGAAGATGAGTTCGAAATGGAAATCCCTGACGAACAAGCTGAAAAAATTACAACCGTGCAACAGGCGATCGATTACGCCAAGGCACACGTCAAGGCCTAAGCTGGTTTTGAACGACTCTAGGAGAATTGCTTGAGCCGCTCACGTGAACGTCGTGTAGTCATTACCGGTCTGGGATGCATTTCGCCTGTTGGCAATACCATTGCCGATGCATGGGGTGCAGTCAAGGAAGGTAAGTCGGGCATTGCCACCATCACGAAGTTTGATGCCACTCCTTTCACCACGCATTTTGCGGGTGAAGTGAAGGGCTTCAATATCGAAGATTACATCCCCGCCAAAGAAGCTCGCCACATGGATACCTTCATCCATTTCGGCATGGCGGCCGGGATGCAGGCTATGCAGGACAGTGGCCTGGTCGTTACCGACGAAAATGCCGAACGTATCGGCGTCATCATCGGTTCCGGCATCGGTGGTTTGCCTCTGATCGAGCAAACGCATGAAGAACTGACCAACCGCGGCCCGCGCCGCATCAGTCCGTTCTTCATTCCGGCGTCGATCATCAATATGATTTCCGGTAACTTGTCGATCAAGTACGGTCTGAAGGGCCCCAATCTGGCCATCGTGACTGCTTGTACGACTGGTCTGCATTGCATCGGCTCGGCCAGTCGCATGATTCAGTACGGCGACGCCGACGTGATGATTGCGGGGGGCGCGGAGTCCAGTGTTTCGCCATTGGGTATCGGTGGTTTCGCTTCCGCGCGTGCACTGTCGACTCGCAATGACGATCCGGCGACCGCTTCCCGTCCGTGGGACAAGGATCGCGACGGTTTCGTGCTCGGCGAAGGCGCAGGCGTGATGGTGCTGGAAGAGTACGAGCATGCCAAGGCGCGCGGTGCCAAGATCTATGCTGAAGTGCTCGGTTTCGGGATGAGCGGCGATGCTTATCACATGACCGCGCCGAATCTGGATGGTCCGCGTCGTTGCGTGGTTTCTGCCTTGCGCGATGCCGGCGTCAATCCGGACGAAGTGCAGTACCTGAACGCGCACGGCACGTCGACCCCGCTGGGCGACAAGAACGAAACCGATGCAATCAAGGCGGCTTTCGGCGATCATGCCTACAAGATGGTCGTCAATTCCACCAAGTCCATGACCGGCCATTTGCTGGGCGGTGCAGGCGGGCTGGAATCGGTGTTCACCGTGTTGGCGCTGCACAATCAGGTCTCTCCTCCGACCATGAACATCTTTAATCAGGATCCGGAGTGCGACCTTGATTACTGTGCCAACCAGGCGCGCGATATGAAAATCGATATCGCCGTCAAGAATTCGTTCGGATTCGGTGGCACCAACGGCACATTGGTGTTCGGTAAGGTATAAATGCCTGGCTCGGCTTTCAAGTGAAAGCCGAGTTCGTTTCTCCACTCCAATTTATATGTCGATAGCAGTTTCCGCGGATATCAAGCCTTCCCGTATGCTATTGATCATGATGGCTGCCGCAGCTATCGTCGTCGCCCTCATCGGCGTTATCTTTGCTTTTGCCCTGGTAGGGCAATTGTCTTTCATTTTCAGAATGTCCCTTGCTGCAATATGCATTGCGGCTGCATTGCTGGCATTCTGGCTGGCGTTGCAAAATCGCAAGGCCGTCTGGTTGCATATTTCCGGAACGGGGCAGATTCGTCTGGTGGAACATCATGCCGTCGTGCGTGCGAAGGCCGGTTCACGGGTCATGAGCGGCGGTCTGGCGCAGTTGCTGGCAGGTTCTACCGTATGGCCGAACCTGCTATTGCTGCGGTTGAGACTTGAAAACGGCAAAGTACGCACCATACCTGTCTTGCCGGACTCTGTCTCGAAAGAAACTTTCCGGGCCCTGCAAGTGGCTTGCCGCTGGGTTGCAAGCCATAATAACGACGCCCGCTAGGCATCGGACTCACCAGAAAAGCAAAAAGATAGTACGCTTGCTGAATTTATTGCGTCACAACTGGTCAATGACTCGGTTTGTGCAGAAATGATAAAAAAACAAGGAACCTGGATTTGACGACGGAACGCGAAATTGATCAACTGCTTGTCGAGCGTGTGCAGCGTGGCGATAAGAAGGCGTTCGAGCTATTGGTTGCCAAATATCAACGGAAACTGATGCGGCTCGTTTCGCGCCTGGTACGCGATCAGGCGGAAGCCGAGGATGTCGTGCAGGAGGCGTTCATCAAAGCCTACCGCGCGCTGCCCCAGTTTCGAGGCGACTCCGCGTTCTATACCTGGTTGTATCGCATCGGCATCAACACGGCGAAAAACTACCTGGTGACCATGGGGCGCAGGGCGCCGACGTCGACCGAGGCGGATGCTGAAGAAGCTGAAACTTTTGACGATGGGGAGCACCTAAGAGACATCAATACTCCCGAGTCGATGCTGGCGACCAAGCAAATTGCCCAGACCGTCAACGTTGCAATGGAGGCGTTGCCGGAGGAATTGCGAACAGCAATCACTCTGCGTGAAATTGAAGGGCTGAGTTACGATGAAATCGCCGATGCCATGGGATGTCCGATTGGCACCGTGCGCAGCCGGATTTTCCGGGCGCGCGAAGCGATTGCGGAAAAACTGAGGCCATTGCTGGGCACGGCAATCGACAAACGTTGGTAAGGTCGGTGGTTGATGCAGAATGCCGTTGTAATGCGTTATGAGTTTTGCAGGTAAGCGACATAAAAATAAGAGTGGGTGATGGAACTGAATTTTGTGGCCGGGTGACTACTTATGGATACCAAAGAAATTAGCAGAGAACAGATTTCGGCATTGGCCGACGGCGAGCTTGTTGACGCACATGTCAACGTAGCGCTGGCCGTGTTGCGACAGCCTGAAGAGCAGATCACATGGGATTTGTATCATCAGATTGGCGACGTTCTGCGCTCCGATGAAATGGCTTTCTCGCTGAGCGAGGGGTTCGCGGCGAAGATGAGCGCGCGTCTCGATGCCGAGCCGGCAATTATTGCCCCACAGCTGAATACTGTGGCGGCGGAGCAGATTATTGTGCCCGCGGCCGCAAATGGCGGATCGGCGCGCAGACGTTTCGTGCGACGGTTTGCCATGCCGGGCGCCGCGGTTGCAGCAGCCGTGGTGGCGGTCGTTTTCGTGGCCGCTCCGCAGCAATCGGTGACGATGGCCAATAACGGCGCGGCGACGTCTACCATCGTTGCTCCATCCGGATCGGGCATCACGACCGTGGCGGCATCGTCGTCTCCGCAAAGCGCCGCGCAGGTCAGCAGTCTGGCGCAGCAAGGCGAAGTCGCTCGCGACCCGCGTATCGACGACTATCTGCTGGCACACCAGCGTTTCTCGCCTTCCATGTACAGTTCGGTCCAATATGCCCGTTCGGCGGCCTTCGCAATTGACTCAGATAAATAATATGCGGCAGACACAAGGTTTGCTCCGGGTAGTTCTATTCCTTTCGGCATTCATGGCATTCTCCGCTCGGGCGGAGAATGCACTGCCGGCAAAAGTGAGCAACAATCAGGACGCGCAGGTCTTACTCAAGAAAATCCAGTCCGCTGCTCAGCGGCTCAATTATTCCGGTACCTTCGTTTATCAGCAGTCCAATCAGATGCGCACCTCGCGCATTACGCACATCCTGTCCGGCAAGAACGAGATTGAAAAGCTGGAAGTCCTCGACGGCAAGCCGCGCGAATATATCCGCAACAACGACGACGTCGCCTGTTATGTGCCTGAGGCCAAAACGGTTCTGATCGAAAAGCGCATTACCCGGGATGTCTTCCCCGCGATTCTGGCTGCCAATCCCACCGACCTGGTCGATTATTACAGCGTCAAAATGGGCGAAACCGGTCGCGTTGCCGGCCATGACTGCCAGGCGGTGATTCTGGAGCCAAAAGACAAATTGCGCTATGGTTACAAGCTCTGGGCCGACAAGGCCACCGGGCTGTTGTTGCGAGCCCAGACCTTTGACGCCAAGAATGAGGTGGTGGAGCAGATATCCTTTACACAAATTGAAATCGGCAATATTGATCACAATCGCGTCAAGCCAAGCTTTACCAACACCAATGGCTGGCACATTGAAAACTCCGTCATGAGCCAGGTCAATCTGTCCGGCTGGTCGGTAACGCCGCCACCGGGATTCAAGAAGATTCAGGAAGTCAAACGCCTGATTTCGGATACGCAAAACACAGGCACGTCTACGGCCCAGCATGGCGTGACAACCCAGCGGGAAGTCTCCCAGATCGTGTTTTCAGACGGCCTTGCCGCGATTTCGGTATTCATCGAACCCGGTTCGCAAAGCCGCACTGAAGGCTCCATGCAGCAGGGCGCCATGAACATCGTCGGCCGTCGCCAGGGTGATTACTGGTTGACCGTCGTTGGCGAAGTGCCTGGCACAGCGATTCGGCAAGTGTCAAACTCAATAGAATTCAAATCCAAATAATACAAAAATCCACATGATGATCCCCGCAAAGAAAGTTCTGTTGTCGTCGCTGCTGAGTGCGTCTGTTCTTGCTTTGTCGCCGCCATTGTTCGGTCTGAGCGCAGCAGTTGCTGCGCCCGCGGTCGCGGGTTTGCCCGATTTTGCCGATATCGTTGATCGCACCGGCCCGGGAGTTGTGAATATCCGCACAACGGAGCGCGTCAAAACCGGCCAGCCTCAGGCGGGCACCGATGACGAAGAGATGCAGGAATTTTTCCGCCGTTTCTTCGGCGTGCCGATTCCGCGCCAGCAGCAGCCGAATACGCCCAATACACCCAACGCTCCGCGCAACAAGGGCAAGGGCGGAAATGCACAGCCACAGGAAGAAGTGCCTCGCGGTGTCGGTTCCGGCTTCATCATTTCGGCTGACGGTTACATCATGACCAACGCGCATGTGGTCGAGGGCGCGAGCGACGTCTATGTCACTCTGACCGACAAGCGCGAGTTCAAAGCCAAGATCATCGGATCGGATACGCGCACCGACGTCGCATTGCTGAAAATTGACGGCACCAGCCTGCCGCGGCTGGTCATCGGCGACTCGGACAAGATTCGCGCCGGTGAATGGGTATTGGCAATCGGTTCGCCTTTCGGCCTTGAGAATACCGTAACGGCAGGGATTATTTCCGCCAAGGCGCGTGACACGGGCGATTACCTGCCGTTGATCCAGACTGACGTGGCCGTCAATCCCGGTAATTCCGGCGGCCCGCTGATCAACCTCAAGGGTGAAGTCATCGGGATCAACTCCCAGATCTACAGCCGTTCCGGTGGTTTCATGGGGATCTCTTTTGCCGTGCCGATTGACGAGGCATTGCGGGTGTCTGACCAGTTGAAGGCAAATGGGCGCGTGACACGCGGCCGTATAGGCGTGCAAATCGGCGAAGTCACCAAGGACGTTGCCGAATCCCTGGGCCTGAGCAAAGCGCAAGGTGCGCTGGTGCAGCGTGTCGAACCAGGTGGTCCGGCGGATAAAGGCGGTCTCGAAGCCGGGGACATCATCCTCAAATTCAACGGCGCCACCATTGAGAAACCGAGCGACTTGCCGCGCATGGTCGGCAACATCAAGCCGGGTTCGCGAGCGACCGTCAATATTTGGCGCAAAGGCACTGCACGCGACGTCGCCCTGACGGTGGTCGAGCTCGAGGCGGACAAGCCCGCCAAGGCTGAAGAAAAGAAGCCGAAGCAGGAAGCCGTACCGAATTCCCTGGGCCTGATCGTCAGCGATCTGAGCGATGCCCAAAGGAAAGAACTGAAGGTTGAAAACGGCGTGTTGGTGGAGGCGGCCGTCGGCGTGGCGGCAGCGGCAGGCTTGCGTGCAGGCGACGTCGTGCAGCGTCTCAACGACATCGATATTAAAGACTCCAGGCAATTCAACGGCTTGGTTGCCAAGCTGGATCCGAAGAAGCGGGCGGCCGTATTGGTGCGCCGGGGCGATTCTTCCCAGTTCGTTCCATTGCGACCCAATACCAGTGGCAACTAAATTGGGTAACTAAGTCCGGTTCAAGCTGGTTGGGCAAAGGCTGCATGCTTCACGGCATGCAGCCTTTTATCTGTAATGTGTAATGCAGATCGAGGCGTTTGATGTCAGCCACTCATTTCGTCGTTTATTCCCGGTCGTACTGCCATTTGTGCGAGGACATGGTGCACGCCCTGGATGCATTTCGCGCCGATCACGACTTTACCGTCGAAATGATCGATGTCGACGAGGACGAGGCATTGCTTGCTCGCTATGACGAGCTGGTGCCGGTCCTGGTTGGGGAAAAGCCCGGAAAACCGGCGATGCAGCTTTGTCATTATTTTCTTGACGTGGCGGGCGTAAAACAATTCTTGCTTGATGGAAACTGAATGTCTTGCGCTGGTCTTTAATTGTCGTCCGGGGTGCTGTCATTGACGGATTCGAGTGATAAGTCGCTCATCGATGGCAAACGGCTTCAGATGATTGAAAGAATCTGCACTCATGACAGCCCGTCAATGGGGATTCGGGTTTTAGCCCCTGAAATCCGGTAGAATGTTGGGTTGTACAAAAGCTGTTGTAAAGGCGCTCACTTGGGAGACGCTCCCATTCTGGAGCGCCTTTTTTCATCGTTTTCCGCAATTTAATGAACAATATCCGTAATTTCTCGATCATTGCCCACATTGACCACGGCAAATCCACGCTTGCTGATCGCATCATCCAGCTCTGCGGCGGCCTCTCCAATCGCGAGATGGAGGCGCAGGTGCTCGACTCGATGGACATCGAACGCGAGCGTGGCATCACGATCAAGGCGCAAACCGCCGCACTGCAGTACAAGGCGCTCGACGGCAACCTTTACAACCTCAACCTGATTGATACGCCGGGCCACGTCGACTTCAGCTATGAAGTCAGCCGTTCGTTGTCCGCCTGCGAAGGCGCGCTGCTGGTCGTGGACGCATCGCAAGGCGTGGAAGCCCAGACGGTCGCCAACTGCTACACCGCGCTGGAACTGGGCGTCGAAGTGGTGCCGGTGTTGAACAAGATCGATTTGCCCTCCGCGGATCCCGACAACGCCAAGAGCGAGATCGAAGAAGTCATCGGCATCGATGCCTCCGATGCGACGCCATGCTCGGCCAAGACCGGCATGGGCGTGCAAGATGTCATCGAAGCGCTGATTGCCAAGGTGCCGCCGCCGAAGGGTGATCCCAATGCGCCGCTGCAAGCGCTCATCATCGACTCCTGGTTCGACAACTATGTCGGCGTGGTCATGCTGGTGCGCATCGTCAACGGCACCTTGCGTCCGAAGGAAAAGATTTTCCTGATGGCGACGGAATCCACCCACCTGACCGAAAGTATCGGCGTCTTTACGCCCAAGTCGCAGTCGCGCGACTCGCTTACGGCAGGACAGGTCGGCTTCATCATCGCCGGCATCAAGGAATTGAAAGCAGCCAAGGTCGGCGACACCGTCACCCTGGCTGGGAATAAGGCCGCCGAGCCGTTGCCGGGATTCAAGGAAGTCCAGCCGCAGGTGTTCGCCGGTCTGTTCCCGGTCGAGGCGAACCAGTACGACGCCTTGCGCGACTCGCTTGAAAAACTCAAGCTCAACGACGCCGCGTTGCAGTACGAACCGGAAGTGTCGCAGGCGCTGGGTTTCGGCTTCCGCTGCGGGTTCCTCGGTTTGTTGCATATGGAAATCGTGCAGGAACGTCTCGAACGCGAATTCGACATGGACCTCATCACGACGGCGCCGACGGTGGTATATGAAGTCGTGATGCGCGATGGCGCCGGCACCATCCTGATGGTCGACAATCCCTCGAAGATGCCGGAACCGTCCCGGATCGAAGAAGTGCGCGAGCCTATCGTCACCGTCAATCTCTACATGCCGCAGGAATACGTCGGCTCGGTCATCACGCTGTGTACGCAAAAGCGCGGCGTGCAGATCAACATGAGCTACCACGGCAAGCAGGTGCAACTGACCTACGAAATGCCGATGGCGGAAATCGTGCTCGACTTCTTCGATCGTCTGAAGTCGACCTCGCGCGGCTATGCGTCGATGGACTACGAATTCAAGGAATACCGTTCGGCCGACGTGGTCAAGGTCGACATGCTGATCAACAGCGAGAAGGTCGATGCGTTGGCAATCATCGTCCACCGCGCCAACAGCCAGTTCCGCGGTCGTGCCGTGGCGGCCAAGATGCGCGAGTTGATTCCGCGCCAGATGTTCGACGTGGCGATTCAGGCGGCTATCGGCGCGACCATCATCTCGCGTGAAAACGTCAAGGCCCTGCGCAAGAACGTGCTGGCCAAGTGCTACGGCGGCGACATCAGCCGCAAGCGCAAACTGCTGGAAAAACAGAAGGCCGGCAAGAAACGCATGAAGCAAGTCGGCTCGGTGGAAATTCCGCAAGAAGCCTTCCTGGCAATTTTACAAGTGGATGAAAAATGAACCTGCAGTCTCTCTTAGGCAATTTCGCACTGATTCTGTTTGTCCTGATGATCGTGACCGGAGTGATCTGGTTTCTCGACGTATTCTTCTGGTCCAAGCAACGCCGCGCCAAGGCTGATGCTGCGCTGGCAGAGTTCGATGCACGCATCGCCAAGCTGAACGGGGAGGGCATCAAGAGCGATACCAACGGACGAGCTGCGCTGGAAGCCAGCCTGCTGCGCCAACCAACCTGGATCGAATATTCGGGCAGCTTTTTCCCGGTCATCGCGCTGGTGTTTTTCCTGCGCTCGTTCCTCTATGAGCCGTTCAAGATCCCGTCGAGCTCGATGGTGCCGACTCTGCTGGTCGGCGATCTGATCCTGGTGAACAAATACACCTACGGCATTCGCCTGCCGATCATCAACAAAAAAATCATCAACGTGAATGATCCGCAGCGCGGTGATGTCATGGTCTTTAAATATCCCGAAGATACGTCGGTGGACTACATCAAGCGTGTGGTAGGCGTGCCTGGTGATAAAATAATCTATAAAAACAAGCGTCTAACGGTAAATGGTAAAGAAGTTTCTTATAAACCATTGCCAGATTATCTCGATGATGGGAATCTGACGTACTATAAGCAGTGGCAAGAGAACTTGTCCGGCGTGGAGCACAACATACTGACCGACGAACGGGCCCCGAATTTCGTGCCCGATCCGCATCAGTACCCGATGAGAGACCTGTGCTCCTACAACGCGGAAGGCTTTGCCTGCACGGTGCCGACCGGTCAGTACTTCATGATGGGCGACAATCGCGACAACAGCCTGGACAGCCGCTATTGGGGCTTCGTACCGGATCAGAACATTGTCGGAAAAGCATTCTTTGTCTGGATGAATCTGGGTAATTTGAAGCGTATTGGCAGTTTTCATTAAGTTTCTGTCAGGCATCATGTTTTTGGAGCAAGGGAGAAAAAGCCTTTTCCCGGCATTTTTCTCCAGTCCAGGAAAATCCTACTGCCGGCTGGCCGTCGTGTTTTGGTAACGATATTGCGGTTGGTTGCAGATAACGGGCCGGGTGGCCTGAGAGGTCGGACGAATGCCTTGGCGGAGAACAGCCAGGCGCATCCGGGTTCGGACTTCTAAGCGACGGATGAATAAATGGATCCATTAGTATTGCAAAATCGGCTGGGGCACACGTTCAAGGACGCTACATTATTGCAGCAGGCCTTGACGCATCGTAGCCATAGCAGCTTGCATAACGAACGCCTGGAATTCCTTGGCGACTCGATTCTCAACTGTGTCGTCGCTTCTCTTTTGTTTGACCGCTACAGCAAGATTGACGAAGGCGATTTGTCGCGCCTGCGCGCCAATCTCGTCAAACAGCAATCCCTTTATGAAATCGCCCAGCGCCTGGATTTATCGCAGTTTTTGCGGCTCGGCGAGGGCGAATTGAAGTCCGGCGGATTCCGCCGCCCGTCGATTCTGGCGGACACGCTGGAAGCGCTGTTCGGCGCCATTTTCCTGGACGCCGGCTTCAATGCCGCGCGCGACGTCATTCGCGCGCTGTATATCCCGATTCTCGATACGGTCGATCCCAAGACGCTGGGTAAAGATGCGAAGACCTTGCTGCAGGAATATCTGCAAGGGAAGAAAATCCCCTTGCCGCAGTACAACGTGGTCGCGACGCACGGTGCGGCGCATAATCAGGAATTCGAGATTGAATGCCTGGTGCCCAAGCTGGAAATCCAGGTCTTCGGCACCGGCGGCAGCCGTCGCGCCGGTGAGCAGGCCGCAGCCAAGCTGGCGCTGGAAGCGGTGCAGGCTGCGCTGGTCAAGGCGCCGGCCTCGGCACGCAAGCCGCGCACGCGCACGACGCAGCTTAAACTGGCAGGCATCGCGACGATACAGCCGGATGCGCCGAACGAGGAGTTGCCGTTGCTGGCTGAGCCTACTGCTCCTAAAGTGGAAAAGCCTGTCTCGGTCAAGGCGGCCAAGGCTGACAGCACAAGCAAGGCCGACGTTGCAAAAAGCGAAGCCAAAGTTGATAAAGTTGACGGCAAGCAAGAAGCAAAGCACGACAAGACCGACGCAAAAAACGACAAGGGCGACAATAAGGGCGAGCACAAAGCGCAACTGGTTGCCGCCGATCTGAACGAAAACCGAAGCGAGGCCCTGGCCTCCGCACCACCCGTTACACAAAGTAAAACCGCATGACAGACACCACAGCTCCTTCCGACGCATCGACCGATTACCGATGCGGATACATCGCCATTGTCGGTCGCCCGAACGTCGGCAAATCGACATTGATGAATGTGCTGGTTGGCGCCAAAGTCAGCATCACTTCGCGCAAGGCGCAGACCACGCGCCACCGCATCACCGGCATCCAGACGATTGAGAACACGCAGTATGTCTACATCGATACGCCCGGTTTCCAGACACGCCACAGCAATGCCCTGAACAAGACGCTCAATCGCACCGTCACCACTACGCTGACGGCGGCCGACGTGATCTTGTACGTCATCGAAGCCGGCACCTTCGGTCCGGCCGACAAACAGGTCATGGCGCTGCTGCCGGCCAATGTGCCGTGCATTCTGGTGATGAACAAGTCCGATCGCAACAAGGATAAATCGGTCCTGATGCCGTTCGCTCGGGAAGTCGCTTCGCAGCACAACTTCGCGGCGGTCGTTCCGGTCTCCGCGAAACAACGCTTTCAGCTGGATCAACTGCAGGAAGAAATTCGCAAGCTGCTGCCGAATAATCCGCCGATGTTCGATGAGGACGACATTACCGACCGCAGCGAGAAATTCCTGGCGTCGGAAATCGTCCGCGAAAAAGTCTTCCGTTTCGTCGGTGAAGAGCTGCCTTACACCAGCACCGTCCTGATCGAGAAGTTCGAGCAGGAAGGCGATCTGCGCCGCGTCTTCGCCGCCATTCTGGTGGAACGCGACGGCCACAAAGCCATGGTGATCGGCAACAAGGGCGCGCGCCTGAAAGAGATTTCCACCCAGGCGCGCCTGGACATGGAGCGTTTGTTCGGCGGTCCGGTTTATCTCGAAATCTGGGTCAAGGTCAAATCCGGCTGGGCCGACAACGAAGCCGGGTTGCGCGCCTACGGCTACGAATAGAACACCTACAGCACACATACATTTTATGGCCGAGATCATCGCCGATACCGCAGTTGGTCAGACCCTCGATGCAGAAGCACTGAGCGCTGTGGCGACGCAGTCTGCGCTGGACAATGCCAAGAATGCCGCCGCGCCCAAGCGCGGCACGCGCACATCGGCAACACCGCGCCGCGCCAAGGTGCCCGAAAAAGAAACCCGCATCCAGGCTCAGCCGGGCTTTGTGCTGCATAGCTACCCTTACAAGGAAACCAGCCTGATCGTCGACGTGTTCTCACGCGATCACGGCCGCGTTGCGCTGGTCGCCAAAGGCGCCAAGCGTCCGCACTCCACCTTGCGCGGCGTGCTGCAAACCTTCCAGCCCTTGTCGGTCAGTTGGGCCGGCAAATCCGAAGTGCGCACCCTGACGGTCGCCGAATGGGTCGGCGGCATGCTGCCGCTGGAAAAATCGGCGCTGCTGTGCGGCTTCTATCTCAACGAATTGCTGGTCAAATTGCTGGCGCGCGACGATGCGCATCCGGCGCTGTTCGATCACTACGTGTCGACGCTGAATCAGCTCGCGCACGGCGAGTCCGCGCCCATCGTGTTGCGCAAGTTCGAGCGCGCCTTGCTCAAGGAAACCGGCGTCGCCGGCGATTGGACCGTGTGCGTCACCAACGGCAAGGCGGTGGCGCCGGACGAAATGTATGTCGTCGATCCGGAGCAGGGCGTGCGTTTCCCGCGCCTGTCCGACGCCTGGCCCAAAGTCTCCGGTAAAACCTTGCTTGACATGGAGCAGGAAGACTACAGCGACGTCAACACGCAGACGCAAAGCAAATTCCTGATGCGCTCCTTGTTGTCGCATCATCTGGGCGGCGCACAATTGAATACGCGACAGATTTTGATCGATCTGACGCAGCTCTGAGACGCCAGGGATTCACGTGTTCAACGATTTTTCCTGGTCGGGCATGGCGGCAGGCTTTGTCGCTGCCCTCATCGGCTTCACCGGTCCCGTCCCCGCTTCACCAGCGACGCCGGAAGCAATGCACGATAAAATTCCAGCCTCGCATTCCCAATCACCTCACAGCGCACAGCGATAATGTCATGAGCTTCCTGAACCCTGTCGGTCCGGCCATCGAGCTGGGCATCAATATCGATCACGTCGCCACCTTGCGCAATGCGCGCGGCACGACCTATCCCGATCCTGTCCAGGCAGCCTTGCAGGCGGAAGAAGCGGGCGCCGATGCGATCACCTTGCACCTGCGCGAAGATCGTCGCCACATCCGCGACGCCGACGTCGAAGCGATTCGTCCGCTGTTGCGCACGCGCATGAATCTGGAAGCGGCCGTTACCAGCGAGATGATCGACTTTTCCTGCCGCATCAAACCGCAGGATTCCTGCCTGGTGCCGGAAAAACGCACCGAAATCACCACCGAAGGCGGCCTCGACGTCGTTACGCATTTCGTCCAGGTGCAAGCTGCTGTGCGACAGCTGCAGGCCGAAGGCATCCGCGTGAGTCTCTTCATCGATCCGGATGACGAGCAGATCAAGGCTGCCGCCGAAACCGGCGCGCCCGTGATTGAACTGCATACCGGCCGCTATGCCGAAGCGCACGACCAGGCCGGGCAGGAAAAAGAACTGGAACGCGTCAAGGCCGGCGTGTTGGAAGGCATACGCCGCGGACTCAAGGTCAATGCCGGTCACGGCCTGCATTACACCAACGTGCAGGCGATTGCCGCGATTCCGAATATCGCTGAACTCAACATCGGCCACGCCATCGTCGCGCAAGCGGTGTTCGTCGGCTGGCAAAAGGCGGTCAGCGACATGAAGGCCATCATGCTCAAGGCGCGCCTGGACGTTGCCAAAGGCTGATCATGATCTACGGCATCGGCACCGACATCCTCCAGATATCGCGTCTCAAGGCCGCGCTGGAACGGCGCGGCGATCGCTTTGCAGAAAAGATTCTGGGGCCGGAAGAAATGGTTAAATACCTCAGCCGTAAAGCCAGGGTCGAAGCGCGCGGCATCAGTTTCCTGGCGACGCGCTTTGCGGCGAAGGAAGCATTTTCCAAGGCGATCGGCCTGGGCATGCGCATGCCCATGACCTGGCGGTCGATGCAGACGCTCAATGCGCCCAGCGGCAAACCGGTCGTCGTGTGCAGCGGCAAGCTGAAAGCATGGATGGAAGAGCAGGGCCTGACCGCGCAAGTCTCGATCACCGATGAGGTGGAGTACGCGGTCGCATTTGTCATAGCGGAGAAAACATGAAGGCAGCAGGTCTGGAGCAACAATCCAAGCAAACGAAGCAAGCCCTGGGCCCCGTCATGCTTGACGTGGTCGGCACCACATTGACGGCAGAGGATATCCGCCGCATCCGGCATCCGCTGACCGGCGGCGTCATCCTGTTTGCACGCAACTACGAGAATCGCAAGCAGATCACGGCGCTGGCGCAAGCCATCCATGAAGCGCGTCCCGGCGTCCTGATCGCGGTCGATCATGAAGGCGGCCGCGTGCAGCGTTTCAAGACCGACGGCTTTACGCATCTGCCGGCGATGCGCGTGTTGGGCGAGCTGTGGGATCGCGACGTGCTGGAAGCAACCCGGCTGGCAACAGCCGTCGGTTTTGTGCTGGCAGCCGAATTGCGCGCATGCGGTATCGATCTGTCGTTTACGCCTGTGCTGGACCTTGACTTCGGCGTATCGAGCGTGATCGGCACACGTTCCTTCCATCGCGATCCGCGCGTTGTGACGCTGTTGGCAAAGAGCCTGAATCACGGTCTTGCGCTGGCCGGCATGGCCAATTGCGGCAAGCATTTTCCTGGCCACGGCTACGTGCAGGCCGATTCGCACATCGACACGCCGGTCGACGACCGCGCCTATCAGGACATCATCGGCGACGACGCCATGCCGTATGACTGGCTCGGCATGAGCCTGACGGCCGTGATGCCGGCGCACGTGATTTACCCGAAGGTGGACAAGCATCCTGCCGGATTCTCCAAAAAATGGTTGAACATCCTGCGCAAGGACATCGGCTTTCAGGGCGTGATCTTCAGCGATGACCTGAGCATGCAAGGCGCCAGCGTCGCCGGCAGCGTCCTCGACGGCGCACAGGCGGCGTTGGATGCCGGTTGCGACATGGTGCTGATCTGCAATTCGCCGGACAAGGCGGATCAGTTGCTGGCCGGTCTGAAAACCAGGGTTTCCGCCGCATCGGCTGCGCGTATCGCGGCCCTGGTGCCGCAAAGCGAATTCCTGGATTGGGACGGCCTGCAAAAGGACGAGCGTTACCAGGCCGCCAAAAAACTGGCGTTGACGCTGACCTGAGTTGCGCCATCACGCTACAACGATACTAGAACTCATTTCACAAATAGGCGTGAGATGCGTTCTTCCCAGAAAGGGCGCTGGCAAGGAGCGCAACGCGGCCAGCGCCCTTTCTGGGAAGAACCCGGAGGGAGCG
>NZ_AKJW01000069.1 GCF_000282135.1 Herbaspirillum sp. CF444
GGGTGCGCCTGCCGCTGCAGCATTCGGTGGCCTTCATCCCGGCGGAGCAGCGCGAACAGGCTGAGAAGGTATTGCGCAACGAACGCAACTACGAATTGAAGCCTCTGCAACTGACGGACTTCCAGCATCGCCCGGTACTGGGCTTGTATTGCCAGCAACACCGGCAACTGATGAAGCTCGACAAGCTGCTCAGGGAATATGGCGTCACCGTCTACGAAGCCGACATCCGTCCGCCCGAACGCTACCTGATGGAGCGCTTCATCACGGCGCCGGTGCAGTTCAGCGGAGAGGTGAACGCTCACGGCCTGCTGACCGACATCCAGCTCAAACCCGCGCCCGACTATCGCCCGCGCCTGAAACTGGTCTCGCTGGATATTGAAACCACCATGCACGGCGATCTTTATTCGATCGCGCTGGAAGGCTGCGGACAGCGGCAGGTCTACATGCTCGGTCCGCCGAACGGCGACGCGTCCGGCATCGATTTCGACATGGAGTATTGCGACAGCCGCCAGCTGATGCTGGAAAGGCTCAACCAATGGATGGCGCGGCATGACCCCGACGCCATCATCGGCTGGAACGTGGTGCAGTTCGACCTGCGCGTGTTGCAGGAGCATGCCGAACGCTTCAAGACGCCGCTGCGCTTCGGCCGCGACGGCAGCGAACTGGAGTGGCGCGAGCACGGTTACAACGAGAATCACTATTTCGCGTCGGCGGCGGGCCGCCTGATCATCGACGGCATTGAGTCCTTGCGCGCGGCGACCTGGAGTTTTCCGTCCTTCAGCCTGGAGTCGGTGGCGCAGACCTTGCTGGGCGAGGGCAAGGAGATCACCAACGCCTATCAGCGCATGGATGAAATCGACCGCCGCTTTGCCGAAGACAAGCCGGCGCTGGCGACTTACAACCTCAAGGATTGCGAACTGGTCACGCGCATCTTCGCCAAGACCCAGCTGCTGGACTTCATGCTGGAGCGCGCCTCGGTGACCGGTTTGCCGGCCGATCGCACCGGCGGCTCGGTGGCGGCGTTCAGCCATCTGTACATGCCGCACATGCATCGCATGGGCTTCGTCGCGCCCAACCTGGGCGATACGCCGCCGGAGTCGAGTCCGGGCGGCTTCGTTATGGATTCGCAGGCGGGCTTGTACGATTCGGTGCTGGTGCTCGACTACAAGAGCCTGTATCCGTCCATCATCCGCACCTTCCTGATCGATCCGGTCGGCCTGGTGGAGGGGCTGGCGCATCCAGGTGATGCCGAGTCGGTGCCGGGATTTCGCGGCGCGCGCTTTTCTCGCACCAAACACAGCCTGCCAGCCATCGTCGCCAAAATCTGGCAAGGCCGCGAAGTCGCCAAACGTCGGCAGAACAAGCCCTTGTCGCAGGCGCTGAAAATCATCATGAATTCGCTGTATGGCGTGCTCGGGGCGACCATCTGCCGTTTTTTCGACGCGCGGCTGGCGTCGTCGATCACCATGCGCGGCCACGAGATCATGCATCGCACGCGCGAACTGATCGAGGCGCAGGGCTATCAGGTGATCTACGGCGATACCGATTCCACCTTCGTGTGGCTGAAGTCGGCGCATGGCGAACAAGAGGCCGACGCCATCGGCAACGCGCTGGCCAAGCACGTCAACGACTGGTGGCGCACCCATCTGCGAGAGCAGTACGGACTGGAGAGTGCGCTCGAGCTGGAGTATGAAACGCATTACCGCCGCTTCCTCATGCCCAACGTGCGCGGCACCGAGTTCGGCAGCAAGAAGCGCTACGCCGGCATGATCGTCAAGCCGGACGGCAGCGAGGAAATGGTCTACAAAGGGCTGGAAACCGTACGCACCGACTGGACGCCGCTGGCGCAGCAATTCCAGCAAGAGCTGTATCGCCGCATCTTCCGGCGCGAGCCTTACCAGGCCTACGTGCGCGACTACGTGGCCAGCACGCTGCGCGGCGAGCGCGACGACGCGCTGGTGTATCGCAAGCGCCTGCGGCGACCGCTGGATGCGTACGAACGCAACGTGCCGCCGCATGTGCGCGCGGCGCGCATGGCCGACGAGTTCAACCGCGAGCAGGGCCGCCCGCTGCAATACCAGAACCGCGGCTGGATCAGCTACGTCATGACCACCGCCGGACCGGAACCGCTGGAAACGCGCCGTTCTGCGATCGACTACGACCACTACGTCACGCGCCAGCTGCAACCGGTGGCGGACGCCATCCTGCCGTTCATGCAGGATGATTTTGCGGCGCTGGTGACGGGGCAGAAAGAGTTGTTCTGAACTGTCGCCAGCGCGGCGTGCCTGGTGCGCCGCGCCGGCGCCGGACTCAGTCGGCGACGCGGATCACCACCTTGCCGAATTGCTTGCCTGATTCCAGATACTGATAGGCTTGCGGCGCTTCATCGAAGCTGAAGACGGTGTCGATGACCGGGTGCAGTTTGGTCGCTGAGACGAACTGATTCAGTTCTTCCAGCATGACGCGGCTGCCGACAAAGATACCGTGGAGCCGTTTCGCGCCGCCGATGACTGCCAGCGGATCGATGACCGTGCCGCCGAATCCGCTGACGCCGCCGATCACCGACACGACGCCACCCATGCGCGTGGCTTGCAGGGACCGGGCCAGCGTACCTTCACCGCCGACCTCCACCGTCAGATCGACGCCGCGGCCGCCGGTGAGGCGCAAGACTTCTTCCTGCCACTCCGGCGTCCTGATGTAATTGATGGTGGCGTCGGCGCCCAGTGCGCGGGCGCGTTCAAGCTTGTCGTCGCTGGAGGAGGTGATGATGGCGCGCATGCCGGCTGCTTTCGCCACCTGGAGGGAAAACACCGACATGCCGCCGGTGCCCAGCAACAGCACTGTCGCGCCGGGCAGCAAACCGCCGTCCGAGAACAAGGTATTCCATGTTGTCGTGCCGACGCAGGATAGCGTTGCCGCCTCCGTGTACGACAAGTGTGCAGGAATGGTCACCAGGGACTCTTCCGGCGCGACGAAGTATTCGGCCAGCGTGCCGTCAATGGCGGTGCCGAAAGAGAGGGCGGTCTTTTCCGGATCGGGCGTGCCGTCGATCCATTTGGGGAAATAGCTGTGCGTGACACGATCGCCGGTCTTGAAGCGCGTGACGTTGGCGCCGACCGCAACGACTTCGCCTGCGCCATCGCCGAGCGCGACCAGAGGACGCTCGGCTTTGCTGAGGTAGTTGCCGCGCGCAAACATCAGGTCGCGGTAATTGAGCGACGCGGCGTGGGTCTTGATCAGTACTTCATTGGCTCGCGGTGTCGGCGTGGCGATCTGTACGGCAGTCAGGCCGGAGATACCGGCGCCCAGACGCATTTGGTAGGTTTTCATCGTGACTTCCAATCAGTAAGAAATAAAAATAGTCCGGTGCAAGGTTTTCACCGAACGGCTACGATATAAGAGAATTATCAGCACCATTGGGTAATATTCTGATCAACATTGAATCTGATTTGGAACCAATATGAACGAGCGGCTGGATGGCATTTCTGTATTCGTTGATGTGGCCGAAGCAGGCAGTTTCGCGCTGGCGGCACAGCGTTTGGGCGTCACCCGCTCTGCGGTCGGCAAGATCGTCGCCCGCCTTGAGCAGCGCCTGGGAGTGCGACTTTTTTCCCGCACCACGCGGCGGCACAACCTGACGGAAGACGGTCAGATCTATTACGAGCGTTGCCTGCGCGCGTTGGCAGAGCTGGAGGCCGCCGAAGAGGCGTTTGAGGGCGGCAAGCGAGAGCCTTCCGGACGCTTGCGCATCAGCGTGCCGGTGCTGTTCGGCCGGCGTTGCATCGCGCCGGTGATCTTGCGCCTGATGCAAACCTATCCGGCCTTGCAAATCGACATGTCGTTCAACGACCGTGTCGCCGATCTGGTCGAAGAGGGCTACGACCTCGCGGTGCGTATCGGCACCTTGCCCGACACCAGCAAACTGGTTGCGCGCAAGCTTGGCGTGCAGCGTATGGGCATCTGCGCTGCGCCTGATTATCTGGCGCAACACGGTATCCCGGAACACATGGAAGATTTTGCCCGGCACCAGGGCATCGCCTACAGCAACGCGGGTCGCACTGCGCCATGGCAATTGCAGGCCGCCGACGGCCAGGTGCAGGACGTCAACATTCATTGCCGGCTGCTGCTGGACGACTTGCAGGCCATCACCGATGCGGCTGTCGCTGGCGCCGGACTGGCGTGGCTGCCATGCTGGATGATCTGGCACGAGCTGCATAGCGAACGTCTGTCGCTGGTGATGGGAGCGGATCAACTGGTCGCGAACGACATCCACGTCGTGTGGCCGCACGCGCGTCATCTGCCGTCAAAGGTGCGCGTCGCCATCGATGCGCTGGTTGCCGAAGTGCCGCAAGTGCTTGGCCAGGATGACGGCTTTGCATTGCATCCGCAGCCAGTATTGATGTCGACGCCGGCCGGTCCGCACCCGCAGCCTCGGCGCCTTGTGCAGGCAGGTTGAGCATGGCGTGCAAACTCAGCAAGATCGGTCAGGCTGCTTGCGCCGCACGTCGATAATCTCTCAATCACAAGGGAGAACCATTGATGAATGAAGCGCAGAGCGATGCAACGAATGACTTTCAGCCTGACCGTTACTACGGCCGGTTCCGTAAAGTGATCGACTATATCGACGAGCATCTCGACGGCGACCTGTCGGTGGAGCGGCTCAGCATCGTGGCGTCGTTCTCCAAATTTCATTTTCACCGTCAGTTCACCGGATTGTTCGGCGTCGGCGTGTATCGCTACGTGCAGTTGCGGCGTATGCGGCGCGCGTCGTATCAGTTGGCGTTTCGGGACGATCAGGTGGTCGACATCGCGCTGGCCAACGGTTACGACACGCCGGAATCGTTTGCCCGTGCGTTTCGAAGAGAGATCGGTCAATCGCCGTCCGGCTTTCGCGCGCAGCCGCAATGGGATCCTTGGCATGCCATCTATCAACCATTGAGAGAAAGCCGGATCCGCGCCATGAAAAATACTTACCGTATTGAAGACGTCAGGATGGTCGATTTCAACGAGACGCGTGTCGCAGCGCTTGAACATCGCGGGGATCCGCGCACGATCGGGGAGTCCGTGCGCCGCTTCATCGACTGGCGCAAGCAACAGCGCCTGCCGCCTGCGGTGAGCGCCACGTTCAATATTTTGTACGACAACCCGGCTGACGTTGATCCGCAGGATTTTCGTCTGGATATTTGTGCCGCCACCACGCAAGCCATCCGGGAGAACATGGTGGGCATCGTTGAGAAGACGATTCCCGCAGGGCGTTGCGCAGTGCTGCGTGTGAAGGGGCAGGAAGAAATGCTGGAACAGGCGGCACGCTTTTTGTACCTGGAGTGGCTGCCGCAAAGCGGGGAGGCGCCGCGCGACTTTCCGTTGTTTGTGCAAAGGGTGTGCTTTTTCCCGGATGTGCCGGAGGGAGAGGCAATTCTCGATGTTTTCCTGCCGATTGGGTGACCAGCTGATTGCGCTGGCCGGGGATGACATCTTGCTGCGGGTTTAGGTTCGTATAATCCGCAGTTCGTTCTGCGCACCGTCTGACCTTATCAGGCGGAAAACCATTCATTGCCGCGTTGCTCGAATTCCTGCCTGGCGGTTTGAACGAATTTCTCTTCTTCTGCCCGCCAATGCATGCGCTCCACGGCAATACGGTGCGGCTCCACGTGCAGGACATTGAACGAATTGGTTTCGCCGCGGTTGCGGGTCGACGTGGCAGTGCCGGCCTGCACCACCAGCGCGGAATAGCCGGCGATGTCGTAGCGGCCGGCGCTGCTGCCTGCGGAACTCGTGTGGACATGCCCGGCGAGCAGCACGTCGGCGCCGCAGATGGCGAACGCGCGCATGGCCGGCAAGGCCTTGCCGACCAGATCGTGATGCTGCGGTCCGGGCGGCAGGTCGAAGGGGTGGTGGGTGACGATGATCTTCACGACGTGGTCGCCGACGGCGGCCAGCTCGCGCCGCGCCAGTTCGATCTGGCGGTCGTTGACGCGGCCGTCCTTGATGGTCAGCGAGCGCGCGGTGTTGATGCCGATCACGGCGATCTCTTCATCGATGAAAATCGGCTGCAGCTGCGGCGTGATGTAGCGGCGGTATTTCGTCAGCGGCCGGAAGAAGCGCGCCATCACGTTGAACAGCGGCACGTCGTGGTTGCCCGGCACGACGATTTGCGGTTGCGGCAGGGCATCGAGAAACTGGCGGGCTTCCCTGAATTGTTCCGACTTTGCCCGTTGCGTCAGGTCGCCGGACACCACGATCAGGTCGGGTGCGATCGCGTGTATTTGCGCAATGATAGGCGCGATCAGCGCCTCGTCGATGCGGCCGAAATGCAGGTCGGAGAGATGGACGATGGTGCGCATGCTCAGGCCTCCCCGGCGAGGCTGGTGTCCGCAGGCACCATCACCCGCAGCGATGCCGGACGAATGCGATAGCGCAGCGGCGTCTGCATGATGTTGACTTCGCCGTCGGTGGCGACGCGCAGGCGTTTGGCGCGGCGGTGGTGGGTTTCGATCTCGATTTCGGTGGTGCCGAGGATGTCGAAGTCGCGCGCCTCTTTCAGTGTGCCGAACAGCGCGTGCAGCGCCAGCCGCAGCAAACCCAGCCTGCCGGTGCGATGGCAGACGTACAGGCTCAATTTGCCGTCCGTCAGGCTCTTGCGCGTGCCGATGTTGAGGCCGTTCATCAGGTATTCGTTGTTGCCGATGAAGACGAAGGGCGTGCGCCGGCGATGTTCGACGTCGTCGATGCGCAAGCGCACGTCAAGGAAAGGATAGCGCCGCAAGGCTTCCATGGCCGCCCGGCAGAAGGCCAGCCACTTGCCGCGGCCGAGCCGGCTTTGCTGTTTTTCGCGGTCGCGCACAATGTCCGGATAGAGACCCAGGCTGGAGTTGTTGATGAACAGGGTGCCGTTGACTTCAGCGGTATCGATCGTCAGCGCCCGGCCTTGGGCAACGGTACGGATGGCGTCTTCCAGCACCAGCGGGATCTGCAGATCCTTGGCGAAGTGATTGAGCGTGCCCAGCGGCAGCACGCCGAAGAGGGACTTGCTGCCGGCGACCATCGATGCGACCGCGTTGACGCTGCCGTCGCCGCCGCCGGCGACGATGATTTCCGTCCCTTGCCGTACGGCGTTCCCGGCCGCACTGATGAGCTGGGCGCCGTCTTCGGCCAGGGTAACGTGTGCTTGTATATCGTAATGCCGGAAACCGTCGATGACGCGCTGCGCGAGTTCCTGTGCGTGGCCGCCGCCGGCGTGGACGTTGATGATGACGGCAATGCTGCGGGACGATTCGGGCTTTACTGTCATGGGCGATTTGGAATGGTCAAATCAGTTGGAAGGCATTCGTGCCAATTGGTGCCGCCGTATTGTAAAAATAATCGTTGTCCAGAATGCAAACCATCCCCATCCCTCCAGCATGGCGGCGATCACGTCGCTGAAAAAATGCGCGCCCAGGTAGATGCGGCTCAGTCCCGTCAGCGCGGTCAGCGCAACGGCTGCCGCAACGATGGTCAAGCGTCGTTGCGCACCAGCCGGCTGTATCGTCAGCCACGCGGCAAGCACACTGTAGAACAGCGCCGCCCCGATCGTATGGCCACTGGGGAAACTGTAGCTGTGCAAGATCAGGATAGGTTGCTCGAATTGCGGGCGCATGCGCTGGAAGACGTATTTCAATCCATAGTTGAACAGCATGCCGCCCGGCACCGACACGATGAGCGTCAGCAGCCAGGCCCAGGCCTTGTCGCGCATCAGCCGCAGTGCGAGCAGGGCGCTCATGGCAAGAATCCCGATGGTGCCGTGCAGATGCGTGAAAGCCAGCATGGCAGTCGTCAGGCTGCTTGAGGCGCGGACGTGAAACCAGTCGGCGATCCGTTGATCGAGATCCGGCAGGGCGCCGGGACGCAGTGCATGCAAAGCGACCAGCGCAAACAGGGCCGTCGTGCAGAGCACGGCCAGGATACCGGTGGTCAGCGGCAAGCCGAGGTAATGATCGCGGGCCAGCCGGGCGCGCAGGAAGGATGGTTTGCCGGTGTCTTGATTCGCCATGCGTTTGCGTTGGTTCAGCAGGCCGGCGTGCCCAGCGCAATCGAGCGCAGCGCAGGCAAGTCCAGCAACTCCAGGTCGCGATGATTGACGTCGACGATGCCGTTCTTCTTGAGCCCGGACAGCAGGCGGCTGACGCTCTCGACCGCCAGGCCGAGGTAGTTGCCGATTTCTTCGCGCGTCATGCGCAGCTGGAAGCGCGTCGCCGAGTAACCGCGCGTCACGTAGCGCGACGACAGATTGACCAGGAAGGCGGCGAGCTTTTGTTGCGCGCTCATGTTGTTGAGCGCCAGCATGACGCCTTGCTCGCGCGAGATTTCCTTGCTCATGATGCGGTGGAACTGGCGCAGCAACACCGGCATGTCCTGGAACAATCCTTCCAGCTGGCTGAACGGGATGTCGCAGACTTCGCTGTCTTCCAGCGCCACGGCTTCGCATTGATGGCGGCCGGTGCCGATGGCGTCCATGCCGAGCAATTCGCCCGCCATCTGGAAACCGGTGATTTGCTGGCTGCCGTTGCTGTTCATCTGGTAGGTCTTGAAGTGGCCCAGGCGGATGGCGTACAGCGTGTTGAAGGTGTCGCCCATGCGGTACAGGCTCTGGTCGCGCTTGACGCGGCGACGGCGGCCGATGATCTGATCGAGGCGAAGCATGTCGGCTTCATCCAGGCCCATGGGCAGGCACAGCTGATGCATGCTGCATGCAGCGCAACCGGCCTGGAGCGCCTGCACGGTCAGCACCGGCGCGGTATTGGTGGAACTGGACATACTGTTTTTTGCTCCCGGCAACAATTTTCTTGCTTATTATCTTGCTTATTAATTACGCAATATCCGTAACAGTTTACTTGATTAACTTGAGTACTTCCCGGAATAAGGGATGGCGGCTGTCGCGCATCCATTCGAAAGCCACCATCTCCAGCGTCACCAGGTGCGCGCCGGCCTGCGCCAGGCGCGTGAATGCGGCGTCGCGGTCAGAGGTCTTGCGCGATCCCGTGGCGTCCGTCACCACCCAGACGCGATAGCCGTTCTGCAATAGCGTCATGGCGGTCTGGAGCATGCAGACGTGCGCTTCGCAGCCGCTGATGACCACCTCCTTGCAGGCCGACAGAAAAGCCGCCGGCAAACCGTCGACGCAGGCGTCGAAGTGCGTCTTGACCAGCGTGCGGTCGCACAGGCGCTTGATGTCGGGATGGTTCTCACCCAGCTTGTCGGGCGTTTGTTCGGTGGCAATCACCGGCAGGCCGAGCAGGCTGGCGATGGTTGCCAGGCGGATGTTCTGGGCCAGCACGGCGGCGCCGTCGTGGATGGCCGGCATCAGCTTTTCCTGCACGTCGATGATCAGCAGGGCGGATTCGTTGGCGTTCATCAGCATAAACACTCCTTGAGCGGTTTTGTACGCGTGTCAGGCCGGACGCGTTGGCAGGAATTGAAAGTTTTGTGTCATTGACGACATGCCGCATGGATTCGACAATTTATCCGTTGCCGACGTTCAGAGCGTGCAGCCGAATTCAGCATAAGGACATCATGCCAACTCCCCATCAAGCAAAGAATGATAGCCGGCCTTTCTTACCCGAGGCTGATGAAACGGGTAGCGTCAAAGCAGGGTATCGCAACGCCCGTATCCTGGCCATATGCCAGGGGCTGTTCACCTGCGCCATCTCGATCGACCTGACCCTGACCGCGCTGACCGGCTATCAGCTGGCGCCCGACAAATCGCTGGCGACCTTGCCGTTCGCGCTGATCACCGTGGCCGGTGCGGTGGTCACATGGTTCGCGGCTTTCCTGATCCAGCGGTTGGGGCGGCGGCTCAGTTTTGCGCTGGGCGCGCTGGCGGGAGCCATCGGCGGCGCGATTTCGGTGTGGTCGGTGTTCCACGGGCATTTCTGGAGTTTTTGCGTCGGCACGGCGGGCGTCGGCGTGTTCCAGGCGTTTGCCCAGTATTACCGGCTGGCGGCGGCCGACGCCGTCGGGCCGGAACTGAAAAGCAAGGCGATTTCCACCGTACTCACCGGCGGCGTCATCGCCGCGGTGCTGGGCCCGGCGCTGGCGGCGTGGAGCAAGGATCTGTTTCCGACTGCCTTGTTTTCCGGCGCGTATCTGATGGTGGCCTTGCTCAGCCTGTTGTCGATGGTCGTGCTGCTGGCGTTCTACCGCGACGTGGAAAATACCGGTGCCGCCATCGACACCGCAGTATCCACCCCGCAAGAGCCGCCACGTTCAACCGGCGAGATCGCGCGCCAGCCGGTCTTCATCGCAGCACTGGCCAACAACGTCGTCGGCTCGATGGTGATGATGTTCATCATGACCGCGGCGCCGCTGGCGGCGGTGGCTTGCCATCACGGCATCAACGATGGCGCCAACATCATCCAGTGGCATCTGGTCGGCATGTACGCGCCGTCTTTCTTCGCCGGTCACCTGATCAAACGTTTCGGGCTGGGGGCGATCGTGCTCTGCGGCGTATTGCTGAATCTTGCCTGCGCGGTGATCGCCATGGCGTCGACCGGCCTGCCGGCGTTCTACCTTGCCTTGCTGTGCCTGGGTGTCGGCTGGAACTTCATGTTCGTCGGCGGCACCACCTTGCTGGCGCAATCCTATCGTCCCAACGAGCGGGCCAGGGCGCAGGGACTGTCGGAATTTTTGCGCTATGCTGCTACCGCACTGGCGACGCTGGCCGCAGGACCGCTGCTGGAACACTACGGCTGGTCGGCGCTCAATATCGCGATCCTGCCCTTGCTGGCGATCTGCGCGATCCTCAGCATGCGCTGGATGGCGGCAAGCTCGGCAAGAGCAGCGACGGCCTGATCACGCCTCATTTACTTCGGAAATACGGAAACCCCATGAAGCACGGCAAGACCCTGCGTATCGTATTGCTGGCCTATCCAGGCATGAACCTGATCGACCTGAGCGGCCCGCTGCAAACTTTCGTCACGGCCGGCCGCACGGCCTCGTCGGCTGGCGTGAGCGAGCCGCGTCCGCTGTATGAAGTGCATGTCTTGTCTTCCCAAGGCGGGCCGCTGCTGACGGGCGCCGGCCTGACCGTGATGACGGAACCGCTGGAAGCCTTCGAGGGCCAGTCCATGGACACGCTGATTGCGCCCGGCGGCAGCGTCGGCGAGACGTTTCAGGCCGATCCGGCATTGGTCGCATGGATAGTCCGTCATGCCGGGAAGGCACGCCGGGTGTGCTCGGTCTGCACCGGCGCCTTCTTGCTCGCCGCCGCCGGATTGCTCAAGGGCAAGCGCGTGACCACGCACTGGGATTGGGCCTTGCGGCTGCAGCAGCAATATCCCGACATCGAAGTCGACCCCGAGCCGATCTTCATCCGCGCAGGCGACGTCTGGACGTCGGCCGGCGTCACGGCAGGCATCGATCTGGCGCTGGCATTGGTGGACGAAGATTACGGCCACAAGGTCGCCATCGCGACGGCGCGGCAACTGGTGATGTTCATCAAGCGGCCGGGCGGGCAGTCGCAGTTCAGCGTGCCGCTGGTGTCGCAGTCATCCGAAAACGCGCGCTTCGCCGAACTGCACGCCTGGATCGCCTCCAACCTGAAAAACGACCTGCGCGTGGAAAATTTGGCCAGCCGCGTCAACATGAGTCCGCGCACCTTCGCCCGCACCTACGTCGCCGAGCAAGGCCGCACGCCCGCCAAGACCGTCGAAGCCATGCGCCTGGAAGCCGCCTGCCGCGCGCTGGAAGAAACCGACCTGCCGCTCAAGAGCATTGCCACCGAGACCGGTCACGGCGAAGAGCAGAACCTGCGACGCGTGTTCCAGCGCCAGCTCGGCGTGAGTCCGGCGCAGTATCGGAGCCGGTTTTCGGCGCATTGAGCAGCCCTGACGATGCATGCTGTCGTCGTTCTGACGAGAGTCAGGATCCACCATCGTCGTAGCCACGGTAGTCACGACACTGGGGCCCGGCGTGCGCTGGGACGACGCTGGAAAGCCATGACAGATCTGGACTGAACATGCCTCACTCGGTAACGCTGATCCCATCCAGCGTCTTCAACGCCGCCAGCGCATCCAGCCACCACGACAAGGCCGGTCCCGCGCGATAGTCGGGCCGGTAGACGCACTGGATCGGCAGCGCCATGCCTTCCGGCGCATGCTGCGAGGTCTGGATCCTGACCAGCTTGCCGTTTTGCAGGTCGTCTTTCACCACATGCTGTGGCATGTATCCCCAACCCATTGCCGCGCGCAGCAGCGCGTGTTTGGTTCCGAGGTCGCTCATGCGCCAGGACAGGCGCGAGTGCACGGCGAAGTCCTGGCGCGCCGTCAGTTCGCTGCGGTCGCTGAGCACCAGCTGGGTTTGTTGCGCCAGCAGCCTGTCCGGAATCCTCCCCTTGACCGCCGCCAGCGGATGCTGGGGCGAGACGACGCCGACCACCGTCACGCTGGGCAAGGTTACGCGCAGCAGATTGGGCGGCGTGGTCGGCAGGGTGCCGAGGATGCCGAGCATGGAGCGGCCGTCGAGCACGCGTTCTGCGACCGCGCCCAAGGCTTCGATTTCCAGCCGCACCGTCACCGCCGGAAAGGCGTCGCGAAAGCGCCGCAGCAGTTCCACCAGGCAGTCGGTGGGGAAGAACACATCCACCGCCAGCGCCACCTCCAGTTCCTGTCCCTGAGAGAACGCATTGGCGCGTACTTGCAGCGAATCCACCTGATCCAGTACCTGGCGCGCGTCGCGCAGCAAGGCTTCGCCGGCGTCGGTCAGTTGGGGGCGGTAGCCGCTGCGGTCGAACAGAGGGACGTTGAGCTGGCTTTCCAGCGTGCCGATGGCGTAGCTGACCGCCGATTGTGCGCGGGCGAGGATGCGCGACGCAGCCAGAAAGCTGCCGCTGTCGGCCACCTGGACGAATACGCGCAACTGGTCGAGGGAGAAGCGTTCTATGTTCATGACGGCAACACTATCTATTTATTAGATATTGATTATAGAAAAATAATCAATTTCATGTCGCGCTTATTCGCATTATTCTGACCCTGCTTTCTGATTCATCCGAGTTTCAGGGTTTTTCAGCGTTACCAACCAAACATTCGTGCTTTATCCAAAACAACTTTTTAAGGAACTTCATCATGACTATTTCCAAATCCGCTTTTACCTTCGGCCGCATTTTGCTGGCTTCGCTGTTCGTGATTTCCGGCATTTTCAAGATCATCGGCTTTTCCGGCACGGTCGGTTTCATGGCAAGCCTCGGCCTGCCGGTGCCGACACTGGCCGTCATCGTGACGATCTTCGTCGAAGTCGGCGCCGGTCTGGCGCTGATGAGCGGCAGCCGCCTGGCGCGTCCGGCCGCGTTGCTGATCGCCATCTTCACCGTTGGCGCCACCTTGGCTGCTCACCGTTTCTGGGCTGTCGATCCGGCCGCGATGCAAGGCCAGTTGACCAACTTCCTGAAGAACCTGTCGATCATCGGCGCTCTGCTGGTTTTCTGGTCGGTCAAGCCAACCGAGTAAGCGAGCCGGATAAGCGAGCCGGATCGTTTCGCATAGTTGACATTTGAAGTATCAGGCCACTGCAGCCGATCCCGGCAGCAGTAGCCGCAAGTAGCCATAACAGGAGAAACACCATGAGCACCACTTTTACCCGCCAGCTGGAACGGCTGGTCAACGGCATCCCGACCCAGGATGGCGCCGGTGTCAGCCTTACCCGCGTGCTGACCCATGACTTGCAACGCCGCCTGGATCCTTTCCTGATGCTGGATGCTTTCCACTCGGACAAGCCGGACGACTATCTGGCCGGTTTTCCCGACCATCCGCATCGCGGCTTCGAAACCGTGACCTACATGCTGCAAGGGCGCATGCGCCACCGCGACAACGCCGGCAACGAAGGTCTGCTGGAACCGGGCGGCATGCAATGGATGACCGCCGGCCGCGGGCTGGTGCATTCGGAACTGCCGGAACAGGAAGACGGCCTCATGAGCGGCTTTCAGCTGTGGGTGAACCTGGCAGGGCGCGACAAGATGACTACCCCGGCATACAGCGACATTCCGTCGGCCGGCATCCCGGAAGTCTCGCCGCAGGATGGCGTACACGTCCGCGTGCTGGCCGGCGAAGCCTTCGGCACCAAGGGCGCGGTGGAACGTCCGACCACGGCGCCGCTGTATCTCGACCTGCATCTGCAGGCCGACAAACAGATAGCCTTGCCGATTCCGGCGACGCATAATGCCTTTCTGTATGTGTACGAGGGCGAGTTGCAGATTGGCGAAGACAAGCGCGTGGCAGCCGCAGGCCGCATGGCGATCCTGAGCAATACGCCGGGAGCCGAGGGCGTCGAAGTCCATGCCGGCAAGGACAGCCGTTTTCTGCTGATCTCGGGACAGCCGTTGAATGAGCCGATTGCGCAGTGGGGACCGTTTGTCATGAATACGCGGGAAGAAGTCGAGCAGGCTATCGACGATTTCCGCGCCGGACGTTTTTAATTATTTCTGAAAAGGACCGCCATGAGCAGCATTCGTCATCTGATCCACGGCCTGGTGCGCGACATTGGTTTCCCGGTGCGCCGCCTGTTGCCCGCGGCTGCCGTCCGCACCGTCGGTCCCTTCGTGTTCTTCGATCACATGGGACCGGTGGAATTCGACAGCGACACCACCGAAGGCGACGTCCGGCCGCATCCGCATATCGGCCTGGCGACGGTGACCTATCTGTTTTCCGGCGCGATGATGCATCGCGACAGCCTCGGCGTCGTGCAGCGCATTACGCCGGGCGCCGTCAACTGGATGGCGGCGGGGCGCGGCATCGTGCATTCGGAGCGTGTTCCCGAAGATATCCGCAACGACAAGGTGCCGGTGCACGGGCTGCAGATGTGGGTGGCCTTGCCCAAGGATGAGGAGCAGGGCGAGGCCAGCTTCCATCACTATCCGGAAACCGACATGCCGCGCATCGAACTGGACGGCGCCAGCCTGCATCTGCTGGCCGGCAAGGCCTACGGCCAGCAGTCGCCGGTCAGGACGTCCAGTCCGACGCTGTATCTGTCGGGGCGCATCAAGGCCGGCGCGACGCTGAGCCTGCCGGCCGATTACAGCGAGCGCGCCGTCTATGTCGTGACGGGAGCCGCTTCGCTCGACGGCGAAGCGCTGGAAGCGGGCGTGCTGGCGGTGCTGGAGCCGGGCGGCGAAGTCAAGCTGACGGCGCAGAGCGATGCGCTGTTCATGCTGCTGGGCGGCGAGCCCATCGACGGCCCGCGCTTCGTCTGGTGGAATTTCGTGGCCAGCAGCAAGGAGCTGATCGAGAGCGCCAAGCTGTCCTGGCGGGCGCAGGATCGGTCCGTCTTCCCGGCCATTCCCGGCGAAGTCGAATGGATACCGTTGCCGGAAAAATAACGGCGCGTGATGTCACCTGTCACCGGCGTAAAAAAGGCCCGATGAGGACATCGGGCCTTTTTTGTTGTCGCCGGCGATTTCTATTCGGCGGCTTGCTTGCCGCGAATGATCCAGACCGGCAAGGGGCATTGGTGCATGACTTTTTCCGCCACGCTTCCCAGCACCATCTTGCGGAAACCTTTCTGGCCGTGCGAGCCGATGACGACCAGCTCGGCGCTGCTTTCCCTGGCGGCGCGCAGGATGGTGGCGGGAATGTCGCCCGGCGCGACCGGGCTTTCGATGATGCGCGTGTTGCCGGGCAGGCCGGCGGCTTCCACGCGTTTTCTGGCGTCGTCGAGGATGTTTTGTCCGGCGCTCACGAAGTCATGGTGCAGGCCGGCAGGCGGCTGGTAGCCGGTGTCGTAGAGGATGTAGCTGTTGTCGACGACGTGGATGATTTCGATTGTGCTGCCGAGCGCCTTGGCCAGTTTGATGGCTTCGTCCAGCGCCTGGTTGGCGGTGGCGCTGCCGTCGACGGGGACGAGGATTCTTGCGTACATGCCGTGTCCTTTTGTCTGAAGCTCAGGTGGTCAGATCATGCCCAGGATGCGGCCGAGTTCGGCGACATAGGGACTGTCCTTGAGGATCGCTCCTTCAACGGAGTCCATCAGATTCATCGCGGAATTCTGGGTCTTGCCGATGTGCTCGCGCAAGACGCCGGCCTCGACCTCGGGCGAATCCAGATGGCTCTTCAATACGGCGAAATCGTTCTTCAGGGTTCTCGTTTCGGGACTGTCGACGGCAATGTTTTGCAGTTCCTGTTCCAGCTCGGCAAGAATCTGTTTCAGCCGTACGTGGTGGGTGTCGTCTTGACGCAGGATGGGATCGGACATATCGGCTCCAGCGGTTATTGAGATGGGGGACGTGCATCGCAGGATCTGCGCATGCTTTTGTTTTCAGTGCAGTTGCTTTCACTGCAGTTGCTTTCAATATAACACCTTCATCATAAGAGAAGTTTCGATCTCGTGCAGGGAGTCGCTCAGGCATTTTGTTACACTGCGCCATGTCAAACGATTACGAAAGCAGCAGCATGAGCGATTACCCCCTTATAAGCTGGACTGAAGCAGGGGAAATTCGTTCCGCCCGCTGGCGTTCCGAAGCCGGCAATCCACCCCCAAAAACCGTCGTTGTGGCGGACGACCGCATTCCGGCCGACGTCGCCTACAAGCTGGTCTGCGAAGGCACCGGCCTGCTCTGGCGCGGCGATTATCAAAATGCCCGGCAATTGCTGCAAGCCCTGGCCAGACGCATCGACAAGAAATCGGAGCGCAAGAGCGGCAAGGCGGCCGATAAAGCGGCGGCGGACAGAGCTGCCGGTAAAAAAACGATCAAATCAGTTGCACAACCGGCAATCTCCACGATCTCCACGATCTCCATCACGCAGGCATTCCATCAGCATCGTCAGGCGCAGGCGCAGCGCGCCCGTATTCTCGGCATGCTGCTGCTGCCGCTGGAAGCCGATTACAGCGTTCCCTTGCGGCGGGCGCCCGACCTGGTCCAGGCGTGTACGGAAGTGTATGGCCCCGGGGAGCAAGCCAGCGTCGTGTCGATGCGCGAAGTGCTGGGCCTGGTGGGCGCGCATGAATGGCGTAAGAAGGGCGTGCCGATTCCCGCACTGGGCGGCAGCATCCATCCGTACTATGGCGTGTTCTCGCCGGTGCGCGGCGAATATGTCGACCTGATCGCGCAAGCGGTGTTGCCGACCGTCGATCTGGCCTTCGACATCGGCACCGGTACCGGGGTGCTGGCGGCGCTGCTGGCCAAGCGTGGCGTCAAACGCATCGTCGCGACCGATCAGAGCGAACGCGCGCTCGACTGCGCCGCCGAAAACCTGAAGCGCCTGGGCGTGAACAAGCAGGTCGAGCTGATGCGCGCCGATCTGTTTCCTGCCGGACGCGCGCCGCTGGTGGTGTGCAATCCGCCCTGGGTGCCGGCCAAGCCGAGTTCGGCGATCGAGGCGGCAGTTTACGATCCCGACAGCCGCATGTTGCGCGGCTTTATCGAGGGCTTGCCGGAACATCTGACGCCGGGCGGCGAAGGCTGGCTGATCATGTCCGATTTCGCCGAACATCTGGGCTTGCGGGCACGCGGCGACATCCAGGCCATGATCGACAAGGCGGGTTTGCAGGTGGTCGGCAAGACCGACATCAAGCCGCGCCATCCGCGCGCCAGCGATGCGGAAGATCCCTTGTCTGCCGCGCGCATGAAGGAAGTGACGTCGCTGTGGAAGTTGAAGGTGAAGAAAGTCTAGGCAACTGACGCTATGCAAAAGGACCGTTTATGAAATCATTTCTTTCGCCCGTCTTTTCATCTTTCGGTGCAGTCGCCTTGCTGGCGATGCTCGGGGCCGGCACGGCGTCGGCCCAGTTGATCGAGCGCCATCCTTTCGGTTATCCGCCGCCGGCGCCTGACAAGCCGGTGGTCACCACCAGCGCCAATACCTGCAAATGCGAAGTCGCCGACACCAGCGGCAGCGCCTGCATGATCTACCTGCGCACCAATGCCGCCGACTGGCTCGCCCAGAACGCGCCGCAGACGCGCTTGCGCTCGTCGAATGACGGTCGCTACTACGACACGCCGTTCGCGCTGGCGGCCAGTGCCTGCGCCGGGCGCAAGGTCAATGCGTCGACCGTGAAGGTGCACTGGCTGGACAAGAAAAACGCCATCCTTGAATGGAAGTGATACATTAAGTATCCATCTCAAGTTATTGATTTTATTAATTTTATTTTCAAATAAAAGCCGGGGCTGGCATCGTCACGCCGCAGACGGTGCTGCCGCCGGAAAACTCAGCACCACCATGAAACTGCCCGCGCCGCTGTAGCCGAAGCGCAGCACGCCGCCGTGGGTGCGCATGACTTCTTCCACGATCGACAGGCCGAGACTGGCCCCGACGCGTTCGCCGCTGCGCGGGGCGAAGGGTTTGCGGATGCGTTCCCAGTCGTTTTCGGGGATGCCGGGGCCGTCGTCGATGACGCGCAGTTCGAACTGGTTTTCCACCGGTTCCAGCTGCACGTGCAGGAAACTCGCGGCGCCGTATTGCAGCGCATTGCCGAGCACGTTCTTGATCGCTTCCCTCAGGCTGATGGCGTCGCCCATGATCAGGCAAGGCTGCTCGGGCGCTTCCATCGCGAGGTCGAGCTGGCGTTCCTGATGCGACAGCATGTCGGCCATTTCGCGGCGCACCAGTTCGCCGAGGTCGATTTTCTCGAAAGCGGCGGTGTCGCTGCGGTGTTGCACCATGGCGTGATTGATCAGTTGATTGACCAGCGCGCCGAGGTGGCGGGTGCGCTCGCGCAGGCGGTCGAGATGATGGCGGCGGCCTTCATCGTCATGTTGTGCAGAGAGCAATTCCATCTGCGAAACCAGGGCCGTCACCGGCGTGCGCAACTGATGCGCGGCGTCGCCGATGACGCGCCGCATGGTGGCGCGATGCACTGCCAGCCGTTGCATGAAGGCGTTGATCGAACTCACCAGGGCATGGGTTTCCACCGGCACCGTGATCGACAGCGGCGACAAGTCGTTGAGATCGCGCTCGCGGATGGCGGCTTCGATTTTCTTCAGCGGCGACAAGGCCTGGTACAGCGTGAACATCGCCGCCACCAGCGTCAGCACGCCCATCGCCAGGATCACCAGCAGCGCGCGCGTGCCGACGCTCTTGGCAAAGGACAGGCGGGCGTTGTTGGTCTGCGCCAGCACGATGACCGCCCAGGGATGCTCGCCGGCGACCGGCATGCGGCGGCCGACAATGGCCATGCGCACCGGCGTGTCGAGATAGGCGCCGTCTTGCAGCAGCGGGCCGTCCTTCAGTCTTTTCCAGGGGATCTCGGGTTTGAAGTCGGGATCGCCGGCAATCGTGCGGCCCTCCGGATCGACTACGACGTAGAACACCTGATCGCCCGCCGTCAGCATGGAGAAGGCCGCCAACGGCACGTCGACGTTGACGGCGCCGTTCTGGTACCAGGTGTTTTCCGCAATCTGCAGCGCGCTGCCGGTGAGGATGCGATCGTAGGCTTCATTGGCGGCGAGCTGGGTCGAGATCCAGATGGCGATCAGCAGGGCCACGGAACTGATCGACAGCACCAGCCCGACGCGCATGACCAGGCGCGTGTAGAGTGAACGTCCGGCGACGATCATGCGGACCTCAGTGCGCCGCCGCTGCCGGGGACTGCGCACCGGCCGGCAGCAGCACCAGCTGGTAGCCGAGGCCGCGCAGGGTGCGGATTTCGAAACCGGCGCCGGCCAGCTTCTTGCGCAGGCGGCCGATGTACTGCTCGACCGTATTGGCGTTGGGCGTGTCGTCGACGCTGAACAGGCGGTCGATCAGCTCGTCCTTGCCGAAGATGCGTCCCGGCCGCGCGGCGATGATTTCCAGCAGCGTCACTTCGCGCCGCGTCAGCTCCAGCGGCATGCCGTCGAGCGAAGCCGTGCGGCTTTTGCGATCGATGGTGAGGTTGGCGCAACTCAGCAGGTTGGTCGCTTCGCCGCCGCTGCGGCGCAGCAGCACGCGGATGCGCGCATCCAGTTCGCGGAAATCGAAGGGTTTGATCAGGTAGTCGTCGGCGCCGAGGTCGAGTGCGCGCACGCGTTCTTCGATTTCGGCGCAGGCGGTCAGCATCAGCACCGGCGTGGTCAGGCCTTTTTCACGCACGCGCGTGAGCAGCGAAAAGCCGTCCTGCTGCGGCAGCATCACATCGAGGATCAGCAAGTCGTAGGGATCGGTAACCAGTCTGGCGGCTTCGTTGCCTTTGCTTTGCCAGTCGACCGTGTGACCGATGCGCGACAAGTGGGCGATGATCGCTTCGGCGACGTCGGCCGTGTCTTCGACCAGGAGGATGCGCATGATGGTTCCATGGTGGGGTGTCTCGATTTATTGATGCCGACATATCCGAAAAATATAGCAAGCAGCATTCAGCGGTATGTCAGTTTCATTACAGCTTCCGAGATTAGCATCCTTCACAGAATTAATAAAAGTACCTTAAGGAGATTTTGTGAAAAACGATCTTGCGGCAGCGCCGCAGTCTTCCTCCACGCCTGTGGATCCGTCCGTGCCTCTGCTGGAAATCGAGAACGTCACCCTGCAATACAAGACTTCCGACTCGCTCGTTACTGCAACGCAGCAAGTCAGCTTCAACGTGCATCCGTCGGATCGCTACATTTTGCTGGGCCCATCCGGCTGCGGCAAATCGACGCTGCTCAAGGCCATCGGCGGCTATCTGCAGCCGACCGGCGGCAAGATCCGCCTCAAGGGCAAGGAAGTCAGCCAGCCCGGTCCCGATCGCATGATGGTGTTCCAGGAGTTCGACCAGTTGTTGCCGTGGAAGACCGTGCGCCAGAACGTCGAGTTCGCGCTGCACGCCAGCGGTCGCCTGCAAGGCAAGGAAGCCTCGGATCGCGCCGCCTATTACATCGAAAAAGTCGGCCTCGCCAAATTCATCGACAGCTATCCGCACACCTTGTCGGGCGGCATGAAGCAGCGCGTCTCGATTGCGCGCGGCATGGCGATGGAGCCGGACGTGCTGCTGATGGACGAACCCTTCGCCGCTCTTGACGCGCTCACGCGCCGCAAGATGCAGGACGAGTTGCTGCGCCTGTGGGACGACACCAATTTCACGGTGCTGTTCGTCACGCACTCGATTGAAGAAGCGATCCGCATCGGCACCCGCATCCTGCTGCTGTCGCCGCATCCGGGCCAGGTCAGGGCGGAGCTCAACAGCATCCCGCCGGAAGAAATGGGCACCGCCAGCCAGGCCCAACTGGAGCAGCGCATCAACGACATGCTGTTCGCGCATTAATAAATAAAGAGACATGCCATGAGCAAAAACAACACACTTTTCGTGCGTCCGGAAATCATCGTCGAACCGAACCGCAACGCCGTCGCCGAAGTCCAGCGCCCGTTGTCGGCCTTCGAAGCCATCTACCGCATCAGCTGGATCCGCAAGACCGCCATCCTGCTGGTGCTGGCGCTGATCTGGGAGGTCTACGGCCGCTGGCTCGACAACTCGCTGCTGTTCCCCAGCTTCAGCGAAACCTTGCATGCCTTCATGAGCGGCATCAGCAGCGGCGTCCTGCTTCAACGCGCCGCCGTCTCGCTGGAGACCTTGCTGATCGGCTATGGCCTCGGCATCCTGCTGGCAGGTTTGCTGACCACGCTGGCGATCAGCTCGCGCATCGGCAACGATTTCCTGGAAACGCTGACCTCCATGTTCAACCCGCTGCCGGCGATCGCCTTGCTGCCGTTGGCGCTGATCTGGTTCGGCCTCGGCACCGGCAGCATTATCTTCGTGCTGGTGCATTCGGTCTTGTGGGCGGTGGCGCTGAACACGCACGCCGGTTTCCGCTCGGTGTCGAATACCTTGCGCATGGTGGGGCAGAACTACGGCCTGAAACGTTTTTCGCTGGTGCGCTCGGTCCTGATCCCGGCCGCTTTCCCCAGCATCCTGACCGGCCTCAAGATCGGCTGGGCGTTTGCCTGGCGCACGCTGATCGCCGCCGAACTGGTGTTCGGCGTGTCGTCCGGCACCGGCGGCCTCGGCTGGTACATCTTTGAGAATCGTAATCAGCTGGAAACGGCAAATGTGTTCTCGGGCCTGTTCTTTGTGATCATGATCGGCCTGTTTGTCGAAAATCTTATCTTTGCCCAAATCGAAAAGCGGACTATCCGCCGCTGGGGCATGCAACATTAAACCTGTCTGTGATCCTACTGCGAAGCCATGATCCGGCGTCGGGCGGTGCTCGGAATCCTCATGTACTAAAGTACACTCCGGTTCCTCTGCTCCGTCCGCCACCGGCTGATGGCTTCTCGCTACGGATCACAAACAGGTTCGGCTAAATAAATTAGAACCTTTCAAAGGAGACCAAATGAAACGCAGACATTTTTCAAAGATAGTGATGGCCGCAACGCTCGGCCTGTCCATGCTGGCCGCGAGTGTTCCGGCCCGCGCCGAAGCGCCGGTGGTGCGCCTGTCGCACGGCTACGGCCTGCTGTATCTGCCGCTGATGGTGATCCGCGACCAGGGCCTGATCGAAAAGCACGCCAAGGCGCTCGGCCTGGGCGACGTCAAGACCAACTGGGTGCTGCTGGACGGCGGCAACGTCATCAACGACGCCATGCTGTCGGGCAACCTGGACATCGCCGGCACCGGCGCGCCGGGCTTCATCACCTTGTGGTCGAAGGCGCACGGCATTCCGCGTTCGGAAGTCATCGGTCTCGGCGCACTGAGCACTTCGCCGTTGTGGCTCAACACCAATAACCCGAACGTCAAGTCGCTGAAGGATTTCACCGCCAAGGACAAGATCGCGATTCCGGGCATCAAGACCTCGCTGTCGGCCGTGCTGCTGCAAATGGCCGCCGCCAAGACTTTCGGCATCGAGAACTACGCCAAGCTCGACCCGTTGACCGTCAGCCTGAGTCATCCGGAAGCGCTGGGTTCGCTGTTGTCCGGCAAGACCGAGATCACCGCGCACTTCACTTCGCCGCCGTTCTCGTACCAGGAAGTCAAGGATCCGAAGATCAAGCGCGTGCTGAATTCTTCCGACGTGCTGGGCCACATCACGATCGACGTCGTGTTCGCGCTCAAGCAGTTCACCGACAAGAATCCCAAGCTGACGCAAGCCTTCATGGAAGCCCAGGAAGAAGCCAACGCCTACATTGCCAAGAACCGCAAGGGCGCGGCGGAGACTTTCCTGCGCGTGTCGAAGATGAAGCTGACCCAGGATGAAGTCGAGAAGATGCTGGCCGATCCGGACACGCAATTCACGACCACGCCGGAAGACATCATGCAATACGTGGTGTTCATGGACAAGGCGGGCACCATCAAGACCAAGCCTGCCGTGTGGTCGGATTTGTTCGTGCCGGCGTTCAAGACGAGAAAAGGTAGTTAAACCGAAATTCCGGTTTCAGAATGTCGGATGGAAAACGGGGAGTGCACAGTGTGCCTCCCCGTTTTTTTTGCGGTCGCGTTGAAAATACTTGCCGTTTCTGCTTTCCCGTCGTCCTGACGAAAGTCAGGACCCAGTGTCGTTAAAGCGGCCGATACGACACTGGGTCCCAGCGTTCGCTGGGACGACGGTGAGCTTATTCGGTTATTCGCCGTGCTTGCCGGAAAACAAGCCTCAGCCGTAATACGGAAACTGCTCCGACTGATCCATGAAGGCATGGTAGTGCACCACCACGCCGACATCGCGCAGGCTCAGCACGGCGTAGGCGGGCGGTTCCAATCACTCCTAGAGCATCTCGTTTCTTGATGAAGGCAATTTACAAAAATATTTTTTTGAATTTTCCAAATCGCGTCGACTATTAAGCCGCATAAAAGATACTTCTTGGTAGGTTTTATTTTACTGTAAAAATATTTAATGAACTTAGTTAAAAGCCTATAGTCGTCCGCGATCAAGTTAGCTAAGATAGCGCGCTGCAGCATGAAGAACATCTCATGGCTGGTGGTAAAAATAAATACGACACAAAATAATTCCGGGGGAATCCTTTGCGCAATCCATTGAAACGTGGTGCATGGCTGTTTGTCGCCTGTGTATTACCAACGCTTGTCATATCTCCTTTCGCGCAAGCCCAAGTCACTACGCCGGGGCAGTTTCAGGTGAGTGAAAGTGGTGCCGCAACCTATACGATTCCAATTCAGGTTGCCCCCGGTGTCGGTGGCATGGAGCCCAAGCTTTCACTGAGCTATTCCAGCCAGGCGGGCAACGGTTTGCTGGGCGCGGGATGGAGTCTGGGCGGCTTGGGCGGCGTAGGCAGATGCCCCAGAACAATGGCGCAAGATGGTGTTCGAGGCGCGGTGAATTACGACGCTAATGACAGATATTGTCTGGATGGGCAGAGACTGATTGCCATCAGCGGGAGTGAAGGCGGAGACGGCACTGAGTATCGGACTGAACGGGAAAGCTTCGCGAAAATTGTGTCGTACGGCAGCGCCGGCAATGGTCCGTCCTGGTTCAAGGTGTGGACCAAGGCCGGCCAGGTGATGGAGTACGGCAGAACGACGGATGCCAGAATCGAGGCCGTCAAGGCCGCCGGAAGCAATGCCGCTTGGCCTGCGGGCACGGTCAGTATATGGAGCTTGAACAAGATAACGGATGTGAAGGGCAACTACATTTCCGTTACCTATACCAAGGATGCTCAAAATGGGGACTATGTCCCGCTGAGAATCGATTACACCGGAAATGTGACTTCAGGGTCTGCACCCCATAGTTCTGTACAGTTTTCTTACGAGAGCCGGCCTGACAATACGGTGTTTTATCAAGCATCGGCGCAGATGCGCAGCATGAGCCGTTTAACTAAAGTGAAATTGTTTTCCGATTCGACTCAGACGAAAGAGTATCAATTTCAATATAGTCAAAGTTCTTCCACGTTCCGTTCCTTGTTGTCTTCTGTTAAAGAGTGCACGCCGGACGGCGTTTGCCTGCCTCCCTTGACCTTCAGCTATCAGCGCGGAGCCGATGGCAGTTTTGTCGGACAGACGCCCTTCAACTTCGGGACGGACATCAATAGCTGGGATCCGATGTATTGGACGTATGGTGATTTCAACGGTGATGGCAAGCTCGACATCATCCAGCA